>DATGEP010000347.1:0-1020 GCA_035310125.1 Ktedonobacterales bacterium
TCGGAGGTGGAGATGATCCAGGTGGAAGACCGCGAAGCCATTCGGCGCGCCTATTTTGTTGAGCACAAGAGCATTCGGGCAATTGCCCGCGAACTGCAGCACGGACGAAATGTGATCCGCGAAGCGTTGACCTCGGCTGAACCACGCCAGTATTCACGCAAGAATCCGCGGCCAGCCCCCCAGCTGGGCGCTTTCAAGACCGCCATTGACGAGCTACTGGCCAAGAACACCAACGCGCCACGCAAGCAGCACTATACCGCCCGCAAGATCTTCCAGCAACTGAAAGGCCAAGGCTACACTGGCAGCGAGGTCACCGTCCGCCGCTACGTCGCCCAGCAACTCCAGAGCGAGCGCAAACGTCCAGTCTTTCTGCCGCTGGAGTTCGACCCGGGTCACGATGCGCAAGTCGACTGGGGCGAGGCCGAAGCCATCCTGGGTGGCCGCCAACAGACGGTCCAATTCTTCGAGCTGCGGCTCAACTACTCGCGCAAGGTCTTCGCTCAGGCTTACCCGGCGCAGAAGCAGGAAGCTTTCTTCGACGCCCACGTGGCGGCCTTCCACTATCTGGGCGGGGTGCCGCAGACCTTGACCTA
This sequence comes from Ktedonobacterales bacterium, assembly GCA_035310125.1. Lineage (GTDB taxonomy): Bacteria > Chloroflexota > Ktedonobacteria > Ktedonobacterales > JADMIN01 > DATGEP01. The sequence goes on from DATGEP010000347.1 coordinate 594, forward strand.
CGACAATCTGACCACAGCGGTGCGCCGGGTGCTGGAAGGCCACCACCGTGAAGAGCAGCGGGCGTTTGTCGCCTTCCGCAGCCACTACTTGTTTGAGAGCCGCTTCTGCACTCCTGGCGAGGGACACGAAAAAGGCGGCGTGGAGAGCGGCATCGGTTTTGTGCGCCGCAACTTTCTAGTGCCGCTGCCCAACTTACCCGATTTTGAAACCCTGAACGCACATCTGCTGGCGGAGTGCCAGAAAGACGACGCCCGTACGGTCGAGCGCCAGCCGATGACCATCGGCCAAGCCTGGGCGCTAGAGCAGTCCCACCTGCGGCCGCTGCCGGCGCACGACTTCGACTGCTGCGTGATGGTACCGGTCACACTCAACGCCTACAGCCAGGTGACCTTCGAGACCAATCGCTACTCAGTCCCAGTCGAGTCC
>DATGEP010000348.1:0-15604 GCA_035310125.1 Ktedonobacterales bacterium
TGGGCGCCACCAGACTGACCGTGATATCACACTGCACAGTGTCATCGTTCGTGACGCGAATGCTAAGGGCTTCCGCCTCGGATTCAAGCAACACCCGAGTGGGGGCGCTCACCTGCAAGCGCGGGTTCGCGCACGGCTGAGTTGAGGTCGACGCAACACCCTTATCTTGCTGTCGCGCCTGCTGATCGAGCGTCTGAAAACTGTGGAGGGCCGTCCCGTTCACCGTCAGCGTTGCCGCAACGAGAATGCATACGCCGACGAGCGCTCCAAGGGTGGCGGCGAGTTTTATACGCATACTGTGATGCCTTTTCGACTAGCCAGTTCCTCCACTGGCCCAAACGGTGGTCGTACGCACTACCGCGGTTGGCGTCTCGACTATTGGATCGACGCCATACTCCTCACCTGCCGGCCGACTGTATGCAGACTGTCTTATAGCTTCCCGGAGCGGAGTGCGTAGGAACCATGATCGAACGTCTTCGGCTTCCTGCCCTCCCAGGCTACAGAAGTCGGTGCCCGGTCTGGCTCGGAGTGGAGCAGGAGGGGCAGGGTCAATGCTGGTGAGGCCCTCAAGGTCCTATCAACCGAATCTGGCGGCGGATCATGCGGGCGACGAGCGCCGTGCTGAGGGTGTTGGGTGGAAGAGCCGCGCATGGTGCTCACGCACAATTGCCCTCGGGAAAACCCCCAGCAGGGCATACGCGGCAAGTCCAAACGCGATCCAGTCGAGTGCCGCATCTGCAGGCACATTGATGAGTGGCCCGACGAGCGGCAGCAGCAGAGCGATACCAGCCGCGACGACACCCTCAGGCACGAGCAAGGCGACTACCAGGACCAAGAGAGGTCCGACGTAGAGCACCTTGCGCACCCACGAAATGCGCGGGTCATGGCGCAGGGCATTCATGAACCGCAGACTGGATACCGGGTGCAGCACCATTTCCCAGGGATGCGGACGTGCGCCGTCTCGCGGTGACTGCTCAGCGGAGACAACGGGACGTGGTGAGACCAGTGAGGCCTGTGGGGACGTGGACTGCTCAAGTGCAAGCCGTGCCATAGTTCATCTCTTTTCTCTTCCGCTCAGTACGTGTCTCTGCAGTGAGCGGAGTGAGGACCGTACGAAGTCCAGCCCCAGACTATAGATAGGGACAGCGTAGATCTGGCATGCCCTTACTCGACCCCTGCGCCGCCTCCAGCGGGGCTCCGCTGGAGGCAGGCTGCCCGTGCCATGACAGTCATGACTGCTACTGCTACATGGGCATATCCACGCGCTGCGCTATCCACTCAATTGGCAGATTCCGGCGTAGAGGGTTACGCCGTGGCCGTAGGATGCCCCCGCTCCGCCAGGATCTGGATCACGCGCGCAACACCCCACGCCAGTAGCGCGTACACGACGATGGCCAGCAACGCTGAGATCTCCAGCACACTGCCTCGACTCTGTGGGGTTGGGAAGACGCCTTGGAAGAACGCGACGAACGGGGCGGTTATCCCGTAGATGAAGCTGGTGAACCCCGCACTTGGGTTGGCAGCCAGGAGCTTCAGGATCACACGGGTGGCGATCAGCACCTCGATGATGCCGAAGACAAGGTAAATCAGCTGAGAGGCGCGATAGGCGGCCGCACCAGGAGCGCGTTGCCTCGTCGGCCAGACCGGTTGCGCTGGTTGGAGGGGCTGCGCTGATGGCATCGGCGGGCGGAGGGGCTGCGCCAGTTGCTCCGGTTGCTCCTCGTGCATGACAGGGTGATACACCTGTGCAGGTTCCATGGTGTGTTGTTCCTCTCCTCAAGTCTCAAGCTTCAGGTTCTTGGACGTCGACTCGACGCCTCGGCGATCGTGTATTCCACTCGTGTCGAGGTGCCCCGCCCAGTCCGCGCGTGGTAGCACACACGGATGGGCTCGGTGGTGTTTAGCAGCTTACCCCTAAGCCCGCGCGGTCCGGCGAGCGGTGAAGACGTGGACAATGACGACCAACAGGATCGCCCCAATGATTGCGACGACAAGCTCACCTATCAGACCGTAGTGTTTGGCATCGAACAGGCCGAAATAGCTGACGACAAAGTTGGCAGCGATGGCGCCGAGGACGCCAAACACCAGATCACCCAGAATGCCAAAGCCCCCACCGCGCATGGCGCGGCCCGCGAGGCCCGCAGCGATCGCGCCTGCGATAATTTGGAGGGCCAGATCGCTAAATGTCGCTGTGACTCCCATGAGTACCATGAAAACGCTCCTTTTGGGCAGGCACCGCGCAACATCGGCGTGTGCCGCCAGTCGTCCACTGTGCGCCGGTATGGTCCCTTGGTTCCTTTGCACCTTCCGCTATGCCTTCATGCGCACTCCACTGAAGGCCGCCGAGATATCGAACACCTGCGGGACTCTGGGAGATGCCCACACAGGCGATAGGCGCTCTGTCCGCATGTCGTGCGGACCCAGAGCGAAGGTGTAAGTTCATGCACCCACCGCCGCATCCCTCGGTTGCTCGGCCGCCATGGACACCGCGAGTCCTAGCAGGTCTCGTCGCAGCGTAGTCGCATACAGCAGTGCGGACGGCGCAACGTTGCGTGCGAGAGTTGTGTTCCTAAACACTTGGATCGCTGGTGAGTGCGGCTGTCTCATGCAGTCGGCACTGTATCAAGCGCAGCTCGTCCAGAGGGGAGGCAGAGCGGGCGGATTGCCGGGACCGTCATCGAGGCGGTCCGGTGGTTGGCTGGTGTTGCGCTCTCTCTTACAACACGGAGGTCAAGGTGGTCGGCTTAAGGATTCACAAGAGCGGCTGCGTCAGCAGTCTGAGCATCCCAGCACGATGAGGGGGTGGTGAGGAGGGGTATGGGCCAGAGGTTCTTCTGCTCCCGGGTGAAGTATCAGGTGGTAGCCTCTCCAATCCGTTAACTATACCACACAATTGGCGAGCTGTCAAGTGTGGTGCGTCAAGTGTCAGTATCTTTCGTGCTAGCTAGAAGCCGAGCAAGGCCAGAGCGCCTTGTGGATACATAGCATGGTGACGTAAGGCGCCGGTGCGCGCCGGTGCGCGTCGGCGCGCACCGGCCTCCTGCTCCAGCGACCTTCGCCCGCCCGCTCGCCACTTACATACTCGACTTCGCGGCAGATGCGGCAGACCTGTGCAAGGGCGGGCCAGGCATCACTGGGGAGCCCCCGTCCACTCTGCAGCCGCACCGCCAGCACCGCCCCGATCCTCGCCAGCTCGTGACCGACGAGTAGGACCGTGCGCAAGCCATGCCGGCGCGGCGCGCGCCGAGCATGCGGCAATCCAGCCGATAATGACTCAGAAAGCCGTGCCTCGCCTGGCGTCTCCGCTGCCATGCCACTTTCGCGCGCCAGATCGCGCAGCGCCCGCAATCTCCGCTCACGGGCTTGCTCCGAAGCGCCGTCATCAGGCTCCATGCGTCCATCCTTTCCGGCCGTATGCCCGTTCAGCACTTCGCGGGTGCGCTTCTTAACCTATTGAAACGTTCGAGGCTCAGCCGCGCATCACGGGCGAGAGAGCATCTTCACGCATGGGTTCACGCATGGCCGTTGCCTGTGCCAATCCAGCCGCTTCGAGCGGGATGAGGCTGGCCCACCCACTGAGCAGCCCGGCGAGCGTCAGGACGATGCCGAGGTCGCCATGCCACACGCCGACGGCGGCTGCGCCGAGAATGGGTGGGTTCGCAACCACCACTGCGACGCCCCGATACGATACCAGCGCCATCGCAGTCGCCGCCAGCAGCCACGCCAGCACCCAGCCGCAGAAGCCGCGCGTGTAGGCGCTGCGGCCCGCGCCCGCGAGCAGCAACAGCGCGGAGCCAGCCAGCAGTGTGTAGATCAGCAGCATCGCCTCCCCGGTGTACATGGATGTCGGGGGAAGATGTGGACCAACCAGCGCCATGAGCGTGTCGCCGGAGTCCACCCCAGCGCAGACACCATCCAGGTAATGTGTCAGGCTGAGTCTGGGCGCCTTACAATTCACGGTTGCCCAGGGGAGCGCGATGTAGCCCAGGCCCCAGAGCAGTATGCCAGCCAGCAGCGTTCCTAGCCCCACGAGCTGCGCCCGCGAGCGGCGCCAGGACCTCGATGCCGCGAGCCGTCCCGTCCGCTGCTGGATGCGCGGCTCACCCATCATCAGGTACGCGCTACCCCAGAGACTCGCCAGCGCCGCCAGCGCCAGCCAGAAGCCCGCGCCTGTTACAGTGTTTATGTGTACGATCCGAAGATCGCCATAGCTGGGTCCCGCCCATGAAGCGAAGGTGAGCGACAGCCAGACCGACAGCAACGTCAGCAAGGTCATGACCAGCAGCCAGAGGCCATGTACGCGCTTTGACAGGCGCGCCAGCCGCGCGGATGTGCGCTGCCAGAGCGTCAGCGCCAGCAAGATACCCCCAAAGAGCAGAACCGTCCACAGCAAGCTGGCGTCGGCATATGTCCGTGGTCCTAGACGCGGCCCAGAGCGCGACACGAACAGCAGCGGAAATAGTGTGCCAGGCAGCAGGTCGGTGAAAGTGCGGCCGCTCTCATCTGGAAACGCGAACGACACTGCCACCCACGGCAGCCAGCTCGCCAATGTGAGCAGCATCGCGCCAAGGCAGGCGAGCCCGCGCACCGCTATCCAGCGCTGGCGCGAGCCGCGTGCCAGCCACCCTAACTGACTCATCCGCTATCCGCCAATCTTGAGTGGATAGACGCTCCACGTGCCGCCACTGTAGTGCAGCATCAGCGGCACATTGGAGCCGACGTTCAGCGCGTTGCCCACGGCCCACCCTTCGCCGGGCGATGTGAAGGCGACACCCATCAGCGCGACGCCGTGGATGACGAATCCAACTTTGGTCCACTGTGTGCCATCCCAGTGCAACGTCGCGGCGCCATCGCCGACAGCCCAGCCGTCCGTGAGCGAGATCATCGTCACGGCATGCAGGATGTTGGGGGTGGGGCTGTAAATCTGCAGTATCTGCCCATCGTAATACTGGAAGATGCCTCCTGTTATGCCGGTTGCCGCGCCCACCATCCACGCCAGGCGCGAGGAGATGCCAGAAACACTGGTGAGTGTCGCGTCCACCGGGGCGCCCACGGTATGCCATGCGCCGTTTCCATAGTGGAGCAGCAGCGTGGCCATCGTGCCGCTTCCCTCACGAATCGCGGGTTCGACCGCCCACCCATCGTCAGCTGTGAGCATTGCGATACTATTGATGCCCAACGTGTGGAACCCTGGTGCGCCGGGCGCCGCGACGCGCTGCCACTGTCCAGCGGTGTAGTGCAAGAAGAAGCTATCTTGCGATGTTCCGGAATCGTCGCTGCCACCAATCCACCCCTCTGTGGGCGAGACCATTGCTATCGTCGTCAGGTAGATCGTTTCGTTCGGTACCATGTACCGGTCCGCTACCTGCCACGCGCCCGCCGTATAGCGGAGGATGATGTTTTCCGATATCGCCCAGCCATCCGTGCTGGAGAGCATCGAGACGCCAGTGATATCACCGACGGGAGGCGCTGGTGTCTTGTGCCAGGTCGTTCCATTGTAGCGCAAGGCAAATGGACCACACTGGGCGCAGGTTCCCCCGCTGGACGTGCTATCCGGATAAGTGATGCCAAAGAGCCAGCCGTCGTTTGGACTCACCATCGTCATGCTGGAGTATACGGCGGTAAGGCCCGGCGGCAGCCCGTCATTCGCTTGCGCCCATTGATTGACATCCGTACTCGGCGCTCCCGCGTGGGAGCCGCGCCCGTTCGCGAAGAGCGCCTGCGCCAGCAGCGCGACCATCACGACCGCCGCGACCGCTCCGATCAGCGAAAACACCCGGCGCGGCTGGCGCATACGCGCCGGCTCCACGCCCTGTGGTGCGGCTGATGGCGTGCCGAATTCCTGTTGTTCGACGATTTCCACAATTTCTCCTGCCAATGGCGCGTTCCCGCCCGCTCGATCAATCCCAGCACGTAACGCCACATCCAGCCGGTCATATGCGGCGAGCAGCGCCTTGCAATGTTCGCAGGTCGCCGCGTGCGCCCGTACACGCGCTTCCTCGCCGTGCGAGAGGAGTCGCTGCGCGACCAGGGGCAAGTGCTCCGCGTATGCCGCGCACTCGACACCAGGCGCGGGCACGATACGCCAGTCTATTGGCGTCATGGGCGCGCTCCATTCTCGTCGTCTCCGTTCTGGGCCAAATAGACGGTGAGGAGGCGGCGCTTTGCCCGCGAGACACGCCGCGCGGTGGCCTGCGGCGAGGTACCCAGGATCTCGGCGGCCTCGACGGCGGTGAAGCCGCGCACGACCGTCAGCAGCAGGCACGCCGAATCTTCGGGTGCCAGGTCAGCCAGCGCCGCGCTGACGGCCTCGCTTTCGGCGATGGCATCCTCGAACGCGGCCAGTGTAAGTAAGCCGCCGGCTTCCAGTGCGGCCTCACTGCGATGCAACGACTCCCAACGAATTAGCCGGTGGCGCCGCAGCGCGGAGACCGCCCGGCAGTAGGCGGCGTGATAGAGCCATCGGCGCTGCTCCTCTGGCTTGCCGGGACCATCGAACGGCGGCGTCTCGCGTTTGACGGCGCGCCAGCCGTCATAAAACGTATCTTGCAAGAGGTCGCGCGCTTGTTCGGCGTCACGCACCATTCCGCGCAAGAAGCCATACAGCTCCCGCTCGTGCCGCTCGACCAGTTCCGTGAAGTCGGCGAAGGTGAGCGGCTCCAGCGTAGCGGACGTGTTCAGCGTTGGATCAGGCACGGGCGCTTCCCTCAGTATCCGTGGCGCGAGCATGCGTTTCCCTCCTCGTATGCTGTACCGCACGAGGAAGGCGAAACCGGACAGGATGAAGATTCAGTACCCGGCGCGCGTGCTATTGCCTGGATGGCATCGCTTTCCACGCCGGGCAAGCCGGCGTGCGGCCATTCGTCCGGCGGGCTTTGGTTGTGGCATCGCGCCCGCAGTAGAAGCGCATGGCGGTCTGCTCCTGATAGAACGCGCAGGCTTCACAGGTGCGCGCCGCCGCGCGCTGGGCGCTTCCATTCTTAGATGTTTCGTGCGCGGGAATAGTAACGTGTGCCATTGAGGAGACGGCCGCAGGAATGGACGCAGCCGTCTTCGGAGCGGTCATCGGCCCCGACGCTTGGAGCGGCGCTGATGGCTCAATCGGTGCGGCGTCAGTCGCGGGAGTGTCCGGCGGATCTTCCACCTGCCGCTTGCTCGTAAGGGCTGCCTGCGCTTCCTCCACCGCGCGCAGCGCCTTCGCGACTTCCGCGGCGGGATTGCGAATCCAATCGCGCGACCAGATACGATGGATGCGCCAACCCATGCGCTCCAGATGCTGCTGGCGCAGGCGGTCGCGGTCGCGGGCCGTCCTGGAGGAGTGGTACATCGCGCCGTCGCACTCGATGCCCAGCAGAAACCGCCCTCCGTCGCGTGGATCCTTCGCGGCGAGATCTATCCGGTAGCCAGAGCAGCCCACCTGGGTTGCCAGTGACAGCCCCTTCGCTGTCAGTGCGGTGTACACCGCCTCCTCGAAAGGCGACTCGAACTGGAGCGCGCCGTCGCCGCGCGCTTCGGCGTCGCGCTGTTGCTGCTCCAATACGCTTGGGCCGCGTTCGGCATACTCCAGATAGTCGCGTAGCGTCCGCGCACCGAGGTTCTTCAGCTCGCCGTGCAGGTCGCTGGCGTGGAGCGAGGCTACGAGAATGAGGCGGTGCTTGGCGCGGGTGACGGCGACATTTAGGCGTCGCTCGCCGCCCTCCCGGTTCACCGGCCCAAAGTTGCGCTCGACCCTACCGGACTCGTCGTGCTTGCCGTAGCCCACGCTCAAGAGAATCACGTCGCGCTCGTCGCCCTGCACGCTTTCCAGATTCTTGATGAAGAAGCCGCCGGGCGTATCTTCGTTCAGTAGATCGTCGTAGGCGGCCAGCTCTTCGTCTTGCTTGCGCCGTTTCTCCAGCGCCTCGCTGATAGCGCGCTGCTGCGCCTCGCTGAGTGCCACGACGCCCAGGCTCAGCTTCGGGCGCTCGCGCACATGCTCCACAATGAGGTCCACCACCCGCTCGGCCTCGCGCCGATTTTGCCGCGTGCGCCCCTTGTCATAGCGCCCATCCTCGACATACACGAAGCGCACGCCGTCTTGGTGATGCGCCTGTGGACCCGGGAAGGTCTGGAGCCTTCCATCATAGAAATGCGCGTTGGAGAAGGCGATAAGTGACTCGTGCTGGCTTCGATAGTGCCAGAGCAGCGACGACTCAGGAAAGCTCACCGCCTGGCACTCTTCGAGAATGCTGGAGGTGCGCTCATCTTCCTTCGCGTCGTCGTCATCCTCGGTGTCGTCGGCGGCGTCGGCCAGCGTCTTGGTGAAGAAGCGCGTCGGTGGAAGCTGTTTCGAGTCGCCGACGACGATCAGCTGTTTGCCGCGTAGGATGGCGCAGATGGCGTCTTCGGGGCAGACCTGCGACGCCTCGTCGAAGACCACCACGTCGAAGAGCGCGTCTGGCGACTCAACGTACTGGCTCACGCTCAGCGGACTCATCAGCCAGCATGGCTTGAGCATGAGCATCGCTGGCGCTGTAGTTGCCACGACATGCCGGATGGAGCGGTGCCGCTTCTTGTTCACCTCGCGCCGCACTGCCTCGAACCCGCGTGTCAGGTCGTCGTCGGCGTGCTGTTGTGGCACATGCACGGCATCCACCCGCGCCTGGTGCAGCCGTGCCGCCAGCCGTCTCTGTGCGAGCTGCTGGTGATTGGCGTCCAGCTCGCGGAAGTGCGCGATAGTCTGCTCGTGGGTATCGCCGGAGAAGCGTGCCAGCGCCGGACACTCACGGCGAACGGCATCCAGCCAGAGCTGGTAGAAGCGTTTCTCGAACACGTCCACAAGGTCTCGCGGGAAGGGGCGCCTGCGCCGCGCCGCGCGTATCACCTCTCCCAAACCCAGCGCCTCACATCTCGCACGGTGGCCTACACATTCCAGCCACCGCTCCAGGCAGGGCAGATTCTCCAGGTGAAACGCGACACGCTCGCGGAGCGCCGCCACTGCCGTCTGCTGCTGCGTGTTCTCGGCATCGAGCAGCGCGTAGCGGGGAAGAACCGTATCGCTGTAGCGCAGCTCCTCCTCCACTGCGGCCAGCGCGTTGCGGGTGCGATCCAGCGCCGCGTGCAGCCGTTCCCGCGCTTCCACATCGCCGCCTTCCGCGAGCGTCTGTCGCAAGACCGTGGGCATCTCGCGGCGCGGGTAGGTATCCAGCAACACCTCAACCCAGGTTACTGCTTCTTCGGCTTCAACCCACCTCGTCTCCCAGCCAGCGTAGCGCGCGCCCAGATCATGCCGCAGCGCGCTCTCCTGACCGGCCAGCCAGCCATCCAGCGTATTCAGCTCGGCGGCGAGACGCACACAGGCGCGGAGCGCTTCCCAGGTAAGCGCAGCTTCGCTGGCAGGCAGGCGTCCGCCGGATGCCCCTACGGATTCCGTATCCGAGGCGGCATGCCGGAGATGAGGTGCAACGGTATCTACTGCCTGCCAGTACGTTCGCAGCGAGCCATGCACGCGCGTGAGACCAGCGAGAAGTGCACCCATCGGCGCGGTTTCCAGCGTGCGCGCGCCCTCGGCCAGCGGGCCTGGCTTGAGGAGCGCGCCCAGCGCCTCCCCCACGTCGCGCCACTCGTCCAGTACCTCCGCAAGCGAGCTGGACACGTCGCGAAGCGCCGACCGTCCGCTGCTCGGTGCGGTCGCCAGTCGCGTCATCTCGCGTGTCATATCCTCCCGCGAAACGAGCGTGTGGAAGCGTGTCGTCCAGTCCACCGCCGCACGCAAGGCGAGCCAATCTGTTGCCTCCCCGCCGAAGAAGCGCCCGAAAACGCGGGCGTGCTCGATGCTGGCGTCCCGCAGACTGCGCTCCTCCTCCAGCAACCCGCGCGCTGCCGCTACGTCGGCGCAGATGCCCACTGCATTGCGCGTCTGCCCCGGTTGCAGCGTCGCGCGGACCTGCTTCAAATCCGCGTAGTACGCGGGCATGAATACATGCAGCACGCCCGCATAGGTGATGGTGAAGCGTTGCGCCAGCCCCGGCACATCCAGCGCGAAGAAAGCAGGCGTGTAGCGTGCTTCCAGGGTAGCGCGCACGCGGCGAGCCTCGGCATACCGTGTCGAGGCGTCGAGCGCCAGCGCCCGCACGCCCGCGAAGGCGTCGGCGTCGAGCCAGCTTGCGGGCGGTTGCGGCGTATTGAGCAGGCACGCGGCAATTTCGGCGAGCGCCGTGGCCGCTTCCACCGTATTCGGCGCGGAGAGGCCGCAGATCTCGGCCAGCGCGCCCACCGTCTCGCCGATGCGCGGCAGCAGAGACTGTGCCTGTGTCAGTCCGGTATCCAGCTCGGCGCGATGGATGATGGCGGCATCCTCTGGCACGTCGCGCGACGCGCGCAGGCAGGCTACCGCCCCGGCAGCCTCATCGGTCAGCGCGGCCAGGAGGGTAGTCGTCTCCAGCGCTCGTGCCGACGGCAGGCAGACCGGCTCGAAGCGTCTGAGGGCGTCGCCGTAGCGAGCGGCCTGCGCGGTCGCCAGCGCCAGCACATTCCGCAGACGGGCAGGCGCGCCCGGCAGCATCCAGTGCTCTGGCGGCAGTGGCGTGCGTCTTGCGTGCTCAGCCCGGCGCACCGCGAGATCCGCCCAGCCGAAGGTTAGCGCCACATCCTCCTCGCCCAGGCTCTCGCGCAGGCGGCGAAGTCCGGCTTCGAGATCCGCCAGCCCGCGCACCAACAAATCGAAGTGCGAGCGGATGCTGCCTTCCAGCTCCAGCGAAGGTGTCCGTGCCAGCGTCTGGCGCCAGGGATACGTCTCGAGCTCGTCCAGCACGTCTACGCGCGTCAGGAGCGATTTCAGCGCGCGGCGGCGCTCATCCATCTCGACGGCGCTCATCCCCGCGACATCTGCTATCGCGGCGTCTATATCCGGCGTAGCGGCCAGATGCGCCAGCGTAGCGTGCGCCTCGAAGGCCGACTTGCCCAGCGGGCCGCGCGGCGCGTGCAGCTCGCGCACATACTCGTTGAGCTGCTGGCGGGCGCTGGCGAGCGCGGACGAATCCCTGTTCCAGCGGCCCTCATTGTCTTGAGGGACTCTCAGATCCGTGACAGCTTCCACCTGCTGCTTGAGGTCGGCGAAGAACGCTTTCTTGTCCGTTCGAGCGTTATGTAGGTCGAGCAAGAACTCGCCCAGCCCGGCAGCGCGCAGCCGCTGGCGCACGACATCGAGCGCGGCCATCTTTTCGCTGACGAAGAGCACCCGCCGGTTCTGCCCCAGAGATTCGGCGATGATGTTGGCGATGGTCTGGCTCTTGCCGGTGCCCGGCGGTCCCTGCAAGACGAAGCTGCGGCCCGCCTTCGCGGCCTGAATCGCCTCCTGCTGGCTGGAGTCCGCATCCAGAATCTCGAGCATGTCCTGTGGGCGCACACGCTCGTCCATCTCACCGGCCAGCGCTGGGTTGCCCGCGCGTGGCAGCACCGCCGCCTCCCCACCCAGCGCCCGCAGAATAGGGTGTGCCTTCGCTTCAGCCGCATGTTTGCCCAAATCCTGGTACATGACGAGCTTTTGGAAAGAGAACGCACCCAGGTGGGCCTCGCGCGCGATCGTCCAGGGCGAATCGGGCGGCAGCGCACGCTGGATGCGCCGGAAGATGTCTGCTAGGGTGAGCTGGCGCGGGCGGACGCCCTCGCTCTCCGCCGCAACGGCGACTTCTATTGTCTCGAAGGTTGGTAATGTGATGGAAAAGCTAGCATCGAGTCGCGCGGTCAGTGTCGGGTTGATGGTGATCTCTTCATCGCCCAGCAGCGCGAGCTGAAAGCTGCCGAAATAGCGCTTTTTGTCCAGTCCAACGGGCACGAGCACCAGTGGTGAGCGAATAGTGTCATCGCTGGTCGGCGTCTCCTTCCATTCGAGCAAGCCAAACGCCACATACAGCACTTGCATGCCGCGATCGTTCAGCGCCTCGCGCGCTTTCGTGCGCAGCCGCTCCAGCCGCTTCGGAAAGTCATCCGGCTCAAGCGTTGTCGCTTCCGGTGTGAGCACAGAAGGGTTCTTGCCATATACTAGCTTCCGAAACAGCTCATCCGCATCCACACGAAATTGCACCGAGGATGTCCGGCCGGTAGACGAAAAATAGAGCAGTGAATTGCGCCGGCTCATATCAAGTAAGTCATTACGCCAAGAGTTCAGCTTCTCATCCACCGCCATCGTTCAATCCCTCTCAATATATAATCGCACCATGCACAGCGCGTCGTGTACTCATTACTGGTAGGTAACGTACATCACAATGCGAGTGTCGCGCTTGTGGAACAATTGGGCGCAGCGACAATAGAGAAGGAGAGCGTCATGACCGCCGATGCTGTTTCGGCTGGCATGCAGTGACCCATCGTGCCTGGCACCGGTGGACGCAGTGAGTTATTGGAGGAGAGTGCATCCAGGTGCGGCCTCGCGTCATGCGGGCAAGGCCAGCAGGTCCGGCTCGACCCACCCCGCCCGCGCCGCCACATCGCTCATCGTCTCGCGCCGCCAGTGCCGGTACGGCAGGTCCTTGTCGAGCAGTCGTGGAAACGCATCGAGAAAGGCCGCGAACTCCGTGATGTCGGGACGAGCCTCCACATGGTGGCCGACGATGCGTACCCAGAAGCGGGTGAGCGTCTCATGATACTTCCGCGCCTGTCCGTGGCGGGCGGCGAACTCCCGGATGCCCGCCGTGATCGTCTGGGTGGCCTCCTCGACGCCGCGCTCCCGGATGAGACCCCAGCTCAGGCGCAGATGGTCACGATGATGAAACTGCTCCGGGGGCAGCGACCCTCGCAGGAAAGATTGCACAAATTCGTCATCGGTCATGCGAAAGCTCCTCCTCCACAATGTGGAGTACCTGCAAGAAAGCGCCGGCATCGCCCGCGCCAGCGCGCGCGAGTACGCGCTCTTCGAGGGCGTTCAATACGCCGCTCACCCGCTCCCCCACCTGCCGGCCCGCATCGGTCAGCTCCACCAGCACCTGACGGCGGGACGCCGGATCGGTCCCGCGCACGATCCATCCGCGGCCCTCCAGCCGGTCCAGCAGACTCGTGAGGGTGGATCGCTTATGGCCGAAGCTGTGGTGCAGGTCGTTGATCGAGCATGGAGCGCTGCGCGCGAGATACGCGAGCACGTGGGCCTCCGCCTGGGTGAGGCGCAGGTCATGGAATGAGCGCTCGATCCACAGCGATACCGCATGTGTGGTGCGCTCGAGCGACGGCACGAGCGGCAACGTATAGGATTCTTTCATACGATAACGTACTATACATTTTCGTATAATATGTGTCAAGTCTGCGGCTACGGGTTGCTCACGCGCCCGTGCGGCCGGCATCCCCTTCGCTCAGCAGCACACCGCCATACGCCACATGCCCGCCGCCGGGGTGCGCGGCATCCGGCGGAAGCGGCGCGAGCCCTTGCCATTGCATGCCCCCCTGCTTGGACGACAGCAGGAGAATGGGGCCGAGCGTCGGCGTGGCGAGAACCGCTGTAGACTCCTGCCCCTGAATGAGCATCGCGTCGGGCGCACCGCCCGGTGCGCCGTTCCACGAATGCGGGAGCGGCAGCCATGCGAACATCGTATCGCCGGTTTCCCACCGCGTCGGCGCGCAATCACGAAACGTCCGCATTGGTCCCACCTGCCCAGCCGCACTGACATCGCGAACCAGCGTGCGCAGCCTGAGCGGCGTCGCACCGGGAGGCGTAGATCCAAGAACCGTCCAGCGCAGCCGTAGCTGGGCGCCGTCCACCAGCCCCGTGTCTAGCTGAAGTCCCTGGCCCGCGGCGTCGCGCAGACGCACTGGCGCAAGCGGAATTTCGCCTGGGAGCGCCGCTGGGAGCGTCCCGGCCACGCGATACACCACAAGCGGCGCATTACCTGCCATCGCAATCTCAGCCACGATACCCGCGTTGGGCAGCGTCGCCAGCGCGCGTGCATCCAGTGAATCGCTCGCCGCGACGACCAGCGCCGGCCTTGCGTCCGGTGCGGGCAGCACCAGGCAGGCATCCATGAAACCTACCCGATCAGGATGCTCACGCACGAGCGCGTAGTCCATCGGGACGGTCTCCAGCGGACTCTCCGCGATGTAGGTGCTTGTCGCGCCGATCTGCCGCTGGAGCTGAGTCAGCCGCGCGTCCGCCTGTTGGAGCGCGCCCAGTGGATAGCCGTAGCCGGCGATGCGTGCGTCAAACTGGCCCGTCGCGATAGAGACCGTGTAGAGCAGCGATTGCGCTGCCTGGCCCAGGATCAGTGCGACGAGGAGAGTGAGCACGAGCGCGCACGCGACAGACGTCCCCATCCGCGTGCGCCCGGCGAGCCGCGCCGCGCCTTCCGCCAGCGCCAGCGCCCCGAATGCCATCGTGAGAAACGCGCACGGATACAGGATGATGAGGTAGTGGGTGAAGATCGCGCTGGAATGGCGGATCAAGAGCGCGAGCGGTACCGTGACAAGCAGCCAGAGGAGCAGAGCGGCCCGCCATGCGGCGCCGGCGCGCAGCCCGCGCCAGGTCGCAGACACCCATTCCCTGATCCGCGTTAGAGAGCTCAGTTGTTCCGCCTGACCCCGCCAGAGCGCCCACGCCGGCGTGAGGACGCGCCACGTGAGTGTGATCCATCCCACGGCGAAGAGCAGGCTCGCCGCCAGCCCAAGTGCGACATAGAGCGGGGAAATCGCCGCGTAAGGAGCGGAGGTGCCAAGCGATGGATTCGTGATCGGTGCGGCGAGCAGCTGAACGATACCGGCGAGTGAATGGGGCGGGGCATGAGGAATAGAGCCAGCCAGCGGCAGCCCCGGCGCGCCCAATGCCTCGTACAGCCGGAAGAACACTTCCGGGTCAATCTTCGCGTGTCCCGATGTGTAAGCGGTAACCAGGCGCAGATCAGACCAGCCGCTGACGGCTTCCCACACAAGCGTGGGAGCCAGCAGCGCCGCGACGATGACGGCGGAAAGCACGTACTCGCCCCAGCGGGGCCGGTGGGGCGCGAGCAGCACACCGGCGAGCAGGGCAGGCGCCAGCAGCAGCATCGTAGGGTGTAGCAGCGCGCCGAGCGCCAGCAGCGCCACGGCGGGCGCGAGCATTCCGCGTCTGCCCTGGATACAGCCCGCGTAAAGCGCCAGGGCGAACAGCGCGACCAGTGGCGGCAGGTAATTCTGCGGCCAGAGGAAACGGCTATACAACACGGCAGCCGGGCCAGCCGCGAAAAGCAGCGATCCCACCGCCGCGACGCGCCGCCCGAAGAAGCGCAGCGCGAAAATATAGCAGAGCGCGACACCCAGCACATTCCAGAGCGCCAGCGACACGACGGCCGGCAGCGGATCTTTATCGAGGAGGGCGAATGGCAGCAGGAAATAGACACTGAGCGGCGGATTGAAGGTGTGGATAGAGGACGCGAGACCAGCCACAGGCACGGCATGACGCTGCACAGCTTCGCGGGCGAGCGTCATCAGCGTCGCCTGATCGAAGAGAAAGTGTGTCGAATCGAGCGCCCAGAGCCGCAACACGGCGCCGAGTGTGACGGCGATCCAAAACTCTGGGTGCCGCGTCCAGGCCCATCCGCTCGTGTCTTTGCCACCTGGCGCCGCCGGCGCTGTGCCCGCGCTGACGATTTCTCGGTGCTGCTCGCTCGCG
>DATGEP010000349.1:0-23870 GCA_035310125.1 Ktedonobacterales bacterium
ATGGCCGGACTGGAAGGCACGCAGCTTGGCAGTTGCCGCATGTTATACCGCATCGGCGGCGGCGGTATGGGCGACATCTACCTTGCTGACCAACCCGGTCTCGGCCGCCAGGTCGCCGTCAAGGTCGTCCGTGGCGAAAGCTCACCCGTCGCCAACGATGTTGCGCAAGCGCAAGCGCATCAACAATTCCTGCAGGAGGCGCAGGCGATTGCCACGCTCGACCACCCAAACATTCTCCCCGTGTATGAGTATGGCGAGCAGCAGGGCATTCACTATCTGGTGATGCCCTTCATCGCCAGCGGCTCCCTGGCTGACCTCCTCATTGCCGGGAACCGTCCTGGTGGTGCGCCGCTCTCGTTGCCAATGGCTCCCGCGCTGGCATCACATATCATCTCCCAGACCGCGGAGGCGCTTCAGTACGCGCATGACCACGGCGTGATCCACCGCGACGTGAAGCCACAAAATCTCCTGGTGCGCCTCCTGCGCCCGGCGGACACACCGCCCGGAGCGCCGTTCGCAACCGGCGGCCCAGCCGCGAGCGCGAACATGAGCCCGGAGAGCATGCAGATCCTGCTCGCGGACTTCGGACTCGCGCGCTTCATGGCGCTGCTGGTGGGACGAACGGGAACGATTGGAACGCCGCTCTACAGCGCTCCTGAACAGTACAGCGGCTTTCCCGTTCCCGCCACCGATCAGTATGCTCTCGCGGGGATCGCGTTTCTCCTGCTGACTGGGCGCTACGTCTTCAACGGCACCGTTGTCGAATTGCACCACCTACACTTGACCGTCATGCCCACGCCGCCGACGCACATCAACCCGGCGCTGCCACCCGCCGTGGACACGATGCTGCTGCGGGCGCTCGCCAAAGATCCCGCGCAGCGGTTTCCCAGCGTCCGCGAGTTTGCTCGCGGATTGCACAGCGCGCTCACCGGCACCTCGATATACCCCGCATGGTCGCAGCCGCCGGTCACCGGCGCTCCGCCCGCCACTATAGCGCCATCACCCGCGCCGGCCAGCTCCCTCATGTTGCCGACACCGAATGCGTTCGGTAATGCATACAGTCCTCCACCGCAGGGAATGGATACCCCGTATCAACAAACTCCAGGTGCCACGGGCGCTCCGTTTGCCCCACCTCCCGGCCTGGCGCCCATGCCGACCGGAGCGCCGGTACTGCCGCAATACGGCATGCCGCCCGCACCACCCGCTGGGGCGTACAGTGCTCCGCCACTCGGGCCGTATCCAGCGCCCGCGAACACGTCGCTGAATCCCGCGTTCTCTCCGTCCGGCGCACCAGGAGCGCAACCGCGTCCTTTCGTTCCAACCACGCCACGCAGTCCAGCGCCCGCGCCCCATCTTACTCCGAACGGTCCCTGGCGTGCGGAAGCTGATGCCCCCGGTGCGCCTGTACCACGGCGCCCAAAGAGCGTTGTTGTCCCGTTTCGCGGGCCGGTTCAGCTTTCTCGCAAGGTGCTCTTGATAGGTCTCGCAGCCGTGCTTGTGCTGGCGTCGCTCAGCGGCCTCGCGCTCCACTTTCTCGGTAGCTCCGTGAAACACATCAATCCCGTGACCAGCATCGTTTTGCAAGGCGCATCCGGAACGCAGGGGCGAACAATACAGGTCGCCAGCGCTGGCGATGTCACGCTATCGAGCCTGACCCCGCTCAGCGGCGCTCCTCGCGCGGAGAGCGCGCTCTCCGCGCACAGCGACCAGGCTGACGCCAAAATCACGCACTTATCCAGCCTGCCCGCGATGTCCCCGACGGTGCCTGGTTTCGCTGCCAGTGCTTCAACGGGCGCCAATCAATCGGTTACCACTCCACGGCTTGCTCTGGTTGGGGCGAGCCAGCTCGATGTTGGCGTAAAAGCGCCCATGAATGTCTCCGTTGGCGCCAATGGACAATATGTCGTCGAAGCGCTAGATGGGCTTATTCATATCGCCAGTAGTGATGGAACGCCGAATGTCACGCGAAACATCGCCGCGGCGGATATATTCTCGCGCGTCTTGCATGGTAGCGATCTACTCGGGCAGCCACGAGTTTTCTTCGATCAGGCGGCGGGACGCTGGCTGATCGTATTCGACGAGCTTGCCGTCAGTAATAGGGCGGTAACCGCAAGCTACCTGGATCTCGCCATCAGTCAAGGCACATCTCCGCTCGCCTCCTGGCATGTGTACCAGCTCCCTGAAGAGATCGCAGCGTATGCGGCATGCACCTGGGGAGACTTTCCGCAGATTGGCAGCAATACAACCTCGTACTATCTCACCGCCAGCATTTTTGCCTGCGGTGTCAACGGTGCGTTCGAAGGCACCGTTCTCTGGGATATGCCTAAGTCCGCGGTCAGCGCAGGGCGCACCGCCGCGCTGTTCCAATGGACAGGGTTCCAGCGAGACAACCACCGGCCGGTCTATTCGCTATCGCCAGCGGTGGAGACGGGCGCCACGACAACAGAGTGGCTCGTCAGCAATGATGCCGGCTACGTAGACAAAGGGGCCATCTCACAACGCGTGAATGTGTGGGGTGTTGTCCGTCTGCCCATCTCTGCAAACGGTACGCAGACTATCGCGCTTGCGCGTGCATCCGTGAATTTGCCATACCCCTACGCCGAGCCGCCAGCCGCCAGCCAGCCAGGTACCGCATTCCGGCTTACGGTTGGGGACGCACGTATTGAAAGCGTCTATTTCGCCGGAGGACACCTCTACGCGGCCTTTACCACCGCGGTCAACTGGTCCGGTGAAAGCGTGACACGGTCTGCCGTATACTGGCTTGATCTTGGACCTGCCGCTAATAGCCAGGGCGCGGGCTCTCAATCCGTGACAGCGCATGTGGGCATACTGCAAGCGGGCGTCTTCGGATTTGCCGGCGGATATACGTTCTACCCATCAATCGTCGCGGATAGCGTGGGCAATGTCGTGCTCGCCACAGGGGCCGCCTCCGCGACGATGGGGCCGAGCATCGTGTTAGGCAGTCGCAAGAAAGCCGATCCCAAGAATACTTTGGACGCGAATGGGAAGGCGCAGCTCATTCAGCGCGGAAGCAAACCGTTCTTTGCCGGTCCATGGGGCGACTATTCAAGCATGTGCCTCCTCGATTCCGCCGCGTCTACCCCCACCACCATATGGTTCGCGGGTGCCTACACCGATAAATCTCCCGCGTCCTGGCGCACCGGCCTCTGGCAGTTTAGCGTCAATTCGTAAGTAGCAGCGTCACCGCGAGACGGAGCGTGAATACGCCGGGGTATTCGCGCAAACGTCACTTCGCGGTCTGCCCCGAAGAGGCATCCTTGTCGCCAGCGGGGGCAAGGATGCGAAAAAAGACGAGGAAGACAACCGCGGCGGCGGACCCGATGTAGATCGCATGCATCCACGGCGCGGCGGCATCGGCGCCCGCCAGCAGACCGTGCAGCGTGACGAGGAAAAACGTGATAAAGCTCGCATAATGCACGCCGCGCCACACGCGGTACGACATGCGACGGCGCAGCCAGGAGCTGACCAGCACGACGGCCAGCGTGTACAACGCGAGGACACCGAGATCGGTAGCAAATGAGCGATAGGGCTGCGCGACGGGAATGATGAGGTTGGCGAGACTAAAAGGAATGTACGGATCGAGCACGAGTGTGCCAAGGTGTAGTAGCACGAATGCTCCAGTCAGGAGAGCGAGAAATTGGTGGATCTCGTCGAGCGTCCAACCGGCGCGGATGGTGAGATCGCGCGCGAGGCTACGCAAGATGCCGAGCGCAACGGTGAGCGTCAGCAGAAGATACGCGGAGACGGCGGCGGCGCGCGTGATGTACCACAGCGCCGGGCTGGCGGTAGATTGTGCGGCGGCGGCCAGCGTGTGCGCCGTTCCGCCCACGAACAGGATATTCATAGCGCCAGCCTCCCCTGCAATAAGAACCTGAGGCGATCAAAAAGAACGTCACCAGCAGCGCGCCCAGGTGCATCACTCTCTGTTGTCGCGGTCATTGTACACAGTTGTTGACAATGGCGCGCCCGCCGTGCCCCATGTGGCGAGATACTCCGCCATATTGGTAGAGATCACCACGTCACCGCTCCCCAACGCCAGCGCGAGCGCGACGCCAGTATCGCAGTCACCGTCACGAGCCACACTCCCGGCGCGCGCCCAGGCGTCCTCGACCGCGCGCAGTGCGGCGGGATAACCGCGCAGCAACGCGACTTTTGCGGCAACTTCGGCGCGTGCGGCGGTCGGCGCAAGCGCGGTGGCCGTCGCCACGAGCGGCTGTCCCCCATCTTCGGGCGCCACGTCGTCATCTTCGTCAAGCCAGAGCGGAACAGGCCGGCCAGTACGCGGATCGAGCAAATGATGACGCCGTTCGCCGTTACACAGCCACCAACGCCGCACCGCTCCGGAGGTCGCCAATCCCCCCCGGCTGATGGTCACGAGTGCGGCATAGGCATCCGGCGCGACCACACCGCTCTCCAGCGGCTCCCGGCGCGGGTCGCGAATACCAATGGACCACGCCTCGTTCTCCGCGGGTCCGCCGCGCAGGCGCAGGTCGCCACCCACATTGACGAGCGCGTTGGCGAACGGCCCGCAAAAGCGCTCCAGCGCGACATCCGCCGCCCAGCCTTTGGCGATACCCCCAAGGTCCATCCGTGCGCCGCGCGGTAGCCGGATGCGCCGGCTCGCGGCATCACACTCGATCTCGCGCCAGGCGGCAAGCCCAGTCGGAGCCGGTTCCGCGTCCTCCGCCAGGTCTCCACCAGGGGAAGATAACGCTTGGCCAGACGGAACAGGGTGCGTTTCGCGGTGCGCGATGAGCGCGAAGTCGCGGTCGTAGCCGGCGGCTTCGAGCAGCGGCAGAAGCGTAGGATCGAACAGGCCGCCACTGGTCTCAGCGGCATGGATGGCGCACACGACGGCCTCGTACAGCAGCACCGACGCGGTAAACCAGCGTCCACTCGCGGCGTTGAGCCGGCATAGCTCGCTCTCCGCGCGAAAGCGCGAGAGGTGGGCATCCACCTCCGCCAGCCACGACATGCAGGCATCGGCGGCAAGGGCGGCGTCCACTTCCTCGGCTGGAGTGACGGCGAGCTGAACGCTCACATCCGTCGCCATCATGCGGGCGGCGCGCGTAACCAGCGCGAGGCTCGCGGACGGACGCCCAGACGCCATCTCAGGAGACTCCCGAAGTCGTGTTCGGAAAGCTGGCGCCTGGATTGGTGGTGATGCCGCCGCTGCCTTTGCCGCTGTGTGATCCTGGCTGGACGGTCTGCTGCGCCGGGGGTGGAACCGTCAGCGATCCAGCGCCACTGGCGGTGGCGGACGGAGCGGTCGTCAGATGGAGCGCACCAGCAAAGACGGCAACGGAAGCCGCCGCCAGAGTGACCCGTAGCGCGGCCTTCGCGAAAGAGTGGGAGCCACTTGCGCGAGCGGCGGGTGTGGGAGCCGCGCCCGGCGCGGAATCCACGCTGGCGAGCGTCACATCGCCGAGCGGGCGTGCAATGCAACTCAGCACATACCCGGCGGCGCGCTCCTCCTCGGAAAGACCTTCGCCACTAAGACCACCGACCCGCCCGGCCAGCAGCTTGAGGCGGCAATCTCCACAGACGCCGGCACGGCAGGTGAAGGGAGGCGCATAGCCGTGGCGCTCCAACGTCTCCAGCAGCGTCTCGTTCGCACGGGCATCGAGCATGGCGCCGCTTGCCGCAATACGCACCCGAGAGACGGCGGGAACGCTGGCAGTGGCTGGCATGGGTAGCGAGTAGACACCGGAGCGGCTACTCTGGCCGCCACCGAACGTCTCGACATGCACCTGCGCGGCTGCCACGCCCTCGCGCCCCAGCACACCCTGCATAGCACGTTTGAGGGCATCGGGACCGCAGATGTACCAGTGCGCGGCGCGGGCAAGCTTGCCCGCGCGCGCGAGGACGGCATCGGGCGTGAGGCGCGCGCCGCTGGAAGCGAGATAGTGCCACTGAACGAGCCATTCGCGATCTAAATCGAGCGCGGCAAGCTCGCGGCCATAGATGATCTCCTCGCGACTGTTGGAGGCGTAGTGCAGCTGAACACGCGGACGCGCCGGCGAGGGCAGCAGCGCGAGCGCGCGGAGCATGCCATAGATCGGCGCGATGCCGCTGCCAGCGGCCACAAAGACCAGTGGCATGCCGCCGGTGATGGGCCGCGGGAGCACAAAAGAGCCGCGCGGCACGCTGGCATAGAGGATGTCGCCCGTGGCGGCACGCTCATACAGAAAACTGGAGACGAGTCCGGCATGCTGGCGCTTGACAGTGATTTCCCATGGGCGATCACCGCGCCCACTCCCGCAGAGCGAGTACGATCGGTACAGCGTCTCGCGGCCGTTGGGCAGCGCCAGCGTAATGAACTGGCCAGGAACGTAGCCAGTCGGAGCCTCCATCGTACCCGGCCCGGCGAGCCAGAGGGTGATAACATCCCGCGCGGCCAGCTCGCGGCGCACCACCTCGACTGGGAGCATCGCCCCCGCGGGCGAGGCGGTCCGTGGGATTGTAGGTGCCGTCATATCCATATGCTCGCTCCCCTGCTATTCCCCCACATTGTGTTTCGTGCTATGCAGTATACGCCCACGTGATAAAAATAGACTGAGAAATGGGACGGCTGGCGATGACACGCGACACATCATGGCGCGACAGCCCACCGCGCCACATGGTATACCCAAACCAACACGCATTTCCTCAGGAAATACCGTTACCCTGTACCGTTCTCGCTCGCCAGTATTGGCGGGATACCCGCACGCGAGTTGGAGTGCATTGGTGAGCACGGCCATGGGCCTGGGGAGTAGCAGATGAAGCCTCGCAAGGTGTGGACCAGAATAAAGGCCGTCCGGCTTGCGATCAGATGGCGGCGCGCGCCGGTGCTGCGGGCAGCGGGAGTCGTTCTCGCCACGCTAGTGGCAATCCAGGCATTTACCATCGCCGTGCTCTCCTTCGTAGTGGCGGCACGACGAAGAGGCCGCAAGCCGCTGCGGGGGTTTCCGCACGAGCAATACACGGACGTGAGCGTGGGCGAGAGCCACCTGCGGCTATACACCTATGGCCGCGACCTGTACGACGCCATGATCGCCGCGATTGAATACGCCGAGGAGAGCATCTATCTCGAAACCTTCATCTGGAAGGGCGACGCGGTCGGCGAGGAGTTCAAAGAGCGCCTGGCTCGCAAGGCAGCCGAAGGTGTCGCGGTCTACGCGATCTACGATTCGTTTGGCAATCTCGTTGTTCCGCGCTCCTTCAAGAACTTTCCCGCCGCGATCCATACGATGCCATTCCGGGGAATCCGGCACCTGTGGCATATCTTCGATCCGCGCCGCTATGCGCTGGATCACCGCAAACTGCTGGTGGTAGACGGCAAGATTGGCTTCATCGGCGGCTACAATCTCGGCAGCCTTTATGCCACCGAGTGGCGCGATACGCACCTGCGCGTTCGCGGGCCGGCGGCGGCTGAGCTGGCGCAGTCCTTCGTGGACTTCTGGAACCAGCATCGCCCCAAAGCCGAACGTATAGAGCGGCACTACGCGCGCCGCTTCGACCCGCTGATTGGTGTGCGCGGCAACGACGCTATCCGGTTGACGTTCCCCATCCGCGACATGTACATTCAGGCGATTGACCGGGCGCAACAGCGTATCCTGCTCACCAACGCCTACTTCGTGCCCGATCATATCCTGCTCGGCGCGCTCAAGGCGGCGGCCCAGCGCGGGGTAGATGTACAGGTGCTCGTGCCGTGGACCTCAAACCACATCGTGGCGGATTGGGCGTCTCGTGCCTATTTCTCCGAATGCCTGGAGGCCGGCATCCGCATCTTTGGCTATCGTAAAGCGATGATCCACGCGAAGACCTGCACCATTGACGGCGAATGGTCCACCATTGGCACCGCGAACCTGGACCGCCTCAGCTCGGTCGGAAATTTCGAGATCAATCTAGAGGTCTACAGCCGCGAGATCGGCCGCCAGATGGAAGATATCTTCGCTGTGGATAGGACGAATGCGTTCGAGCTGACGCTGACGGATTGGGTGCGGCGTCCGCCCTATGTGAAGGCCAGCGAGATCATCCTGACACCCCTACGGGTGATGCTGTGACGTTTCTCTGGTGATGTATTCTATGAAGTAGAGAGTGTGCGGCGGAGTGACTACGCAGCGAGAGAGGACCTGATCAATGGCAATAGTGATGGAGCCACAAGCGGATGCGCGCCGTGGCACACATGCGGCGTCCGTCCGCAACCCGGGCACGCCGCTGGATCTGGCGTTCGTCGTCGGCGCCCAGGCGAATCGCAGCGCCATTGAGCGCCGCGCAGCCACGCTGCCCGCGCGGCGAACGGTGAAGAAGGAGTGGCAGGCAGCGTGGCTGCTGCGTGCCATCACGTGCATTGACCTGACGACGCTGGCCGGCGACGACACACCCGGCAACGTGCGCCGCCTCTGCGCCAAAGCCCGCTCACCCGTTCGCGTCGATCTGCTGGAGCGACTGGGCGTGGCCCACCTCGATCTTCACACCGGCGCCGTCTGCGTCTACCACAATCTCGTGCCGGTGGCCGTAGCGGCGCTGGCGGGATCGGGGATTCCTGTGGCCGCTGTGTCTACGGGCTTCCCCGCCGCGCAGAACGCTCTGCCGCAGAAGCTGGATGAGATTCGCGCGTCTGTGGCGGCGGGAGCCAGCGAGATTGATATCGTCATCTCGCGTGCCCATGTGCTGACGGGAAACTGGCAGGCGCTTTACGAGGAAGTGCGCGCGTTTCGCGAAGTCTGCGGTGAGGCGCACATGAAGACGATCCTGGCGACCGGCGAGCTGGGAACCCTGCGCAACGTCGCCCGCGCAAGTCAGGTCTGCATGATGGCCGGCGCCGATTTCATCAAGACCTCCACCGGCAAGGAAAGCGTCAATGCCACGCTGCCGGTGGGCCTCGTCATGGTGCGCGCCATTCGCGATTACTGCGAGCGGACCGGCTATCGGGTGGGCTTCAAGCCGGCGGGCGGCATCCGCACGGCAAAGCAGTCGCTCGACTGGCTCATGCTCATGAAGGAAGAGCTGGGCGATCCGTGGCTGCGGCCCGCGCTGTTCCGCCTGGGGGCGAGCGGGCTACTGACCGATATCGAGCGGCAGCTCGAATACTTCGCGACAGGTCGCTACTCGGCGGCGCACCGGCATCCCATGCCATAGGAGAATGTGACATGAGCGCCGGTGAGGGCGAGGTGAACGGGGCGGCGAGCGCTGATACGGACGAGGCGACGAGCGGCGAAGAGACGCGGCTCGTCTGGAATCCCTTTCTCGATGAATGGACGGGGTTTTCGCCCGTCCGTATGCGCCGGCGCGAGCTAACGGCGGAATGTCCCTTTTGCGCCGACCTAACCACGGGGCGCGTCCCGCCCGATGCGCTTGCCTGGATTCGCCCGAACGACTTCCCCGCGTTCCAGCCGCCACTCGGTGAGAGCCACATCCTCATCTACAGCCCCGACCACGACCGCACCTTCGCCGAATTGACCGTGCCCGAAGTGGTGCGCGTGATTGGCCTCTGGCGGCAGGTATACACTCAGCTCGCGTCACGCTATCCCGCCATCATGACCTGGGAGACGAGCGGCGAGGCCATTGGTCAGACACAGCGACATCCTCACGGCCAGACCTACGCCCTCTCCGTGGTGCCGGACTACCTGGCGCGCGAGCTGCGCGCCGTCGCGCGCGCGGAGAGCGAAGGACGCGCCTGTCCATTCTGTGCGGAGCTGCGCACGGAGGAACACAGCTCGCGAGTGGTCTTCGCTGGCGAAGGCTGGGTAGGCTTCGTGCCCGCCTACGCGCACTATCCCTATCAGGTGCGCATCACTCCCCGCCGGCACATCCCCACCATTGATGGCATCGCGGGTGACGGCCCAGAGACGGAGGAGCTGGCAACCGATCTGTTATGGCTCGTGCGGGCCTACAACCGCGCGTTCAAGGCGCCTATGCCCTACATGCTGGCGATACACCAGCATGCCAGCCCGCTCTTTCACGTCCATCTGGAGATGCTCCCCGTAGGACGGGCGCCGGGCAAGCTGAAGTTCGCGGCCAGCAGCGAGATGGCCTGGGGCTTCTGGATGAACGACTCGCTGCCGGAGGAGAAAGCCGCTGAGCTACGCGCGCTCATTACGGCAGAGGGCAACCTATGACGAACACGCACCGGCTGCCGCATACGCGCTACGCGCATTTACCCGCGCCGGGACGCCGCGCGGTGGATGAATATTGCCGCCATTTCGCGAACCCTGACACGAGCGAGCCGATCACCGTCGCCTGGGCGCCTGGCCGCGCCAACCTCATTGGCGAGCATACCGACTACAACGATGGCTTCGTCCTTCCGGTCGCGATTGATCGTGTCATTGCCGTCGCCGGGCGCGCCATCGCCGGTACACAGTCGTGCTGCTATTCACTGCACCACCACCGGCAAACCTCCTTTCCCGCTGACCCTCTGGAGCTGATCGAGCTTGGCCCGCGTCTGCGCGGCTCGCTCTGGTCGCGCTACGTCCGTGGGATCGCGATACAGCTAGCCGCGCTTACCGGCGCGCCCGTGACGCCGCCCTTTGCCGCCGCCATTGCGGGGAACGTCCCCGTCGGCGGCGGTATGAGCTCGTCGGCGGCGCTGGAGGTGGCGCTAGCCACCTTTGCCGCCGCGCTCGGCGGGCCGCGCCTGCCGCCGCTGGAGACGGCGCGGCTCTGCCAGCGCGTTGATAACATACATGTGGGCGTGCGCGCGGGCATCATGGATCAAGCGGCGTCGTGCCTCGGCCGGCGGGGGCACGCGATCCTGCTGGACTGCCGCTCGCTGGCATATCAATATGTTCCCGTGCGGCTGCCAGGAATCGTGCTGGCCGTCTTTGACACTGGCGTGCCGCATTCGCTGGCGAACAGCGGCTATAACGAGCGGCGCAGCCAGTGCGAAAAAGCCGCGTCCCGGCTGGCCCGCGCCATCGCCGCGACGGATGCCGCGCGGACGGTATCCTCGCTGCGCGACATCACGCCGGAGGATCTGCGGCGATATGCGGGTGCGCTGCCAGATGTGCTGCGGCGCCGGGCACGCCATGTCGTGAGTGAGAATGCGCGGGTGCTCGCGGCGGTGGCGGCGCTGCGAACGGGCGATGCGGACACGCTGGGAACGCTTCTCTATGCCTCGCACGCGAGTCTGCGCGACGACTACGAGGTAAGCTGCCCCGAGCTGGACGCAACGGTGGAGATCGCATCGGGCGTGCCGGGCGTGTTGGGCGCGCGGCTGATGGGCGCGGGCTTCGGCGGCAGCGCGCTGATTCTCGTACGCGAGGACGCGCTGCCAGCGCTACGGGCGGCGCTCGCCACAGACTATCCAGCGCGGACTGGCCGCGAGGGAACCCTGCACATATGCCGCATCGCGGGCGGCCCGTCGGCTGCGACGCTACTTGAGATAGGCGAGCGCAAGCCCTGACAGCAGCTCCACACCCAGCGGCAGACACGCCTCGTCAAAGTCGAAGAGCGAGCTATGGTGGGGCGCATCCAGATGGCGCTCGTGGTTGCCCGACCCCAGGAAGATGTAGCAGCCGGGCGCGGCATTGAGGAAGAAGCTCATATCCTCAGCCCCCATGATGGGCCGCGTCGTGACGACGGAGTCGGGCGGCACAACCGTCTCCGCGACGGTGCGTGCGAACGCGGCCATCTCGTCGTTATTGGTGGTCACCGGATAGAGCCGCTTGATGCGCACGTCGGCGGTGGCGTGCGCGGCCTCGGCCACATGCGTAGCCACCTCGCCGATTCGCCGTAGCAGCAGCTCGCGCGTCTCCGGTGTGAGGGCGCGGACGGTCCCTTGCATCTCAGCGCGGCGCGGAATGATATTATGCTTCGTCCCGCCATGAAACGCGCCAACGGTAATCACAGCGGCATCCAGCGGGTCAATCTCGCGGCTGACGATGCGCTGAAGCTCGCCGATGATGGCCGCGCCGACGGCAATCGGATCTACCGTCTGCTGGGGCGCGGCGCCATGCCCTCCTACGCCGTCCACAATAATGTCAAACTCATCCGCGCTCGCCTGGAGCGGGCCGCCCTGCACGACGAGCGTTCCCACATCATGATCGTTGGAGAGGTGCAGACCAAAGCAGGCGTCTACATGCGGATTTCCCATCACCCCCGCCTCGATCATCGGTTTCGCACCGCCGGGACCCTCTTCCGCCGGCTGGAACACCAGCTTCACCGTCCCACGGAGCGCGTCCCGCCGCTGCATCAGCACCTCCGCGACCCCCAGTAGAATGGCGGTGTGGCCGTCGTGTCCGCAGGCGTGCATCGCGCCAGATCGCTGCGAGGCATACTCAGCCCCCGTTTCTTCGAGAATGGGCAGCGCGTCCATATCGGCGCGCAGCAGCACACAGCGTCCCTCGGCGGTCCCGCGAATCAGTCCCACCACGCCGGTTCCCGCGATGCCCGTCTGTATCTCGACGCCCAGCCTGGTCAGGCGCTCCGCCACGTACGCGGCGGTATCGTGCTCCTGAAAGCCAAGCTCAGGATTGCGGTGGAAGTGGCGGCGGTCGGCGACAAGCTGTTCCGCCAACGTGGCAGCGGTCTCATGCACGGTGGACGCTTCGATCATGCTTCGATCTCCTCGTGATACCTCGTGATAGTGGAAGCCAGCGATAAGTAGACATAGCCTACCGCGACCGCTGCCCCAACGCAAGCGTCAACCTCCTGGCGGTTCCTTCACGTATTCGGTGACTGCCCAGTCGGCGCGCCGCGTCGCGAGCTGGAACGATGACGATGCCAGTATGCGGCAGGCTGGCAGGACGACGTGACCAGGAGAAAAGACGGAGGGCTAGCGATGGTGGCGAGACAAAACTACTAGGGGGCATGAGGAAGCCGGCAGGTGAACGCCCAGTGGTGAATTCTACCTCTGCCTCATCCTCCATGCTCGCTGGTCTGCCGCGTCGCCATCGGCGGTGCGTCTCACCTTTCTCTCTCGTTCTCTACCCTATTGTAGCAACAACTCGTTGCGCAATCCGTGGGAGGAGACTCGCGCGGCTGAGGGTGGGCATGGTAGCGCGGCACGCAAGCGCCCACCGCGCCACGTGCGCCACCACACCGAGTACGAGTACGTGGACGAGTGGATGCGGCGGCACGGGCACGGCCCGCCACCTGACGAAAGTGGGTAACGGGATGGGACGCTTGTGCACGGTGTGCATCAGCGAGCATCGACGCGAGATTGCTCCGCCGCGCTCGCACCACTCCGGCCCCACCCTTGTCGATGGGACAGCCGGACTTCCGACTTGGGGCGTTGGTATACGATGCAGGAGCCACGTATTGACTTCTACCGCTCAACCGTGATTCTTCCAACTGGTGTGGTCTGGTCGGTCATTTTGGTTGCCGCTGTCCCATCCACGCTGTCCCATCCACGCTGTCCCATCCACACGTCAAGCGGCTCGCTCACGGCCGCTGCGCTGTTTCCAGTACCGAGGCATCAACGACAGTCCCCGCAAACTCCTTGCCGCTCGTCATCTGGTAGTCAATCTGCCTCCAGAGCCGCCGCACGTCGGCCAACTGCACACCAAAACGCTCATCCCATCGCGCTCGCTGCCCAGGCGACACTGTCCCCACGACCTTGCCGTCATACGTGTCCTCAGTGTTCTCAGCGGGCCACGCCGCGATGACCTGCTCCATCGCTGCAATCAACCCGTCAAGGCGCACTTCAAACTGGGTGTCGCCCAGCAGCTTCCAATAGGCCCTGCGCTGCTGGTCTGTCGGGAGCCTCGCCAGCCACTCCCGTTTCCCGCTCGCCCCCTTCAGCATGTGGTCGCTCATTTGCTTGCTTCAATTCCCTCTTGCTCCACGCGGAGCAGCCACGTCTCACAGACGTCGCGCCGCACGCGCATCGTCCCACCGCGCCCCATACGGATCATCGACACCTTGTGGCAGCGCAGCCGGTCCCGCGGCGTCCGGGTCCAGCCCTACGCCCAACCGCGCCGCCATCTCTGGCACCGTCAGGTATGTTTGCTCGGTACGTTCCGTTGTGTCTCCCTGCTTTCGTTCCACGTCGTGCGCATGCGTCCGCGCTGGAGCAAGCGCTTGGATTTCCCTTCGAAGAGATCGGTGAAGTCGGCGCGCGTGTCGATGGCAAAGAGGCCCTGGCCCGTTTGTGCGTGTATCTCGCCATGCTCATCGGTCACGACAAACGTACACAAACGTACGGCCCTGACTGATCATCATGCCCGGTGGCGACACGTTTATCTCGGTCGGCATGTATCCTCGATCCTCCTGCGATCTCGTGTGCGCCTCATCAGGTCTCGCCGTCTGGCCGCAGATCCGTCAGCTGCCACGTAGGCTGCCACGTATGGAGTGTCTTGCAGCGTATCGTGCATCTCGTCCACTTCCCTGGTCAAGGTCCAGGCAGGCAGGCGCATGAATTGTCCAGAGTTTTGTCCAGGGTGTTGCTTGAGGAGGGGCGAGCCCCAGGTTATGCTGATACGGTGGGCAGGGTCGTGTGAGCAAGTGTGCCGTAGCTGCCGGGAGAGACACGCGCTCTCCAGTGCCCAAGAATGCGGGTAAACGAGTAGTGAGTAGAATGCGGCTGTGGAATGCGAACGGGAACTGCCATGAAACGAGCCA
Source organism: Ktedonobacterales bacterium (assembly GCA_035310125.1). Lineage (GTDB taxonomy): Bacteria > Chloroflexota > Ktedonobacteria > Ktedonobacterales > JADMIN01 > DATGEP01. The sequence goes on from DATGEP010000349.1 coordinate 14,566, forward strand.
CGACTACTGGGAAACGCGTCACCGCACCGCTGACTGCCACGCGTCGGACTGCCGAGTTCCTCCCGATGTGGGGTCAGCACCCCATGCGCGTGCTCATCCTGGAGGATGATCTCGATACGACAGTGGCGCTCTCCCTGGTCCTGCGTCTTGATGACGGCTTCGTCGTGGATATCGTTCGCGACGGCAACGCCTGCCTGGAGCGGCTGCGAAGACATGCGGATTGGGGCGAGACCGGCGATATACACCCCTACGATGTGCTGCTGCTCGATGTGCTGCTGCTCGATGTGCTGCTGGGCACTGGACAGGTGGGCACGCAGGTGCTTGAAACGGCCTGGGACGACCCGGAGGTGGACGTGCCGCCGGTGGTCGTCTGCACTCCAACTGCCTGCTCCAGCGCCTATCTTGCCATCCATGCACCGGCGCTCGCCGCGCACAACATCCCCGTGGTGCTCAAGACGTTCGACACCGATGCCCTAAGGGCGGCGGTGCGTGCGGCGGTGCTCGTGAGCGCAGGTGCGCATCGTCTAGGATGTCAGGTGATGTAACACGTTTCGACCACTGACCCCACTGACCACCAGCATGACCAGGAGGTGGCTCCAGAGCACCCCCATCGAGGAGGCCATCATGACGACGCAGCTGGCGCAGACACCTCCGCGGGGGATAGACCAGTCGAGCTGGCCCCTCTTCATCTGCGTGCTGGGCAGCTTTCGCGTGCTCCAGGCCGGTCAGCCCCTTGCCGGACTGAGCGGGGGCAAGGCGGAGACCCTCCTGGGGCTCCTCGCGCTCCGCTACGACGTGCGCGTCCCCCGCGACACCTTGCTCGCTGGCCTCTGGCCCGACACCGATCCCGTACTGGCGCGTCAGTCGCTGAACAGCCTGGTCTATAGTCTGCACAAGCAACTGGGCGGTGCGCTGGGCGGCGCACCCCCGATTGAGTACGCCGATGGGTATTCCTGGTTGAACGTCGCGGCGGGCATAGGCGTCGATCTCGCGTGCTATGAGGCGCTCGTCAGCCAAGGCGATCGGCACCGCACTGCCGACGACCTCCCCGCTGCCTTGACTGCCTACCAGCGAGCGGTGCAGCTCTATCGCGGCGACCTGTGGAGCGGCCCTGACCTACATGTCCTCATGGAGCGTGAGCGGCTGCGGGCCTCCCATCTGACCCTCCTCGCGCGCCTGGCCGATCAGTACTATGCCAGGCACCAGTACGACGCGTGTCTCGACTGCTGCGGTCGTTTGCTCGCCAGCGATCCCTGCCGGGAGGATGCGCACCGCCTCGTGATGCGGTGCCATGTGCACCTGGGGGAGCGTGCACAGGCGCTGCGCCAGTATCGCGTCTGCACCGACCTCCTGTACGCCGAGTTTGCTGCTGCTCCTGAGCCAGCGACCGCGGCCCTCTACGAGCAGATACGATGTGACCCCGCAGGGGTCTCCTGACCCCCCCACATCCGTGCATGTCCCTGCATGTCCGCTCGTGCAGCCGAGGCCTCGCGCTCAGCTCAGGCTCTGCTGGCCAAAGGACGGCCAGGACGGCCAGGACGGGCACGGCGGCCGCCCTGGCCCCCTCATCCGTGCATCACCGCGCTCTCAGCGCGTGCGTCTACACTTCCCATGAGACTACACGTGGGAGAACCCACACAACCTCAAGGGGGGACCGTATGCCGTCAAGAGTCAAGGTGGAGCGGCTCTCCATGGCGCGCTATGTCACCATCGTGCTCCGGATCGTAGTGGACCGGCAGGGACAACTCGAGCACGGTGAGGTCGCAGGCGTGGAGTTGCTCGATGCGCCCCGTCGCTTTCGGGGGTGGCGGGGCTTGTCTCGTGCTGTGCGGGCGTTGCTCGCGGCCCCGCGCCCTGACGACGAGGACGGCGGCGAATCCGAGGCTGGTGGCATGTGATATCTCCCCACGGCTTGACCCGTGGGCTGCTACGAGTCAAGCCCGACGTCATGCTGCCCCAAGGCGAGTGCAGCAGCGCGTGCACCGTCTAACATAGTGCACACAGAGCCATGCATCCCCCGCCCTTCAGTGTGGGGCCTTTTGGCAGACAGGGTACACCACACTCTCACCGACACTTCATTGTCTCCTCAGTCTGCCCTCAGCGCGCCCTCAGCGCGCCCTCAGCGGTGCCTGGTAGGCTAGAGGTGCCGGCAGCCAGGTGGCGTGGCCGGTGGCAGTGGCCGGTGGTCGGAGCGCACACGAGCTGGCCGCACACGTAACGCACAAGGAGACATCACATGCTATCGAGCGAGCCGACGCACTCGGCCGTCAACCCCGCTCCCGTCCTCAGCGACACGATCGGCATCGTTGGCTCGTTCATCCTCGCCTTCCTGGGGGGCAGCCATCTTGCTCTAGCTGCTGCGCCTCGTGAGTGGCAGACGCGCGCGAGCCTAAGTAGGTGGACTTTGACGCTTTGAGCACTGTTCGAGAGTGCCGCGCCGGACGGGCAACTGGAGGAAATTGCTCCGGCGAGGGGCTCTCCGCGACGCAGGCGTCCACGCGCACGGGTGAGGCGCAAACTTCCGGCTTTAGTCGGGGGTTGTTGACCAATACTTCGCGCTAGCAACCGGTGCTGGCGACTAGTTCAACACACTCAAGCGTTGATGAGACAGGAGAAAGTGACCATGGAAACTCCGTCCGCGAGCCGAGTTGCCCGCGCGCTAACCCTCAAGCTGACGGCATTCTTTTCAGCAGCTTTGCTGGTGCTGGTGGTGCTGTTCGCAGCAGCGGCGCATGCGGCGAGCTTCTCCTCCCCCAAGCCTGTGTCTCTTGGGACCGCTGAGCCTTTCGCCGTGCTCGCCGGCACTGCGGTCACCAACACCGGCCCGACCGTGGTGACCGGGGATCTGGGGGTGAGTCCTGGCACGTCATGTACTGGACTGCCAGCCCCTTGCACTGGCGGCGGCCCAGGAATCGTGCACGGGACGATCCACAAGACCGACGCTGTTGCAGCCAGCGCCCAGTCCTCCTTGACCACCGCGTATGTCGACGCCGCCGGACGAGGACCACAGACGAAGAATTTCGGCACGACGGACAAGGCACTCAACGGGCAAAAGCTGATTCCTGGCATCTACGGGTTCGGGCATGCCGCGACCGCCAACCTCACCACGACGCTGACGCTCGACGCCCAGGGTGACCCCAATGCCGTCTGGATCTTCCAGGCCTCGTCCGACCTCGTCACCGGATCGTCGAGTCGGGTGGCCCTTATCAACGCTGCCCAGTCCTGCCATGTGTATTGGCAGGTCACCAGTTCCGCGACGCTGGGGACGAGCTCGACCTTCAGGGGCGACATCTTGGCCTTGACCTCTATCACCGTCACCACCGGGGTGACGGTCGACGGCCGTGTGTTGGCCCGCAATGGCGCGGTGACATTGGACACGGATACTATTACAGTACCCGCGTGCAGGGCATCGTCCCCGACCCCGACCGCCACCCCTGGCAACGGCGGCCCGACTCCGACCGCCTTCCCCGGCAACGGCGGCGGGGGTCAGTCCTCAGGCCCTGTGACCGCAGGCGCACCGTACGGCAACACGGGCGGGAGCGTCGGTGGTAGTGTGAACACCTCCAGCGCCGCAAACGGGCAGTCGGGGTCGTCGGGCTTTCCGCTCTGGTTGGCGATCCTCCTCACCGTGAGTGTCCTGCTAGCCGGAGGCGGAGCGAGCGGGATCGTGCTCAATAGGATGCACCGGCGCACGGGGCGAAGCGAGCGGCGCTAGTCAGCGGGCACCGCGCAAGCACCCCAACGCACTACCTGATGAGCGCTCGCGCAAGGGTGTTGACCAGCGCTATCGCGTGAGATCTCGTCTCAGCACCAACAAGCCTAAAGCCATGCGAATGGACCCTCAATGCCGCCCTACGGGACGCAGGCTGTGCAGCCTGCGTCCCGTAGGGCCGAGAGCGGCCCACTACATGACCGAAGAACTGAGCGGTAGTGCTCGGTAGTACTGGTGGTCGTCACGACCCCTGGAGGGGTCGCGGCGGTCGCGGCGGTCGCGGCGGTCGTGGCGCGCCTGACCGTCTTTCGTCCACACCTACGCCGAACCCCTCTTCACTCCGTGAGGACGGGTGATGGGAAGGTGGAAGGTGATATGTTGGAAGGTGGTATGCATGCAACTTCCTGACGCCCTCAGCCGCACCGACCGCGCGACCCAACGACGAGCCGCGGCTCCATACCGCGGCGTGACCATCTACGAGGTCGCGTGCCGGCTACCAGCTGAGGGAAGCGCCGTGTACGCCACTGTGAGGCGTCTGCGGGCCTCCCAGAGCAACGGCCCCAATCTGCGTGCCGTCGTCGACCTGGACTCCATTTGCGCGTCTGCCCATCTCCAGCGAGAGCTGGCCCCTGACGCGTGGGACCCCAGGCCGTCGCCGCTTCACCTCGACCTCGATCTGGATCTCGATGCGACTCTGCTCGCCATCGGGCCACCGCCCGACCAGATGATGGGAGGGTCGATGTGAGCACGAGCCCGCCAGAGGTCGGTGGAGGGGATGAGCACCAGACCCAGCTGGGGCACCCAGCGATCACCCGCAAGGCGGGGATCCTCAGGCGCCTGTTGACGCGCACGTGGTTCCCTCGCGTCACGACTCGCGTCGCGTCTCGCACCGGGATCACGCGAGCGCGCAAGGCGATGCTGGTCCTGCTGCTCGCCGCCATCGTGCTCGCGATTGGGGTGCTGGGCACCGCGGCTCTGCAGGCGCATACCAATAGGGCGCAGCTGGACCATGAGCTGACCCACGCCCGCATCGATCTGAGCATTCCGGATCGCCTGCTGAGGCCGATCATCTCCCAAGAGCAGCGCGTCACGGGCGGCGCGGGTGGCCTCTTCTCCAACTACTGGGAGGCTGCCACGACGTACCGTCTGCTCTACACGCAACTGCTCAGCATCGAGCGGACGGTCCAGCAGACAGTACAACAACAGGCACAAGCGGATCTGCAGGCCTGTCAAGTATTCCAGGCGAGCATTGACCTGTTGCGCCAGTACGGCGATGCCGCCGATGCCGCTTCCTTCCAACAGCAACACGACGAAGACGTAACGCAGCTCGCGGCCGCCCGCCAGCTGAGCGATTATCTGAGGCTAGCGCAGACCATCACCACGCAGAACGAGGCCATAGCGTTGCCGCTGCTCAAGGCGAAAGCCGGGTACGACTTCACCATTCTGAGGCGCTTGGTCGACTATGCGCAGACCCAGACCGTCATCAATCCCGCAGACCACAAAGCCTATCCCATCGCGCCCGAGTACGCCGATCCCGTCGTCGGCATCGGCGACGCCGCCAACAAGCTCAGAGCGGCTCGCACCTTCGAGCAGTACCAGAGCGCCGACTTCGAGATCACCTCGCTAACCATGGGGCTGCGCGCGCAACTCGAGGACCGGACCGATCCGACCCCGCATAATCAGCCGCACCAGACCGATCTGCAGGTGATGCAGTACTACAACGTCACAGCCGGCCGAGTCGCGATCATCTCCCTAGCCGAACAAACGGCGCGCTTCTACGAGAACGGTAAGTTGGTCTATTGGACGTACGTGACGACGGGCCGTCCGGAGCACCCATCGGTGCCAGGCTATCACGTCGCGTTGCTGCGCGTCTCGCCGACGCTCTTCGTCTCGCAGGCCCCGCGCGGCTCGCCCGAGTGGTACGCGCCGACGCCTATCCATTACGCCATCGAGTACAATACCGGCTTCACCCGGTCCGGTGGCACGTACTTCCTGCACGACGCGTGGTGGCGCAGCCAGTTCGGCCCGTACAGCAATCTACCGCATTACGACCCAGTGGCGTTCAACGGCGGCTCACTCGGCTGCGTCAACGTCCCGCTCGCGACCATGCGGTGGATCTACCCGTGGATCCTCCTCGGCACGCCGATTATCCTGTATTAGCCGCCAGGAGTCTCCGGGCTGGACGGTGCTCCGATCGTCAGCGTGTGGTGATACGGCTGGAGGAGAGGGCGGAGCCGTGGGACCGTGGGGGAGGCTGTTGGATGATGCAGGCCGAAGCGATTCACATGACGTTGCGGGAAGCGCACAGGTGGCGAGACACGCTGTGGGCAGACATCCTGGACGAGTTCGACACGCGCGATCCCGCCGCCGCCACCGCCGCACGGTCGGCGTTCCGCGCTGAGAACACGCGCGCGCTCCGAGGGGGATCGACGCGCGCCGCGGCGCTCGCGTGGCCGTACTTAGACTATCAGGCGCGGATGGACTGGTTGTGGGCCTGCCAGTTTGTGCAGCGGACATGGTTCCGTGGTTTGGCACCACATGATACCGCATTCGTGTGAACCGCTCTCGTACAGCACGTGCGGCAACAAGAGGGAGGCCGAGCAGACCGAAGAAGGAGAGACACCCGATGAGACTGGACCAGTAGTGGGAAAAGCAGTTCGCCGACCGGTTCAATCGGCAGCGGCTGGACCTGGCAGTGCGGCAGATCGCCGCGATGCAGCGTGCCCGCGAGCAGAAGCGTCGGTAGATGATGCTCGACGATCTGGGTCGTGAGACGGCGAACCAGAGCACGCCCTGGGGCGAGACGGCAGACTGCCTTGCCGAATTCCGCGTCCCATTGGCAACACATGCTGTCCGCGTTCGCGCGAGGACGAGAGAGCAAGAATAACCGTGTTACGTGCCTCCATCAGCAGCAAATCTGCCCGCGTCATCCTGGCATTTCTATTGTTCGGGAGCATTCTCCGGATTCGTCTTGGGACAGGAGATGCACCATCCCTCCACGGGGCACGCGAGCTCCGTCGTGGTGACGAGCGCGTCCGGCTCGCTCGGCGTCGCCGTCACCACGTCGCATACGCTGACGCTTGTCAATCACGTACAGACAACCCCACTCGCGAGGCAGACGGCACCAACCCAGCACCAACACCACGAAGCTCACCATGACAACCAGCATCACGAGAAACACTAAGGTAGACTTTCTCTGCCATTGGGGCCATCGCCGCAACACATCCCTACCATACGCCATTTCATGCGTGGTGGTGTTCCGCAGGAACATGGCGATTTATCCATTTCGTTCGTGGCCAACCCATCCCCAACCGACGTGTGTCTCGGGCCGAAGACGTTTCCGACATCAGTCTGGGAGAGCGATGTCGGAAACGTCTTCGGCCAGGAGACGCCCTGAACGAGTCCAGCTGAAGGGACGTGTTGGAAGAGCATGCACCGCCGTGCTCGCCCTACAGCGCGCCTCCTGTTGGGCGCTGGGCTCACGCGCGCCATCCTCCCTCCGAGCGGTCAAATAGACAACGTCTCACTCAGGCCGTGTCGGCGTGTCGGCGTGTCGCATCTCGCGTACCTCTTCGTCTGTAGGAATCGAGTCACCTGCCTGACTGCGCCATGGAGGTGGCTTTCCCGCCCGCCGGATGTCCACCGGAAACTTGTCCAGGGTTTTGTCCAGAGGCTCGCTTGTACCTGAGCGCGCCCCGGGCTATGCTCCTACTACGGATAGGGCACATCAGGCCAAGCGCCATGACCGAAGGATGGTCGCAGACCACCAGCGAACTGTGGCTGGCAGACAGTCTATCGGTGTCCGCGCATTGGAGAATGCTTGTTGTCTCTCGAGTGCAACGTTGCGTCGTCCGCATGGCTGTATATGACGACGCGTACGAACACGTATGACGACGCTGCGACGAGACCTGACAGGACTCGCGGTGTCCGTGGCTGCTGAGCAACCGCGGGACGCAGTGGCAGGTTCATGCTCTCATGCCTCCGCTCTCGCCCGGTTCCTGTAAGGCGCGGAACGCCGTGCCGTCGTGGCCGAGCGCGTCCCCTCGGCCCGTGACGGATCGCGTGTGTCCCGTCCCCATACGCTGTGACCTGTACTGCCTCCCCTGTACTGCCTCCCCTGCACGTGCGCCCCACTGCGGTGTCACCGTCTGAGCGCTGCGCGTGTGCAGTACCCCCATGCGACACCACACGCTCGTGTGCTCGCACGCTTGCAAGATTGAGGAGCGTTCTTATGGTACTCGTGGTATTCGCCGCTGTGACCCTCACGTTGAGCGACCTAGTGCTCCAGTTCATCGTCGGCGCCATCGCCGCCGCCGTGACGGGACGTGCCATGCGCGGTGCGGGCTTTGGCCTTCTCGGTGATCTGCTGTTCGGGGTCATTGGTGCGATCGCCGCCAACTTTCTCGTCAGCCATTTCGGCCTGTTCGGCAGCGCCAATTATGGCCTGATCGGTGAGCTCATCGTCGCGGCCGTTGGCGCGATCCTGCTGGTCGTGATCACGCATATCTTCGCGTCCAGCCGATCCTCACGGGCCGCTGCCTAGCCCGTCCGTCGCGTGACCCGCCTACCCGCCTACCCGCCGGACCGCGCAGGCCTGGCGGTCACGCGGCCAAACACCAGCGAGCCCATCCGCGCGTGGAAAGACTTCGTAGTTGACCCGCACGACGTCACCGTCCGCGTGGTCAGTCCCACTGAACGAGACGTCACGTGCGTGGTCCCCACCTTCTGGAGCAGAATCCCGCGCTTTGCGCACCTTAAGTACGTGCGCATCACGGTGGATGGCCGGACGCTTTCCCTGCCGTGGCCGCCGTCAGATCAGCCAGACGCGGTGGAGAGGACCGCAACGGCCTCACGGGTCTCACCGGCATTGACCATGCACCTCCGCCTCCACGGCGATCCAGACCAGGCACCGACTGCTGTGGCCTGGGATGACCAGAAGCAGTAGACATTCGATCATGGTTCCGACGCACTCCACGCCGGGAAGCTGGCTCTGCCGTAATGGGAGTACCGCGTTGGTGATCCGAGCTGATACGATCCTGGGCCCGATCCAGGTCGCACGCTCCAGCACGCGTGACGGCTGATGGCACCTGGTGCTCACCTAGTGCTCACCTGGGTACCTGTCTCCACCAGCACGGATGACCTGGGAAGCTCGAAGGCAATCTGCAGGCAGGCGGTGGGCCAATGCGGCATCGGGCATCGATCCCCTCGTCGAGATGCCATCCGCGAGCGTGCGGAGCACTGCAGACGACCACCGTGTAGGTCAGCAGAGGGACGGGCCAATCGAAAGGGTTTCATCAGATGCGAATAAAACTCGTTGCCATCTTGGGAGTACTCATCGGCGTCGGTGTCCTCGTTGCGGCAACGCTGACGGTGAACGGGACGGCCCTCCACAGTTTTCAGACGCTCGATCAGCAGGCGCGACAGCAAGATAAGAGCGTCGCGTCGACCTCAGCTCAGCCGTGCGCGAACCCGCGCTTGCAGGTGAGCGCCCCCACTCGGGTGTTGCTTGAATCCGAGGCGGAAGCCCTTAGCATTCGCGTCACGAACGATGACACTGTGCAGTGTGATATCACGGTCAGTCTGGTGGCGCCCA
>DATGEP010000350.1:0-14293 GCA_035310125.1 Ktedonobacterales bacterium
ATGGGTTCGCTGCCCCTTGGAGCATCGGCGCCACGAACAACTATGGCCGCGCGGCAAGCGAGCATATAGCACTATCAACGGTCGGAAGATAAGGGTCCGCGTATGCACCAGATTGCACTGCCTGCTCGGCGCGCTGCGCTGGCGACACCCGTTTGCCGCTCCGGGACACTACCCTGCCACCATTGCTGACAATGTCCTCTACCTCACCGCAGACGGCGCCTATGCGCTCCGCAGCGAGGATGGTGGAGTCCTGTGGCATCAGGCCCTGGAGAGTAGCCCCAGCGTTTCGTTTCGCCCACTGGTCATCCTCGATGGCGCCGTCTAGCTGGTGCGCCTCGATAAACGTGGGCGGGGTGTGCTCTACGCGCTCGATACGCGCACGGGAGCTGAGTGCTGGCACACCCCCTATCCCTCCGCTCGCCCATAGCCCATAGATAGCGGGGAAGTGGTAGCATAAGAGAACAAGACTGCGGCCACACATGCTGTGCCACCATGCACGCGGAGGATTATCTCATGGCTGATGCGATAGACACTCGTCCCGGTCGGGGAGCGGAGCGCGCCACTCCTGTCACGCCCAATGGCGCCACCGACCCTATCGCCGCCTTGCTCGACGAGAACGGCGTGCTCACCGAAGACGGTGAGCGGCAGGCCGCCGTTCCCGATGCGACGCTGCGCGAGCTGTACCGGATGATGGTCATCTGCCGCCGTATAGATCAGGAGGGCCTCAATCTCCAGCGGCAGGGCGAGCTAGGTCTCTGGGGGCCGTACGGTGGTCACGAAGCCGCGCAGGTCGGCGCCGCGCTGGCTCTGGCCCAGACAGATTGGATCTTTCCCTACTACCGCGACCTCGCGATGGCGATCTGTCGCGGCATTGACCCCGGCACCATCCTCACCATCTTCCGGGGTCACGCTCACGGCGCGTGGAACCCCTATGACTACCGCTTCGGCCCGTTCGTCATCCCTGTCGGCACGCAGGTGCCGCATGCCGTCGGCTTCGCCATCGGCTGCAAGCTCGATGACGAGAAGACCGCCGTGCTCGTCAGCTCCGGCGAAGGCGCCACCTCCACCGGCGATTGGCACGAGGCAATGAACTTTGCCGGCGTCTTCAATGCGCCCGTCGTCTTCCTCGTCGAGAACAATCAGTGGGCTATCTCCGTGCCGATGCGCCAGCAGGTCGCCGGGCGCATCGCCGATCGCGCCGCTGGTTACGGTTTCCCTGGCGTGCGCGTGGATGGCACCGACGTGCTCAGCGTCTACGCCGTCGTTCGCGCCGCCGCCGACCGGGCGCGCCGTGGCGAGGGGCCGTATCTGGTCGAGAGCTTCTCCTATCGCCTCCAGGCGCACACCACCTCCGACGATCCCACGCGCTATCGCACCGACGCTGATGTGGAGCCGTGGCGGCAGCAGGACGCCATCGCCAAGTGCGCCGCACGGCTGCGTTCGCGCGACGCCTATGATGACGCCTTCGCTCGCGCCACCGACGAGGAGGCCGAAGCACGCACGAGTGAGATGCGCCGCACGCTGCTCGCGGCGTCTGTACCACATCCCGCGGAGGTCTTTGACCATGTCTTTGCGAATCCGCCAGAGTCACTGCTGCGCGAGAAAGCGGAGTTCCTCGCCACTCTGGAGACGGAGGAGGACCAATGACCGCTGACGTGACGATGGGCAAAGCCCTCAATCTCGCGCTCCACGACGCACTCCAAAACGACCCGCGCGTGCTGATTTTCGGCGAGGACGTCGGCAAGCTGGGCGGCGTTTTTCGTGTCACCGATGGCCTCCAGGACGAATTCGGCCAGAAGCGCGTCTTCGATACGCCGCTGGCCGAAGCGACCATCGCCGCCACCGCGCTGGGCCTTGCCATGAAGGGCTTTCGCCCCGTCGTGGAGATGCAGTTCGATGCGTTCTCGTATCCGTCGTTCCAGCAGGTGACGAGCAACATTGCCAAGTACCACAGCCGCACCCTCGGCGCCGTTAACATGCAGCTCGTCATCCGTATTCCCTACGGCGGCAACATCGGCGCCATCGAGCAGCACTCCGAAAGCCCGGAGACATACTACACCCACACCGCCGGTCTCAAGGTCGTCTCGCCGTCCACTCCCGCCGACGCCTATGGGCTGCTCAGCGCCGCCATCCGTGACCCCGATCCGGTCATCTTCCTTGAGCCAAAAGCGCGCTATTGGATGCGCCAGAACATTGATCTGCCCGTCCCGCCGCTGCCCCTGGACCGCGCGCGCATCGCTCGCGAAGGGACCGACGCGACCATCATCGCCTACGGGCCGACGGTGCAGGTGGCGCTCGCCGCCGCCGAATCCGCACACGCCGAAGGCATATCGCTCGAAGTCGTGGACCTACGCAGCCTCGCTCCGCTCGACATGGACACGCTCCACGCCTCGGTTCGCAAGACGCACCGCGCCGTCGTCGTCCACGAGGCACCAATCTTCATGGGCCTGGGCGCTGAGATTGCCGCCCAGCTCATGCACGACCTCTTCGACGTGCTGGCCGCTCCCGTGGAGCGTGTCGGCAACGCCACCGTCCCGTATCCGCCGTCGCGTGTGGAGAAGCTCTTCCTCCCCGATGCCGATCGCATCCTGGAAGCCGTTGACCGCACGCGGGAGTTCTAAATTACATGAGTCAGTTCCTCTTGCCCGATCTGGGCGAAGGTCTCGAAGAAGCACAACTGGTGCAGTGGCTCGTGAACGTGGGCGATACCGTCCAGCTCAACCAGCCCATCTGTCAGGTCGAGACCGCGAAAGCGATGGTAGACATCCCGTCGCCCTTTGCCGGCACAGTCCAGCAGCTACACGCCAACCCCGGCGAGACGGTTCCCGTCGGCGCGCCACTCGTCACCATTGCCGATACCGCCGCGCCGTCGCAGCCAGCGGGAGGCTCCGGCGCGGTGCTCGTCGGCTACGGCACGGAAGGGCCAGCGCAAACTTTCGCGCGCAGACGGCGGGGCGCCACCACGACCACTACGGCCACCACGACCGCCGCACCGGAAAACGGCAAGGCGGCTCCGCTTGCGGCTGCCCAGCCCGCGCGAGCGGACGCCATGCCCGGCGGGCCATCCAGCGTCGCCTCAGCCGCTAGCCCGTCCGCCAGCCCGCTCGTGCGCAAAATGGCCGCCGAGCGTGGCATAGACCTCAGCCGCATCACCGGCACCGGTCCTGGCGGACGCATCCGTGTTGAAGACCTCGAAGCTGTCCTCGCCACGCCCGCCGCGGCTCAGCGCGCAGGGACGCCGCCTGTCGCGCCGGCTGGTGCGCCGGATGAGGACGAGGAGCGCATCAGCACCGTCGGCCTGCGCAAAGCCATCGCCGCGCGCATGGTGCGCGCCGCGACCACCATCCCGCATTTCACCGAATACAGCCAGTTCGACGCCTCCGCGCTCGTCGCGCTGCGCGAGCGCCTGAAGGCCGATCCCGCCTATGCCGGCGTGAAGCTGACCTTTTTGCCATTCTTCGTCCGCGCGCTGGTGCGTGCCGTCCAGGCGTATCCCATCCTCAACTCGCGCTGGGATGAGGCAGGCAACGCGATTGTCGTCAAGAAGAGTGTCCATACCGGCATCGCCACCGACACGCCACGCGGCCTGCTCGTTCCCGTCGTCCAAAACGCTCACACACTCACGCTGCCACAGATCGCCGCCGAGTGCGGGCGCCTCGTGGCGCTGGGACGTGAAGGCAAGCTCGACGCCAAATCGCTCAGCGGCAGCACCATCACCATCACCAACGTCGGCGCCGCCGGCCCGGTGGATACCGGCGCCCCACTCATCAACCCGCCGGAGGCGTGCGTCGTCGGCTTCGGCGCCATCAAGCCGCGCCCCACGGTCGTCGGTGACGCGCTGGCAGTGCGCCCCGGCTGCTGGATCTCCATTTCGTGCGACCACCGCATAGTAGATGGCGCCGCCGCGGCGCAGTTCATGGGCGTGCTGGTGGACGCGCTGGAGCATCCCGACAGCCTGGCTGAGTGATAGCTTTAGCCGCTTCGGGCCCGAGGCGGTCTTCTACCTGGTAGACAACAACGCCGACGTGATCGCCCGGCAGATAGTCCGGGGCCACACCTTCAAGCCGTGCAACGCTAAGGGTGTGGCCCTGGATGCCGGAATTGGCCTACATGAGAGCCTCGAACTCACGCAGGTAGCCAGCGAAGGTATCCAGCGCCTGCTGGATCGGTTGTGGCGAGGAGAGATCAATGCCCGCCTCGCGCAAGAGGTTGATACTGTAGTCCGATGAGCCGGAGGAGAGGAAGCGGCGATAGCGCTTGACGGCAGCGTCCCCTTCGGTGAGGATCTGGTGGGCCAGCGCGGCGGAGGCTGAGATCCCGGTAGCGTACTGGTAGACGTAGAAGCTCGAATAAAAGTGGGGAATGCGTGCCCACTCGATCTCGATCTGCCTGTCTACCTCCACCACGGGGCCATAGTACTTGTCGTTGAGCGCCTTGAAGGTGGCGCTGAGCAACTCCGGCGTGAGTGCCTCGCCTGCCTCAGCCCGCGCGTGCGCGGCGCGCTCGAACTCCGCGAAGAGCGTCTGGCGGTAGAGCGTGCCCCGGAAGGTTTCCAGCGCGTGGTTGATGACGTACATGCGCAGGGGCTTTTCTTCGGTCGTCTGCAGCAGGTAGTGGGTAAGCAGCGCTTCGTTGAGGGTGGACGCGACCTCGGCCACGAACAGCGTGTAGCTGCTGTAGGGGAACGGCTGGTTCTGCCAGGTGAAGAAGGAGTGCATGGAGTGGCCCATCTCGTGGGCCAGGGTGAACATGCTATCCATGCTTTCCTGGTAGTTCAACAGCACGAAGGGATGCGTGCCGTAACTGCCCCAGCTGTAGGCGCCGGATCGCTTGCCCTGGTTCTCCAGCACGTCAATCCAGCGTGAGGCAAACCCGGCGCGCAGGCTCGCCACATAGTCCGCGCCCAGCGGCTCCAGCGCCTTCGCCACGCGCTCTTTGGCATCCTGAAAGGCCACTTTGTATTCGACTTCGGGCACCATTGGCACGTACAGGTCGTACATGTGGAGGGTGTCCAGACCAAGCAGCTTCTTGCGCAGGGCAAGGTAGCGATGTAGCGTGGGCAGGTTGGCGTCTACCGTGGCAAGGAGGTTGTCATAGACGCTCTCCGGAATGTTGATGGGATCGAGCGCCGCCTGGAGTGAAGAGTCGTAGTGGCGGGCGCGAGCAAAGAAGATATCGCGCTTGACCTGTGCGGCGTAGGTGGCGGCCAATGTATTGCGATATTTCTCGTAGGTGCCAAGCATCGCCTCGAAGGCGGTCCGGCGCACTTCGCGATCTCGGTTTTCCAGGAACAGCGGCACATAGTTGCCGTGGGTGAGCTGGATCTCATTGCCGCCGGTATCCCGCACGATAGGAAACGTGAGGTCGGCGTTGTTGAGCATTTCAAAGATATGCTCCGGGGCGTTGCCAACCTCGCCGGCCTGAGCAAGCAATCCTTCCATCTCAGCGGAGAGCACATGCGGACGCTCACGGTTGATCTCGTCCAACGCCTGACGGTAGACCTTGAGGCCAGCGGTATGCTCTACGAAACCGTCCAGCTTCTCTTGCGGGATGGCGAGGATTTCCGGCGTCATGTAGGCTCCGGACGTGTTGAGGTCATTAGCAAGCGTGGTGGCGCGGTCGGCAAGACCCTGGTAGGTGCTGTTGGCGCTGTCTTCGTGCATGCGCATGTTGGCGTAGACGAAGAGCCGGCCCCAGAGCTCAGAGGCGCTGTCACGAACCTGAAGCGCCTGGAGCAATACTTCGCCGGACTCCCCCATGCGCCCCTCAAAAGCGCGGATGTCCGCGAGAAGCGCAGTGACACGAGCGAAGTCCGCTTCCCACTGGGAATCGGTTGGGTAGATGCTTGCGAGATTCCAGGTATATTCGTGTGGGATCTCGCTGCGACTGGGCAGCGTCTTGATGGCGGACATCGGTTCTCCTTACTGGGGACGCACGCATCTGTGCGACGGTCATTCATCCCGGTGGGCCAGAAGATTATAGCGCAAAAGTGTGAGTGGCATGAAGTGGAAGTGGCGCCTGCCACCGCAGACGGGAGAATGCGGTACAATGCGTCGTAGCCACCGCACGGCCTCAGCGCCACCCAAGCCCGCCAGAGGAGAGCCGACCGATGCCGATACGCCAGCTTGCGCCGGATGTCGCCGCGAAGATTGCCGCCGGGGAAGTGGTGGAACGGCCCGCATCGGTGGTGAAGGAGCTGGTGGAAAACGCGCTGGATGCGGGTGCGCGGGCAGTGCGAGTGGAGCTTCAGAATGGCGGCCTGGGGCTCATTCGCGTGACAGACGACGGCCAGGGTATCCCGGCGGAGGAGCTGCCACTCGCGTTCGCGCGGCACGCGACCAGCAAGATTGGGGCGCTGGCGGACCTGGAGCGCATTGCGACGTTGGGTTTTCGTGGCGAGGCGCTCGCGAGCATCGCCGCGGTGGCGCGGGTGACGCTGTCGAGCCGGCCACGCGAGATGATCGCGGGTGCGCAGCTTGAAATGAATGAGGGCGTGCTGGGCGCGGTAACACCAGCGGGAGTCGCGGCAGGCACGATGGTGACGGTACGCGATCTTTTTGCTTCCGTGCCCGCGCGGCTCAAATTCTTGAAGACGCGGGCAACGGAGACGGGGCATGCGCTGCGGCTGGTGGAGCAGTACGCGCTGGCATATCCTGAAGTGCGGTTCAGTGTGGTGAGCGAGGGCCGGCAGGTCTTCACGACACCTGGCGATGGCCGGCTCTTCACCGTTCTCGTGGCCGTCTATGGGCTGGGCATTGCGGAGCAGATGGTGCCGCTGGCGGGTTCAGAGTCGCGCGATGGTATGGCAGGTGCGCCCTCAACGCCAGCGCGAGACAAGGAGAGCGACCGGCCAGACGTGATCGGATACGTGAGCCGTCCATCCTGCTACAAATCCACGCGCGGCTACCTGTCGTTTTTCGTGAACCGTCGGTGGGTGCAGAGCCGGACGCTGAGCTACGCTGTGGAAGAGGCGTATCATTCGCTGCTGCTCACGGGACGACACCCCATCGCCGTCGTCAATGTCACACTCGATCCGGCGCTTTTAGACGCGAATGTGCATCCGGCGAAAACGGAAGTGAAGTTTTTGCGCGACCGGCAAGTATACGCCGCAGTGCAGCGCGCGGTGCGCGAGGCGGTGGTGGCGACGGCGGAGTCGCCCGCGGTGTCGCGATCCATATTTTCCGTGCCGGCATGGGAGCGTCCTGCTCCTTTGACTTCCAGCATGCACCCGCATGCGTCCGTACCGAGCGGCGAGGACGCCGCGAGTGACGGATTTGCTTCCCAGGAAGCGCCAGCGCGCCCGTCAGAAAACGGCGAAGCTAACGGAGAGGTATTTCCCTCTCATCTGTTTCCGGGGGAGACTGGGCATACCGCCGCACCCGCAAACGGATTTCGCGTGCCAGGGCAGGACGCGGATGCGCTGGTGGGTGGTGTCAAGCTACCAGTGCTGCGCGTGCTGGGGCAGGTTTCGCAGAGCTACATCATCACAGAAGGGCCGGATGGAGTATACATGGTGGATCAGCATGCCGCACACGAGCGGATTCTGCTGGAGCGCATGATCACGGAGTGGCAGGAGCGCGCCGTGTCGTCGCAGCTGTTGTTGCAGCCGGCGACCGTTGAGCTATCGGCGGCGGAGCGTGAGGTGGTGGACGAGCATGTCGAGGCGCTGCGAGCGATTGGCTTCGAGATCGAGCCATTCGGCGGTGATGCGCTGCTCGTGCGGGCGCTACCGGCAGTGCTGGCGGGGCAGCCGCATCCACAGCCCCTGCGCGACCTGCTGCTGGAGCTGGCGGGGGCGGACGCCGAGGCAGCGAGCCACGGAGAGACCTGGGAGGAGCATGCGCTGGCAAACGTCGCCTGCAAAGCGGCGATCAAGGCGGGACAAACGCTCTCGCCGCAGGAGCAGCGCGAGCTGATCCGGCAGCTGGAGGGCACGAGCGCGCACCAAAGCTGTTGCCACGGGCGGCCGACAATGGTCCATCTGAGTCTATCGGCGCTGGAGCGCGAATTCGACCGCCGCTAAGGCGAGGGGAACGCCCAGGGGATAGGCGTTCCCTGTAAGCTCGTCGAGCGGCATACACCGGATGCGCGCGGATACGACACGCCGGCGCGGTCGGGAGCTCGCGCAAGAAGATAGGGACACACATCGGTGTGTCCCCCTATTTTTACAATGCTGGTCGCGCAAGCGGAGGTTACGGGTTGCCCTGCCCACCGCCAAGCATGCCACCCATGTTGCCCAGGCGGTTTTCGCCCTCGCGCTCAAGGTTATCGAGCGCGTTGTTGGCCTGATCTTTGGCCCCCTGTGCAAACTGCTGGCCGCCAGGGACTTTGTTGGCGAACTGATCAATGATGTCATCCATTTGATTCTGCGCCTGCTGTTTGGCACCGCCAAGCATGCCGCCCTGGCCCCCCTGCTGGTTGGGATCCTGGCTCATGCCGCTCCCCTGCTGGCTCCCGTACTGCTGATTGGGATCCTGGCCATACTGGTCACTCTGTTGCTGGTTGGGGTCCTGGCCGTATTGACCACTCTGGCCGTAGTCCTGATTGGACATGCGTGATCCTCCGTCTGTTCCAAATTGCCGGGAGTTACATGGGCACTCACGACGGCCCATGTAACGATCCGCACGTGCGGACCACCGGGACTTGACATTCAGCATTTCTCATGCCATCGCGCCAGGTGAAGCCCCTAATGGAACAGTTGCACATTGTGATAAGTATTGTGCTACACTTGCACGTACATACGCGGTGCTGCTTGCCGCCGCGCCCAGTCTGTTGACCTCCGCTTGTACACGTACATCGCTGTCGGACATCGAGGAGGGCATGCATGGACATTTTGAGTATCACTCTCCCACACACTCCACCAGCGGGGCTGGGATTCCTTGCCGTCAACTGCCTTTCCCCATACCAACGGCACAATGTCTTGCGGTCTTGCGCATTCTCCATGACCGGCACACCTGTCCGGACACTTGCTTACCCCGCGTTATTGGGGACGCTTTGAGCATACTCCCCGTTTCTGTAGTGTGGTTTGCGTAGTGCGTTCTTTGGGGCGCGGAGACGCTTCGCTCCATATGATAGGGCTATTCTGGCCCTGCCCCCGAATCCATGCGACTGGTCGCCGGAGCTCATCCGGCAGATGTACACGAAGGGATTGGCGCGTATGCGGAAGACGATTCGTGTCAAGGTAAACGGAGTCGAGCGGCAAAACGAGGTTGAGCCGCGCTTGTTGCTGGTGCATTTTCTGCGCGATGTGCTCAACCTGACCGGCACGCACGTCGGCTGCGATACCAGTACGTGCGGCGCCTGCACAGTGATGCTCAATGGCGAGCCGATCAAGAGCTGCACGATGCTGGCGGTACAGGCGGATGGTGCGGAGGTGCGAACCGTCGAGAGTCTGGCGGAAGGAACGAAGTACCATCCCATCCAGCAAGCGTTTTGGGATCTGCACGGGTTGCAATGCGGTTTTTGTACACCAGGCATGATGATGGCAGCTATTGGCGTGCTCCACCGCAATCCCAATCCAACCGACGAAGAGATTCGCGAGCAGCTTGAGGGCAATCTGTGTCGCTGCACAGGATACCAGAACATCGTGGCGGCGGTGCAGCAGGCGGCGAGAGAGCTGCGCTCGCAAGCAGCGCAACCGGCTCCAGCACCCGTGGGGACCGGCGCGGCCGGGGAATAGCCAGTAGGTAGCGGAAGAGAGTTACATGCGATGGCAATATCCCGCATTTTTGGCGCCTCGGTGAAGCGGCGCGAAGACCCGCGCTTGATAACGGGACGCGGCGTCTACACAGGCGATATAAGTCTCCCCGGCATGGTCTACATGGCCATCAAGCGCAGCGATGTGGCGCATGCGCGCATCACGCGGCTGGATGTGTCCAAGGCAAGAGCGCATCCAGGGGTGCGTGCCGTGTACACGAGCAAAGAGACTGACGGCAAGCTCGGGGGCATGCCCTGTGTCTGGATCTTGCCTGACGCGACCCTGGAGGGCGGTCTGCATAATCCCACGTATCCCGTGCTCGCAACAGATCGTGTGCGCTATACCGGCGACTCGCTGGCGGCGGTGGTGGCGGACGACCCCTATACCGCTCGCGACGCGCTCAACTTGATCGAGGTGGAGTACGAGCCGCTGCCAGTGGTGACCGATGAGGTCGCGGCAACGGAAGCCAGCGCGCCGCAGCTCCACGACGACGCGCCGGGCAATCTGAACTATCATTGGAAGTTTGCCAACGGCGACGTGGACGGTGCGTTCGCGAACGCGGATGTCGTTATCAAGCAGCGGTTCATCCAGCAGCGGATCGTGCCAAACGCGATGGAGCCGCGCGGCGCCGTGGCGCAGTGGAATCCGGGCGCGGAAGAGCTGACGATCTGGAACACGACGCAGAACCCACATATCGCGCGGTTTGTGTTTTCGGTTGTGACCGGCATCCCGGAACACAGGATTCGTGTGCTGGCACGGGATGTGGGCGGCGGCTTCGGCAGTAAGATTGATATGTATCCCGGCGACATGCTGACCATTTTCGCCACCAAAGAGCTTGGCGTGCCGGTGAAGTGGATCGAGGACCGCCGCGAAAACTTCGTGGCGACCATTCATGGCCGGGCACAGACACACGATGCGGAGCTTGCCGCCACCAGCGACGGTAAGATCACGGCGGTGCGCGTGAAGTCACACGCCAACATGGGCGCCTATGTAACGACCGGGCCCGCGGCGGGAGTACCAACCTGGCTCTTCGCGCTGATCGTGCCGGGCTGCTATACCATTCCAGCGCTTCAGGTGGATGTGCTGGGAGTCTTCACCAACACAACGCCGACATCGGCGTATCGTGGCGCGGGACGCCCGGAAGCGGCGTATTTGATCGAGCGCATGGTGGATCTGCTGGCGCGCCACCTCAATCAGGATCCCGCCGAGCTGCGCCGGAAAAACTTCGTCCCAGCGGACGCATTCCCATACACATCGGCGGGAACGCTGACCTATGACAGCGGTAACTACCAGATGACGCTGGATAAGCTGCTGGCGATGGTGGACTACACTGGCTTCCGAGCCGAGCAGCAGCAGGCGCGGCAGCAAGGCAAATACCTGGGCATCGGCCTCTCGACATATGTTGAAGTCTGCGGGCTGGGGCCATCGAAAGCGGCAGGCGCGATGGGCTTCCAGGGCGGCCTCTGGGAGCCGGCGACAGTGCGCGTTTTGGCGACGGGCAAAGTGCAGGTGTACACGGGCACGAGTCCACATGGCCAGGGCGAGGAAACGACCTTTGCGCAGCTTGTCGCGGAAGATCTGGGCGTGTCAGTCGAGGATGTTGACGTCATCCACGGCGACACCAGCGCTATCTCAATGGGCTGGGGCACGTACGGCAGCCGGACGACGGCGGTCGGTGGCACGGCGATCAAGAAGGCGACACTGAAGGTCATCGAGAAGGCCAAAAAGTTGGCCGCGCACTTGATGGAAGCCGCGCCGGAGGACATTGTCTTCGACCACGGGCGCTTCCATGTGCAAGGCAGCCCAGCCAAAGCAATGACCATTCAGGATATCGCGCTGATGGCCAACGTTGCATGGAACATGCCGGAAGGCATGGACCCCGGCCTGGAGGAGCAGCAGTTCTACGATCCGCCAAACTTCACATTCCCCTTCGGCGCGCATGCCGCGATTGTCGAGGTGGACGGCGATACGGGCGAGGTGAGCATTCGCCGCTACGTCGCCGTGGATGACGTGGGTGTGGTCATCAATCCGATGATCGTGGAGGGTCAGGTACATGGCGGCGTGGCGCAGGGCATTGGCCAGGCGCTCTATGAGCACGCCATCTATGACAGCGACGGCAACCTCATCACCGGCAGCATGATGGACTACGCCGTGCCGAACGCGACGCAGATTCCGCACATCGAGACGGCGCGCACGGAGACACCGTGCCCGCACAACGTCACAGGCGTGAAGGGTGTCGGCGAGACAGGCACTATCGCGTCGAGCCAGGCAATCGTGAACGCCGTGGTAGATGCGCTCGCACCGCTCGGCATCACACATATTGATATGCCAATGACGCCGGAGCGCGTGTGGCGGGCGATCGCGGCGGCCAAAGCCGGAGAACCCAGTTAGCTCTAGAGTGAGGAGGGACAGTCATGTTTCCCAACAACTTTGACTACTACGCGCCGACCTCGCTCAACGAGGTGCTGACGCTGCTACAGTCCAAATCAGGCGATGTGAAGCTGCTGGCGGGCGGACAGAGCCTGCTGCCGCTGATGAAGCTGCGACTGGCTGATTATGGGACGCTGGTGGATGTGGCGAAGGTGCCGGAGCTGCGCGGCATCGCGGAGGAGGCGAACAGCATCGTAATCGGGGCGACGACGACGTACTTTCAAGCGATTGATTCCCCAATCGTGCAGCGTCGCTGTCCGCTCATTATCCAAACGCTCCGCCAGGTGGGAGACCCACAAGTGCGCGCGCGAGGGACCATTGGCGGCAGTCTGGCGCACGCCGACCCGGCGGGTGACCTCCCGGCGGCGGCGATGGCCCTGGACGCGCAAATCGGCACCTTCGGCCCGAATGGCCAGCGCTCGATTCCCGTGTCGTCGTTCTTTACGGACCTTTTGACGACGGCGCTTCAGGAGAATGAGGTGCTCACGGCGGTGCGGTTCGTGGCGACGAACACGCCACACACCGGGACGGCATACGTGAAGCATCGCCATCCAGCGAGCGGTTATGCGGTCGTCGGCGTCGCGGCGGTGGTGCGCCTGAACGACGACGGCACCTGCGCGGACGCGAGGGTGGGCATCACCGGCGCGGGAACGCACGCGACGCGGGCTGCGGGCGTGGAGCAGGCGCTGCGTGGAGGGCAGCTCGACGATGCGGCCATCGCGGGCGCGTCCGCCCATGCCGCGAATGGGTTGGACTTGCTGAGTGATCCGTATGCGTCGAAGGACTATCGGGCCCATCTGGCGCAGGTGATGACAAAACGAGCGCTGACTCAGGCGGCGGAGGCCGCGCGGCGAGCGTAGCCCCTTTGGCACCTATCGTCGCGTCCCGAAGCCCTTCCGTTGTCCAGCGGGAGGGCTTCTCGCGTGCCCGTCTGGGCGGATGCGGTTGTCCAGGGCATTGTATTAAACAGGTATCTAAACAGGCATCGCGAGTCAGAGACAGCTCGGAGGTCAGTCGCTAATAGGCACACGAGATCCTGGCACCTGGAATTCGCCACCAGCACACATGAATCTCGCATCCAACGAGGTCCACGTCTGGCTTGTCGCGCTCGATCCGCCCGACGCCGAGCTCGCTACACTCGCAGCAACGCTCGATGCCGCGGAAAGCGATCGTGCGACGCGTTATCGCTTCGAGCATGACCGTCTGCGCTTCATCGCGGCGCGGGGTATCTTGCGCGCGGTTCTCAGCGCCTATTTAGCTACGACGCCGGCTGACATTACGTTTGCCTACGGCCCACACGGCAAGCCTCGCGTGGCGACCAACGCTGACCCCTCCTCGCTCCAATTCAATGTCTCGCATTCCGAAACTTATGCCCTGATTGCGCTCGCACGTGACCTGGAGCTGGGCGTGGACATCGAATACATGCGCCACCTCGACGACATGGACGCGATTGCACGTACAGCGTTCTCACCGCGAGAGCGCACGGTGCTTGCGGCGCTAGACAGCGCCGCGCAGCACGAGGTGTTCTACGCCTGCTGGACACGAAAAGAGGCATATATCAAAGCCATCGGACGCGGGCTGTCCTTCCCGTTGGATAGCTTCGACGTCTCGCTGCCGCCGGATGAGCCTGCCCGTCTGCTCGCCGTGCGCGGCAACCCTGCCGAAGTCGTCCGCTGGCGCTATCACCCACTGCCACCCATTCCCGGCTACGCCACCGCGCTTGCCAGCCAGCCAGCTAGCAAGAGAGTCAGATGCTGGCGTTGGGTTGGTGGAGTGTAGGAGAGCCACTTGCGGGTACGAAACCAGACGGATCTTTCAGTCCGAGTGTTCCGCAAGATAGCGCCTACCCGCATCAGTGATTTCCCAGAAGCCCCAAGGGGAATCTGACCTCAACAGCCCGTGTTCAACCATGGTGTTTCGTGCCCATTGGCCCGTGTTTCGCCAACGCGGATCAGAACTAGACTTCAGGGACTCATAATCAACCGGCTTAAGCGTGTCGCGCATGAGTTGCTCCACGCGAACGAGCACCTCACCCATTCGAGCTCGCCCTCCCATCTCAACTAGCACTTTGAGGATGGGTATCTCAAAAACTCTTTCTGGTGTGCGCTTTCCGCGTTGAAGTCTATCCGAATGTCCTCTGTCTACTTGCGAGTTGCCATCGGGATG
>DATGEP010000351.1:0-4062 GCA_035310125.1 Ktedonobacterales bacterium
CGCGCCGGCAAGCCGCAGCAGTGAATTGCGACTGGGGAAGATGCCGACCACATCGCAGCGCCGCGAGACCTCCTTGTTGAGGCGCTCGAGCGAGTTGGTCGACCAGACCTGACGGCGATGCTCGACTGGGAAGCCGTAGTAAGCGAGGACGTCGGTCTCGCCTTCACGGAGGACCTCGACCAACTTGGGGTAGCGCTTCTCAAAGAGCCGACAGATCCGCTCCGTGGTGTCCTTGGCCGCAGCCAGGTCAGGCTGGGCGAAGATGGTGCGCAGGGTGGCAGCGACCATCTGCTGCGCCACCTTGGGCACGGTGGCCAGGGCGTTGCGCATGAAGTGCACCTTATGCCGACGTCGGCATAAGAATCATTACGCCGAGGTCCGGATTATGCCGAGGTTCCCTGCCCCGGGAACTCGGAGCGCCCTGAAAATGTCGGCATAATCTCGGCGATCTGACCCCGCCTCATCCTCGCCGAAATTCCTTGGTGAGGAGGCGGTGATGGATAGCAAGGCGGGGCGGGTTCGAGTGACTGGACCGCTGGTGGAGTACGCGGCCGGCTTCGCGACCGAGCTGTCGCGAATCGGATACACGGAGAACGCCACGGCCGACCAGGTGCGGCTCTTGGCACACCTCAGCAGATGGCTGGCAGGGCATCGTCTTGCTGCCGCAGACCTGACCCACGAAACGTGCGATGCGTTCCTGGCGGCAAGGCGAGCCGAGGGCTACACGCTCTGGCTGTCGCGCCAGGCCCTAGTGCCAATGCTGGACTACCTGCGCGACATCGGAGTCGTGCCGCCGGTGCCGGCTGCATCGCGAAGTCCGAGGGAGGCGCTGCTCGCTCACTACCACGAGTACCTCATCTCGGAGCGAGGACTCAAGCACTCCACCGCGAGTGGATACATCAACTTCGTGACTCCGTTCTTGCGCCAAAGAGAGACGCCCGAGGGAAGGCTTCGGTTGGATGACCTGCGCGCAAGGGACATCACATCCTTCGTAGTGGCTACAGTCCCGGGGCGCCCGATGGGGTCGGCGAAGTTAACCGTGTGTGCATTGCGCTCCCTGCTCGGTTTCCTGCACATCAATGGAATGCTGAGTCAATCGTTGGTGGCAGCTGTGCCCTCGGTAGCGGGCTCGCGTTTGGCCGGCTTGCCCAAAGCGCTCGAGCGCGGCCAGGTCCAGCAACTGCTCGCGACTTGCGACCGCAGTACAGCGGTCGGCGGGCGCGACTACGCGGTCTTGACGATGCTGACCCGCCTCGGACTCAGGGCGGGAGAAGTTGCCGCCATGGAGCTAGATGACATCGACTGGCGAAGCGGAGAGATCATCGTGCGCGGCAAGGGTGACCGGCGCGAACGTCTGCCGCTGCCGGTCGATGTCGGTCGTGCTCTATCCGCCTACCTGCGGCGGGCCAGACCGGTAAGCGAATGCCGCAGCCTATTCATGCGCGTGCGAGCCCCGCATCGCGGGCTCACTTCCGCAGGGGTGGGCGCCATCGTTTCTTGGGCTGCGCGGAAAGCAGGCCTCCCGCCCACGAGGTCACATCGTCTTCGCCACACCGCGGCGACCCAGATGCTGCGTTCAGGAGCATCGCTGGCTGAAGTCGGGCAGGTGCTGCGCCACCGCAGTGCGCTGTCGACGGCGATCTACGCCAAGGTTGACCGCCTCGCCCTTCGTCAGATAGCACGACCATGGCCGGATGGAAGTGCGGCATGACTGCTCTTCGCTCTGCGCTGGCCGACTACCTGGGAATGAGGCGGGCACTCGGCTACAAGCTGCGGCGTACCGAGAAGTTGCTCCTCCAATTCGTCGATTACATCGAGACTGCCGGCGCGGACCACATCAGCACCGATCTGGCGCTCAACTGGGCCAGGCTGCCTGCCAGCGCGGATGTGAGCTGGTGGTCAGGCCGACTGACGGTGGCGAGGAAGTTCGCCACCTTCGTCAATACCCTCGACCCGAAGAGTGAGGTACCTCCGGCTGACCTTCTTCCGGCGCGGAAATCGCGTCGCGCGGTGCCTTTTCTGTATTCGGATTCGGACATCGCAGCCCTGGTGGAAGCGGCACAGATTTTCCCCTCACCGCTCCGCGTTCTGACATGCCAGACCTGGATTCAGCTCTTGGCGGTGACCGGGATGCGGGTGGGAGAGGCTATCCGTCTCGACCGAAAGGACCTGGACTTCGAGGCTGGCGTTCTTACCGTGTGGATGAGCAAGTTTGGCAAGTCACGCGAACTTCCACTCCACCCCTCCACTGTGGACGCCTTGCGGATCTACCTTCGGAAACGCGACCAGCTGTGTCCGAATCCTTCGGCTCCGAGCCTGTTCATCTCTAGCGCCGGCACCCGGCTCCTGTACTGCAACGTGAACTGGGACTTCATCCGCCTGGTGCGTCGAGCCGGTCTCATGCCACGGTCGAAGGATTGCCGACCTCGCATCCACGACCTCCGACACACCTTCGCCGTTCGCACCATCATCGACGCGTACCAGACCCATGCCAACGCGGGCGCGCGCCTGTCACTGCTGTCCACATATCTCGGCCACGTTCACCCGGGCCACACCTATTGGTACCTCTCAGCCGCTCCCGAGCTGCTCGGTCTGGCGGGACAGCGCCTCGAGCGCAGTCTGGAGAATCGCTGATGAGTGCACTCGCACCCACTCTGCAAGCTTTCTTCACGGACAGGCTTGTCCGCCAGCTGCAGGCTAGCCCGCAGACGGTGGCAGCGTACCGGGATTCGCTCAAGCTCCTCGTCGATTTCGCTGCGCGTGATGTCCATAAGCAGCCATGTCAGCTCGATATCGCAGACCTCGACGCTGGTGTCGTCGCACGTTTCCTCGACCACCTCGAACACGCACGCGGAAACAGCGTGCGTACCCGTAATGCTCGATTGGCGGCGATTCACTCACTCTTCCATTACGCCGCCCTGCGACACCCAGAACAAGCCGAAGTAATTCAGCGAGTGCTGGCGATTCCACCCAAACGGTTCGACAGGGCACTGATCTCCTTCCTCATCAGACCGGAGGTCGATGCCTTGCTGGCCAGCCCGGACCGGTCCACATGGACCGGCCGCCGCGACCACGCTCTCCTACTCCTCGCCGTTCAAACCGGACTGCGGGCCTCCGAGCTTGTCGGCCTCCGATGTGGCGACGTGCATCTCGGCAACGGACCGCATGTCAGCTGTCACGGCAAGGGTCGCAAGGACCGGATCACGCCGCTGACCGTCGGTACTGTCGCCGTGCTTCGTACCTGGCTCCGGGAGCGGGGCGTGGCGCCCAGCGAACCACTTTTTCCCAGCCGCGATGGTGGCAGGCTCAGCCGTGATGCACTTGAAGACCGAATCGCAAAGTACGTTGGTGTCGCTGCGCAGGTCTGTCCAACCTTACGGAGCAAGAGGATCTCAGCTCACACGCTGAGGCACACGGCAGCCATGCAGCTACTTCGCGCCGGAGTCGACACATCTGTCATCGCGCTGTGGCTTGGTCACGAACAGATCGACACGACGCAGATCTACCTGCACGCCGATCTCAGTATCAAAGAGCGCGCCCTCGCGCTGACGAAGCCGCCGTCAACGAAACCAGGTCGCTTCCGGCCCTCTGACTCGCTGCTCGACTTCCTCGAGGCGCTCTGATTATGCCGAGCTTTGTGCGCCCAACCGAATTCCCAGGACGTGGGACCTCGGCATAATCCGGACCTCGGCGTAATGGACGTTATGCCGACGTCGGCATAAGAATCACTTCATGCGCAACGCTCTGGCCACCGTGCCCAAGGTGGCGCAGCAGATGGTCGCCGCCACCCTGCGCACCATCTTCGCCCAGCCCGACCTGGCTGCTGCCAAGGACACCACGGAGCGGATCTGCCGGCTCTTTGAGAAGCGCTACCCCAAGTTGGTCGAGGTCCTCCGTGAAGGCGAGACCGACGTCCTCGCCTACTACGGCTTCCCAGTCGAGCATCGCCGTCAGGTCTGGTCGACCAACTCGCTCGAGCGCCTCAACAAGGAGGTCTCGCGGCGCTGCGATGTGGTCGGCATCTTCCCCAGTCGCAATTCACTGCTGCGGCTTGCCGGCGCG
>DATGEP010000352.1:0-3448 GCA_035310125.1 Ktedonobacterales bacterium
CGCGAGGCGCAACAGACGCCGTGCCAGGGGCAGGTCACTCAGCGCTTCGTCTTGGACGTGTGCGAGCTTGTCCGGCAGCGATGCGGGAGCATCCGTGCCGGTTTCAGGGTCTGCTGAATGATGTCGCGTCATATGGTCTTCTCATGCTCGCTCGCTGTGATATCGCCAGCTACAAGAGCTTCCAGTGTGACACATGCGGGCGCGCTTCGAGGATAAGAAAAGTGACGAACTTTGGTCAGTCGGAGTCGTTCATGGACCTGAACCTGTTCGGTATGGAGTAACACACGCTGGAGCTTGCCCCGAGAAGCTCCCGCATGGATGCGGGAGAGGAGTCACTCCCACAGCGAACGAAAGACGTGTCATCGAGGGCGCGCCGGTGTAGGAGGTGCGTCGAGTCGTCACGTCCGCGATGACTAGCCCAAACAGCCATCGAACTTCTCAACGTTGGCCGTGGATAAAGTCGTGGATAACCCACCAGAGACGCGGGGAACTTGTGGATAACGCGGGATTGCGCATGGACGATTGAGGAGAAGCGCGAACAGGCCCGGAGCGGGTCGCCGGCTTATCCACCAGGTTATCCACATATCCACTGGCAGGGGATAAACAGTGCGTTTGCCAAACCATCCCTCCTCCGGTACTCTACCAACTACCGCTTCGTTTCCACCCTCTGGAAGAACGCCCGCCGGGTGCTATAATCTGGTAGAAAAAGCGTTCTACCGATTGCCGTGTTGCGCGCCGGGGGAGCGAGGCCGAGCAGCGGCGCGGGAGGTGTTCGGTATGGCCGTCGAGAAGTTGCTGCCACAGAATGTGGAAGCCGAGGCGGGGGTATTGGGGAGTCTGCTCATTGACCCCGAGGCCATCGTGCAGGTGGCGGACCTGCTGCGCCCGGAAGACTTCTATCGCGAGGCGCACCGGCTGATCTATCAGGCCGCGCTCGACCTCTACGAGACAGGCATCCCCGCCGACCTCATCACCCTGACCGACGAGCTGGCGCGCCGCGGGCATCTGGACGACATCGGCGGAGTGAGCTTCGTCAGCAGCCTCGCCAATCAGGTGCCGACCAGCAAGAGCGCCAAGCAGTACGCCCAGATCGTCGAGCGGACGGCCATCTTGCGGCGGCTGATCCACGCGGCGGGGCAGATCGCCAGCGTGGCCTATAACGACCCGGACGCCGACGACGCGCTCGAAGAAGCGGAGAAGCTGATCTTCGACGTGAGCCAGCGCTCCTCGCGCACCGAGTTCGATTCGGTTGGCGATATCCTGCGCGACTACATTGACAAGCTCGACTCACTACACGCGCAGCGCGGCTCCATCGTCGGCGTGGGCACGGGCTTCTCCGACCTGGACAAAATGACCGGCGGCCTGCAAAAATCCGACCTCATCATCCTGGCCGCCCGCCCGAGCGTGGGAAAAACAGCCTTATCGCTTTCGCTCGCGCATAATTCCGCGCTCAAATATGGGCATGGGGTGGCGATCTTTAGCCTGGAGATGAGCAAAGAGCAGCTGGTAGCCCGCCTGCTCTCGATGGACGCGGGCGTGGACCAGCATAATCTACGCACCGGCTACATCTCCGACGAGGAGTGGGAGCGCATCAGCGACTCCGTGGGCAGGTTATCGCAGTCGCAGATCTACATTGACGACACACCCGGCATCTCGCTCATGGAGATGCGCAGCAAGGCGCGCCGGCTGATCCTGGAGCGCCCCTTCGATCTGCTGGTGGTGGACTACTTGCAGCTCATGCACGGCAGCGGCGCCGGCAAAGGTCACGAGAACCGCGTGCAGGAAATCTCCGAGATCAGCCGAGGACTCAAAGAGCTGGCCCGCGAGCTAGACATCCCCGTGCTTGCGCTCTCGCAGCTTTCCCGCGCCGTCGAGAGCCGCACCGACAAGAAGCCACAGCTCTCAGATCTTCGCGAGTCCGGGTGCATCGCGGGCGAGACGCCAGTATATCTGCCCGATACAGGCACCTGCCGGCCTATCGCGGAGCTTGTTGGGCAATCCGGCTTCCGTGTGCTGGCGTTAAATACCGAAACCTGGAAGATGGAACCGGCAACCGTCACCCATGCGTTCGCGACGGGCCACAAGCCGGTCTATCGCCTCACGACACGACTGGGCCGCAGCGTGCGGGCGACAGCGAACCACAAGTTTCTGACGATTTCCGGCTGGCGGCGGTTGGACGAGTTGACGCCGGGCATGCGTCTCGCGCTGCCTCGCAGACTCCCTGGCCCCGAAGTGGCGACGATGCGCGACGAAGAGCTGGCACTGCTAGGGCATCTTATCGGCGACGGTTGCACGCTGCCGCGCCATGCCATCCAGTACACGACACGCGAGCGCGACCTAGCGGAGACAGTGGCGGATTTGGCGACAGCAGTGTTTGGCGACACCGTGACGCCTCGCATCTCGCTAGAGCGGGGCTGGTATCAGGTCTATCTCGCCGCGACCGAGCGCCTCACTCACAACAAGCATAATCCCATCGTCACGTGGTTGGGTAGCATGGGCATCTTCGGGTTGCGCTCCTACGAGAAGCGTGTGCCGGCGCAGGTCTTCGCGCAGCCTGCAGCGGGTATCGCGCGCTTCCTACGCCACCTGTGGGCCACCGATGGCTGCATTCACCTGAGCCACGGACCGAAACACTACGCCAACGTGTACTATGCGTCGAGTAGCAAAGAGCTTGCCCGCAATGTGCAATCGCTGCTTCTGCGGGTGGGGATCAACGCTGCTCTTTCCCGCTATGCCCAACCAGGGAAAGGTCGTGATCAGTATCACGTGGTTGTAAGTGGAAGATCTGATATCGCGCGATTCGTTGAGTGCATCGGTGCTCTTGGCGAATACAAGAACGGCCATCAAGACGCAATCCTCGCGTACCTCGATGGACGGCTAGAGAACACTAATCGCGATGTGGTGCCCCGCGAAATCTGGCGCTTGCACGCCGTGCCAGCAATGCAGGCGATAGGATTGACTTCTCGCCAGATGCAAGCGGCACTTGGTAATGCCACCTGTGGCACTGCTCTGTACAAGCAGAATGTGAGCCGTGAGCGAGCAATGCGGCTCGCAAAGGTGATAGACAGTTCGCCGCTCGCGCGTCTTGCCGAAAGCGACGTGTATTGGGACGAAATCGCCTCTATCGAGCCGGATGGTGAGGCTGATGTCTACGACCTAACGGTGGATGGCCCGCACAATTTTGTAGCGGGAGACATTACTTGTCATAACTCGATCGAGCAGGATGCGGACGTCGTCATGTTCATCTACCGCGACGAGGTGTACAACCAGGCGTCCGACAAGAAGGGCATCGCCGACATCATCGTAGCGAAGCACCGGAACGGGCCGGTCGGTCGAGTGAGCCTGCGCTTCGTGCAGCAGCTCGCCTACTTTGCCGACCTCGACCTGTACCACCCGCCCGACGACGTCTGAGGGGGCCGACGGTGGCCGGCTTCGCGGACGACGGCGA
>DATGEP010000353.1:0-11350 GCA_035310125.1 Ktedonobacterales bacterium
TAAGAATATCGCGATGCCATTGAGGATGAACTGGGCCGCCACGGCGGCCAGCAGCATCCCCAGCACCCGTGACATCACCAGAATGCCAGACATGCCGATGCGCTTCTGGATCGGCAAGCTGATGAGCATCGCGCATGCCGCCGTGATCAATGTCACCGCCACCGCCAGCGCGATAGACATCAACTTGAGCGGCTCGCCCGCCGCGCTATCCACCAGCAGGATAACGGTCGTAATCGTGCCAGGCCCGGCGATCATGGGGATCGCGAGCGGAAACGTAAACACACTCACATCATCGCGAGTGCGGGCTTCGCGGGCCTCCCTCGGCGTCTCGCGGGCGCCGGATTGCCGCCCAAAGAGCATGTCAATAGCCACAAGGAAGAGCAAGATCCCACCAGCGATGCTGAACGCTTCCGACGTGACGCCCAGATACGAGAAGAGCGCGCGTCCGAATATGCCAAAGAATGCGATGATTCCGGCGGATATGAAGGTAGCACGAATGATCCCCGCTGTGCGCACCTCCGGCTTGAATCCAGCGGCGAGAGAGAGCACAACGGGTACAAGCCCAATCGGATCAATGACGGTGAACATAGCGACGAGCGCTTTGATGAAGAAGACCATACCTATGAGTATAGCATTTCTGGTGGCTCGATTCCCCGATTCAGAGCAGGCCCACCTGGATAGCGCCTTCAATGCGTCTGGCATAGGTGCGCTCACCAAGTCCGCGCAGGATGGTCAGTGCGTGATGGTAGAGCTCTCCGGCCTGTCGCTCCTCTTTCCGCTCAGCATGGAGTCGAGCGGAGACATAGTACGCCCGCGCTTCGCCGTATGGATATCTGATGGATTGAGCCAGCCGCATCGCCTCGTCGAGCGCCGCCAGCGCCTCGGACCAGCGGTCTCGCCTGGCGGCCACGCGCGCATGCACCAGCAGCGCGTCAACCAGCAGTAAGCGGTCCTGCCGCTCCCGCGCGCTCGCCAGACAGCGCTCGATACGCCTCTCCGCCTCAGCACGGTCGCCGAGATCGAGAGCGATCCATGCCAGCAGGTATAGCAGGTTAGGATTGAACCCCCCGATGGCGTCCGGCGCCTGTGCCAACGCTTCGACGCGAGCTTGCGCCTGGCCTGGCCGCGCGTGGATCAAATCATCGCTGGCCAGCGCGTATTGTGCCATGTATCGCACCTGCAAGTCGCCGCTTCGCTCGGCGAGTGCGAGAGCCTCTCCCAGATCGCGCGTGCCGTCCGCGCCACGTCCCTGGGCCAGCGCCAGCGTGCCGCGCTGGATGAGGACGTATGGAGAAGCCCATGAGGACCCCAAGTTATGCAGCAAAGCAGCGGCACGTTCGATGGCTTCCTGCATCTCTATCCAGCGACCGGCGTCGTAAAGAAATCCAGCCTGCGTCGCGAGGATGAAGGCCAGAGCCACAGGGTCGCCAACCTTCTCACCAACTTCAATCTGCTTGGCCAGATAGTGGGCTGCCAGATCAAACTCGCCGCGCGTCTGGTACGCGCCGGACAGAGCATTCAAGCCAGTCAAGAGGCTTGTCGGGTCGCCGCCTAACTCCAGCGCTGGAAGTACCTTCTCGATAGATGTTCTGGCTTCTTCGAAGCGCCCCAGCATGTTGAGCGCGAGTGCGCGATGCGCCCGCGCCTGCGCCGACAGTCTCTCGTCACCGATGGAGCGGGCAAGCTCTACGACGTGGTCGTCAATCGCGAGCTGCTCCAGATATCTCCCGTTGACGAAGCAAAGAAACGCCTGCACCATCAGCAGTCCGGCTAGCGTCTGAGGCGAGAGCTCGCGGTCCCCAATGCGTTCGAGAAACCTGTGGATGCGTTCGAGACCGCGCTCCGGTGTGCTCCGGCGTACTTCTCCCCATCCCATCTGGGTGACGACTTTGCCTAGCCCATCCAAATCCCCCGCGTCCTCGTATGCGGTGGCGGCGGCATCGAAGACTGCAAAAGCCTCATCAAAGCGGGTACCCGTCATGAGCACCACACCCAGCTTCTCACGTACCGCTGCCGCCGGAACGGCGCGACCGAGTTGATCGAGCCGCATGAGTGCTTCGCGATAGGAGCTTTCGGCATCCGAGAAGGCGTGCAGCGCTTCCGCTCGATCTCCAGCCAGCTTCAGATACTGGGCCGCGTGTTCGGCGTCGCCGCTCTGGGCATAGTGGTAGGCCAGCCGTTCCACCGGACGCTCCCCCTCGCCGCGCTCGAGCGCCTCAGCGATGCGACGATGCAATAGAACACGCCGAGCGAAACCCAGATCGGCAGCCACGACTTCACGAATCAGATCATGAGCAAATTGGTAGCGGCCGTCTCCGGCTTCCAGGAGAAGCCGCTCGGCGCACGCGGCATCCAATCCCGCCGCAAGCTCCTCGTCGGGCATGGAAGCGACCGATAGCAGATTGAAGGGTACATCGCGCCCGATCACTGCCGCCACTGCCAGCGCCTCGCGCGCGGAGGCCGGAAGCTTCGCGATCCGCTGGCGCAACATCTCGGCAATATCCCACGGTATGCGCTCTTCGCGGCCCTCGGCGGCCTCGGAAAAGGACTGGGCGCAGCTCACTAGAAAAAACGGCACACCGCCAGCGCGCTCCAGAATGCGCGCTTCAACCCGGCTCAGGTCACGATCCGCCAATTGGGAAGTCGCGCTCCTGGACGAGTTGCTCCATTCATCTGCGCGCACCAAACGGAGCAGCTTCGTGGCGGCGTCCTGGCCAAGCGGACCCAGGGGCATACGAAGCGCCAACCCATCGCGTGCAAGCTCCGCCAGCGTGGCCGAGAGCGGGTCACCGGAGCGCACTTCGGTGTCGCGGTACGCGGCGACCACACGAATGGGTATGTCGGCGTCCGAGCGGAGAAGACTCGCCATCAGGTCGAGCGCATCCGGGGGCGCCCATTGGAGATCGTCAAGGACCAGAACGACCCCAGCGCTATCGGGAGTGGAGGTGAGAAATCGCGCGACAGCAGCGAAGATGAGCCGCCGCTCCTGCTCGGGAGGCAGCGTCCATGTGGGCGCGGCGATGCCGGATGTGCCGGCCAGCTCCGGCAGCAGGCGCGTCAGCCATTCGCACCCGCGCAGACGGGCACGGCGGCGCGAGGGCGGTAATCGGGCAATGTAATGGTCGAGTGCCATCAGCAGCGGCGAGAACGGATCCTGTCCGCCACGTCCCTGGCAGCCGGCGGCGAGTACCTCTAGCTGGGCGTCCACGGCGCGTTGCGCGACCTCAGCCAGCAGGCGCGACTTCCCGATGCCCGGCTCGCCCGCCAGCACGAGGAGCGGAGGCAGCTCGCCGCGCAGGAAACGCTCGATTTGGGCGAGCTCATGCTGGCGTCCGACAAGGGGCATGAGCCGGCGCGCGCCCTGGCGCCCGTCCACTCGCGAAGGGACGATGCTGTCACTTCCGCTCTGCGCTGCCCGAACAAACGCCGCGCGCGGCTGACCACTGAGACCGAACGCATCCGCGAGAGCAATGATGGTCTCGCGGTGGAGGGTACGAGTGATGCCGCGCTCAAGATTACTGATACGTCGTACACTGAGCCGTGCGCGCCGGGCGAGCGCTTCCTGCGTCAACCCTACATCACTGCGATGGCGCTTCAGCAGCTCGCCGAAGGTGAGAGTTGGAGCGGTGCTCATCGCGCACTCCCGTTTGCGCTCGTGCGGGCCACCGCGATGGCCGCACGTTCCATTTCGGCGCAATCATAGCATATAGAGCGGTGATCTTCCAGCCAGTACCGATGGGTTCCTATGGGTTCTCATATGGGAGTGCATGGGACACGCGCGCGAGCTTCACATCGCGCTCGCCACTGACGACGTACCAGCGTGCGGGACGATGGAAAGTACGGCGCGGACTCAGGCATTGAGCCATCTGTGACGGTTGCCTGTGGACATTACGAGCTGGCGCCCACCGAGCCAAGAGACTCCACAAAAGCCGCGAACCGCTGCCCCACTCGATCCAACATTGGTAGCTCGATCTCCACGCTCCCCGTGGAAGATATGGGATCAGCCAACCCGTCCGCACGTTCCAGCAACGCCCACAGCCGCGCCTCGTGTTCGTCTGCCAGGTCATGTCCTTCTTGCGCACCCTGCTGAGCCGGCGAAACAGATGGGAGACCCCCGTACAACATGCTCGTCGCCAGGCGCAGCCGCAGCGCCGCCGGCCGGTCGCCGAAAGCTGTTCCCGGAAGCGCCGCGATGTCGTGCCGCTCCAACAGATACCGCGCAAGCTCCTCGCTCGTGGTCACGCCTCGTGCGGCCAGCGCCGCCTTGAAGGGCGCGAAATCGGGATAGAGATAGAACGCTCCCGCGGGGCGCGGGCAGCGCACGCCCATCTCCACCAACGCATCCCGCAGCCGGCCCGTCGTATATCCATGCAATCGCGCCGACCGCCGCACATATGTCTCCAGGTCGGCGTCTGGCGAGAATGCTGTGACAGCCGCCGCCTGAATGGGCGCGCTGGTCGAGGACCAAATCTCGCTGCTCAGCGCCCGCAACGCTGAAAGCAGCTTCCGTCCGGCCGCACCCGCCGGCACGACGGCGTACCCCAGCCGCCAGCCACCCGCTGAATAGGTCTTCGAGAGTCCACCCGTCACGACGGTTCCCTCTGGATAGAACGTCGCCAGCGAGACGTGCGAGCGCCACCCGTGAGCCAGCTCAGCGTAGATCTCATCGCTCAGCACCGTCACGCCGGTGCGCCGCGCCCATTCCGCCAGCGCCTCTACGTCCTCGCGAGCAAACATGCCGCCGGTCGGATTGCTCGGCGAGTTGATGATAAGGATGCGCGGGTCGGCGCCGGCGTGGCGTCCACGCGCCACCGCCGCATCCAGCGCTCGCGGCGTCAGCCGGTGCGCGTCTTCCGGGTCCGTCTCCACGACGAGCACCCGTCGCCCCGCCAGCCGTGCCTGCGGAGCGTAGCTCACCCATGCCGGCGCGGGCGCCAGCACATCACCCGCCAGCATCAGGAACAGTGCGTAGAGCAAAGGCTTACTCCCCGGCGCCACGATCACCTGCTCCGCTGATACGTCCAGCCCGCGCGTCCGGCTGAGATACCGCGCGATGGCATCGCGCAGGGCGGGAATGCCCACCACTGGCTCATAGCTGGTCCGCGTAGCGGATGCCGCCAGCGCCTCGCGCAGCTTCGGTGGCAAAGGGAAAGACGCCTCGCCAAAGCCCAGGTGCAGCACATCCCTACCCGCCGCTCGCCGCGCCGCAATCGCCTCGTTGATCTCGAGTGTCGGCGAGGGCGCCAGTGTGCGACTGGCCGGCGCGAGCCGCAGCTGTTCCCCGGTCGGGCCGCTCGAAGCCACATGCGTGCGCGCGCCTCCATGTCGTGTCGTCGTTCGATGCGCCCGCGTTGTGCTCATAGTACCGGCCCTTTCCGTATGGGTAGCAGGTTGCTGGATGTATGTACTACACTTCATGCTAACATACCGCTCCAACGTGCTTCGAGCGGAATCCGAATTCGGGAGTGCCAGCGGAACGATATTCCTGTATACTGACCGAGGCAGCCTAACAGGCGCTACGAAGAACGTGGAGTGTGGTTGAAGGAGAGCGCGATGAACTGCCCGCAGTGCGGCCTATATCTGCCGGATGCGAATAGAGAGCAATGCCCTCGATGCGGATGGGTGCGGATGAACAGCGCTGGCGCCGGCATGCCCACGCCAGACTACGACCCCTGGTCGAATACAGGTGCGCCGCCCGCACCCACCGAGGCGCCTCAACAATATGCCCCGCCACGTAACGCTCCAGCGTCCGGGTGGCAGCCGTATACGCCAGCTCCTACCCCTCCCTCGATGTATCCTCCGGCACAACAGCCAATTCCCGACCAGGGGTCGCCGTTTGGACAGGGCACACCGCTCGGGATGCCCTCCTATGGACAACCCGCCCAGCCGAGCGTACCTATGTATGGGCAGGTCGCGCCGCCCAGCGTTCCCATGTACGGGCAATATGGGCAGTATGGGCAGTACGCGCCACCGAGCGTGCCCATGTATGGTCAGGCCGCGCCGCCTTCGATGGGCCAGCAGCCGGGCTGGGGAGCGCCATTTCCCCCACCTCAACCGCCGAAAAAGAGCATGACCGGCCTGATTTGGGCGCTTGTCATCGTCGTCATCGTCGTCATCGGCGGCGCCGGTGGCTTACTCGCGCTCCACGCGAATCAGCAGACTGGCGTCACTGGCAATAGCACCCCGACGGCAACCGCGCCAGCAGCGACGGCGACACCTTCTAATACCCTGTTCCAGGACTCGTTCGCCGATCCCTCCACCGGCTGGGCCAACGATTCGCACTGCTCGTATGGCAGCGGGGGCTACCATATCAAAGATGGCTACATCTGCTACGCTCCAGCGGGCAGCTTCGCCGACGCGACCATCAGCGCAACGTCGAAGCAGATCAGTGGCTCACAGCTAAATCCGTATGGCATCGCTTTCCGCATCAGCGGCCAGCTTGATTATGAGTTCGACATTGATAGCGGCGGCCAGTGGGCGGTTGCCAAATGTGGGAGCAGCAACTGCACGACGCTTGTAGACTTCACGCCGAATTCGGCGATCCACACTGGTTTGAATGTCGCGAATACGCTAACGGTAGCCATGAAGGGCAGCCATTTCGTCTTCTCCGTCAACGGCA
Organism: Ktedonobacterales bacterium; assembly: GCA_035310125.1. GTDB lineage: Bacteria > Chloroflexota > Ktedonobacteria > Ktedonobacterales > JADMIN01 > DATGEP01. Next base: position 6,620 of record DATGEP010000353.1, read on the forward strand.
CTCAGGTTGGCGAAACCACTGACGCCACGTATGCCAGCGGCAAAGTTGGTATCAGCGCCAGCGATAGCACGGAGGTCGTGTACTCGAATTTCCAGATCGCGAGCGCATAGCGGTCACGCTGGATCGTTGTAAGTTTGTCCGGGCATTCCTGCCCCGCTGCCAGGTGGAGCGGACATTCCTGCCCGCGGGTCGGCAGGAATGTCCGCATCATCGAGCGGCTTATCGCGCCTACGCCAGTGTGAGCACCCGCTCGAAATACCCGCGAATCTCGTCGTCGGTGAAGCCGTCTGCCGCGTCGCCGATGGACAGCTCGAATGTCGCATAGCCAGGCACTTCAGCCGGACGGAGCCGCGAGAAGAGCAGCACGCGCTCGTCGCGCGCCAGCGAGGTCGCCGCGTCGAGTAGTGTCTCTATGTCGCCCGGTAAGTAGACGTGCATCATGTGCGACTGCGGCGGATCGGGCTTGACGGCCACGCCCGGTATGGCGGTGAGCACCCGCGCGATGGCCACGGCACGTGTGTGATAGTGCGGGAAGCGGCTCATCCGCTGGCGCAGTCCCGCACGCGCGGCCAGCACGTATGGATAGAGACGGATGAGATTGCCACCGTGCCGCCGCTGCCAGATCCGCGCTTCGCCAATGAGCTCCGCGTCCCCGGCGAGCATAGCGCCCGCCAGTCCGCCGATGCCTTTATAGAACGAGACGTACACGCTTTCGAACAGGGCCGCTATCTCGGCATACGAGCGATCATAATAGGGCGCCGCCTCCCAGAGCCGCGCACCATCCATATGCGGCGCGGCGCCTCGCTCGTGTGCCCATTGTGTCTGCGCCGCCAGCTCATCCCACTCAGGGAGCTGTCCGCCGATCTCACGCTGCGGCAGCTCCAGCAGCAGCGCGGCCAGCGGCTCCCGCACCTTCCGCAGATCATCCAGTGTGATGAGACGGTGCTGCTCACCCACGAGCACACCGCGCAAGCCGTGTAGCCGCTCATACCCCTTCTGCTCGTGCAGCTCCAGGTGGCAGGTGGGATGGAACGCGACGTTTGGGCAGCCCTTGCGCTCGCTCCAGATGCGTAGCGCGATCTGTTGGGCCATCGTGCCGCTGGGCATGAAGACCGCTGCCTCTTTGCCGAGCAGCCCCGCAACCTCGCGCTCGAAACGCTCGATCAGCTCGCCCTCACCGTACATGTCGGCGTCTTCGTCGGGCGCCGCCTCCTCCGCCAGCGCCAGCAGCGCCGCGCGCGGTGAGATGCGCCCGTGCGTGCCCAGCATACGCTCACACGCGTTGAAGAGCGCCTGCCGCTGGCGCCGCTTCTCATCGGCTGTGGCGGTCGTTTCGATCGCATCGCTCTGGGACATCCGCGTGCTCCTTCTTCTCTCGCTTGATGGCGGCTTCTCCGCCGAGCGCTGCCACGCCATTGTAGCGCAGCCGCCCGAGTCGGCACCATTCCTTACTGGACAGTGGGTATATAGTGATGCATAAACGGCGCTCGTACGGTCAATGAGTGAATAGGAGGCGTACCCATGACTTGCCCGCGCTGCCAGATGTCTATTGCCAATCCGAGCGCAGCGTTCTGCCCACATTGCGGCTATGCGTTCCAGCCGCCGCAGCCGGACGTGTCTACCCCGTCCGTTCCTCAGACCGAGGCGCCGTTTACCCCGCCCGCGTATCCTCCACCGCCCGCGTATCCCACGCCGGTTTCACCGCAGATGCCAATGGGATCTTATCCAGGCTACGGCATGCCGCCGAGCGGCGGTCCTTCCAGTTCTGGTATGCCACCGTCGCCATACCCACCGTATCCGCCATACCCACCGTCGCCATACCCACCATCGGCGTATCCACCGTATCCGCCATACCCGCCCTATCCCGTGTACCCACCCTACAGCTTCGCCGCGCCAGGCACGGTGCCGCTCGCGCCTCCCGCCTGGGCGCCCGCCGCACCCTCGAAGCGCCGCAGCTACGCGCTGGTAGGTCTACTGGTTCTGCTGCTCGTGGCCGTTGTCGCGGGCGGTAGCGCCGCGCTCTACCTCGTCGCCAATGGCCAGCACGGCGCCACCATCTCGATAGCCCCGACGCCTACGCCTGGGTCTATCACGCTGCTGCAAGACCCTTTGACGTACAACGCGTACGGATGGGCCAGCGACTCTCACTGCTTCTTCTCCGATGGCAGCTATCATGTCAAAGCTGGCTATGTATGCTTTGCGCCGATGTCTCTTCCTTCGCTACAGATTGGTGAAGTCTCGGTGCAGATGAAACAAGTGGCTGGACAAACCGACTGGTTCGATGGTTTGAAGCTGCGCTGGACAAAAGGTGGCAATGCGTACGGTTTCGTCATCACCAGCAATGGTTATTGGAAGTTTGACAAGTTCGTGAACGGCCAGAGATCCGATGTTGTTGCCTCTGTCCGCACCACGGCGCTGCGGATTGGCTCGAACGTATCCAACACGCTGGACGTACGCATGATGGGAGCGAAGTTCACCTTTTACATCAATGGGCAACGTGTTGGTCAGGCAACTGATGACACATTCGTATCAGGTAAGGTTGGTCTATCGGCAAACTCGCAAGGTGGCGTCGAAGTCGCATTCAATAACTTCGACGCGAGTATGGTCGCATAAAGCGCACGCCAGCCGCAAAAGGGAGAGGTATACCGTTGTGCGCCGCTCCACAACGCGAAGAATGGCCGTCCAGGACTGCCCGACGCAGGTGGCCCCAGAGCTGGCTACCGCACTCTCAATACCGTGGCATCGTTGTTTCAGGCGTGCAGCGAGGCCCAGCCCGGCGTACACCAACGCGGCGATCAGCCAAGGAATACTCTATACGGAGAGGCAGGTGCGGCTTCGCGGCACGCGCAATGGCTGATTGACAGCGCATAGGAACACCTGTAGACTCTTCGCCAGCGCCGTTCCCGGCGCTGTTGCGGATGAGAAGGGAGCAGTGCGATGCCTCTGCTAAGTACGAATATTCGCCGGACCATCGCGGGTTTTCTTGGGTTGGCGCTCCTCGCGGCGCTGTGGACGACGAGCCTGGCTCGTCTCTCGGATAAACCGACTTCAGTGGCGCTGCTGACCGATGCCGGAACGCAGCTGGTAAATCCACTGCTCGTCTCGAATGGGACGGGAATCACCCCGACAACGTACCAGCAGCTAGAGCGGGGGGCTGCCGCGCATCCTAACCAGGGCGTGCAGATCCTCTTCATCAAGCCGCAGATCCTGGGCAGCGACATTGCCGGCAAGAGCTACACCCAGGGACTTCAGGTCATTTTCGGCAAAGTGGCTGAGGCATACTACGCGGGTGGGCCGGGCGCGGCGTTCAGCCTGCCGCCGCAGCTTCAGAGCGTGGTTGGAAACTTCACCCCTTTCACGCAGTTGAAGACACCAATTTCAGGCATCCCTCAGTCGCCGCTCCCCCAGCTCCCGTCGTTCGTCACGCCGCTCTTCGCGCATCTCGGGTTCACTCCGACAACCCTCACGGCGGATGGGCATAGCGCGGTAATGTCGCTTTCGCTCTGGTTCTGGATCGCCAGCGGTGTGCTGGCGGCGCTGCTGGCGCTGCTCGGCGCCGGCTGGGCGCGACTGAGCACTATCGCGTGGTCGGTGTTCCACTCCTCCTGGCATATCTCGTTGCTCCTCATCATCGCGGCGTATCTGGTCAGCCGCAACCCCACGCAGGCCGCGCCCTATCGCGGCGTGCTTGGCCTCGTCGGCGGCGCGATCTTCCCGGTCTACTTCGGTGCGACGATTGCCGGTCTCCTCGGCGTAGCGGCCTGCTTTGCGGCAACCCATCTGCCCGCGCGACACGCCAGCGTTGCCCGCGAGGCCGCGCCAGTCGCGGCGCATGTCGCGGCGCGTCACCCCTACATGCCGTCAGACACCGAGCCGGAGCACACAGCCTACACGCCGCAACAACCGTATCCACAACAGTCCTGGTCGCAACAGCCCTATCCGCAGTCGCCGGCATACCCACCAACCGCGCCGGCTTCGCCGTACCCACAATCTCCGGCATACCTGCAATCAGCGCTACAACAGCCCTGGCCGCAACAACCCTGGCCGCGACTTCCGGAAGCGCCAGACACCGCTCCGCACGCGCCGGATGCAGGCTTCCCTCCGCGATCGTAAGTGCGGGGTGCGGCGCGTGTGACTACCCGCTCAGCGCCCGTGCGCGCCGCTCCGCCTCTTGCGCCTCCGCCTTGCGGCCCAGCTTGCGCAATGTGATCGCTTTGTTGTCCCAGGCAAGGGCGTACTTGGCGTTGAGGGCCAGCGCCCGGTCGTAGGCGGCCAGCGCCTGCTCGTACCGTTTCAGGTTACCGAGGACTACGCCTTTGTTGTTCCAGGCAACAGCGTCATTGGGGTCGAGGGCCAGCGCCCGGTCGCAGGCGGCCAGCGCCTCCTCGAACCGTTTCAGGTTGCTCAGCGCAACGCCCTTGTTGTACCAGACGGCGGCATACTGCGGATCGAGGGCCAGCACCCGGTCGTAGGCGGCCAGCGCCTCCTCTTTGCGGTTGAGATCGAAGAGGGCATTGCCCTTACCATTCCAGACGACGGCATTCTGTGGATCGAGGGCCAGCGCTCGCTCGAACGCGGCCAGCGCTTCCACTGGGCGCTTCAGGTCACGCAACCTAACGCCTTTGTTGTACCAGGCGGCGGCATCCTGTGGATCGAGGGCCAGCGCCCGGTCGTAGGCGGCCAGCGCCTGCTCGTACCGTTGCAAGTCGCTCAGCGCATTGCCCTTGTTGT
>DATGEP010000354.1:0-10795 GCA_035310125.1 Ktedonobacterales bacterium
TAGATCCTCCACCTGACGGCGTAGCTCGCGGTTTTCCTCTTCCAGTGCGGCGACCCGCTGTAGCTGCTGCTCCGCCCACCGCACCATGCGTGCGTATTCGTGATCGCTGATTTCCATGGCTCCGCCCCCGTTCGCCCGCTCTCGCCCACATCATCCCATTTCGTCGCACCGCGTGGGACAAGCGTAACATAATGGAATGCGCAGAGCGGCTACTTGTAGGAGAGGAGTACTGTGCCCAAGGAATGATGAGGGCATCGCTATCGTCGCTGTGCAGATGTTGCTACACCTCATTCTCGGCTCGCGCAAAGAGTATGAAAGAGTATGATAGACAAGCGCCAGGATCTCTATCGCCAAATCTGTGAAGAGCTGTGGAGTCCGGCTCGCTTCGAACTGGATTCGCACGAATTGGAGGGGTAAACGATGAGCTCGCATCCAGATGAATCAGCAGCAGTGGGCGCTACTGAAGAAGCGCCAATCGCCGCGCTCTATCAGCGGCTCCTCGATAGCTGGAACAGGCGCGATGCGGCTGCGTACGCCGCGCTCTTCGACGAAGAGGGCCATGTCATCGGCTTCGATGGCAGCCCGATGACTGGAGGCGTGGAGATTGAAGCGAGCCTGCGCCAGATATTTGCCGACCATGTGACCGCCGCGTATATCGGCAAAATTAGAGGTGTGCGTTTTCTCAGCGCCGACGTTGCCATTCTGCGCGCGGTCGCCGGGATGGTGCCGCCAGGGGCATCGGACATCAATCCGGCGGTGAATGCGCTCCAGACGCTGGTGGCCACGCGGCGCGACGGCCAGTGGCGCATTGTCCTGTTTCAGAATACGCCCGCACAGTTTCACGGCAGACCGGAAGTCGCAGCGGCGCTCACCGAGGAGCTGCGAGCGTTGTTGTAGCTCATAAATCCAACGCGGAGATGCCCCTGAACATGAGCCATCCACGCATCACGCCAGGCAACCGCTGTATCGAGTCTATCGGAGGCAGCAGGGCGTTCTCGACGCGATTACCACATATGAGCGGCAACATCACATCGAGCGCAGCGCATAGTATTCGGCTATCGTCGTGGCAGCGTGCGACAGGAGAACGACGAGGCTCTTTCGCTCACAACACCTGCGTCTCGCGCGCCGAGTGCGCGAAGTCCCGCGCGGGATGGAAGGTGGCGAGGGCGATGGAGCGCTGCGCGAAAGGGTCAGGTAGCGCCACGCGACCGTCGCGCGCGTCGCCGGCCAGCAGCGCCTCCACCAGCACGGCGGTGATGGGCGCGTGCATGATGCCGTGACCGGAGAAGCCCGCCGCGTGAACGAGATTCGCCTGCTGCGTATCGAAGCCGATCAGCGGGTTGTGGTCGGGTGTGACGCCATAGTAGCCGCAGGTGGTGGCCGCCAGCCCGCCCGCGTTCGCCAGCGCCGGAGCGAACTCCTCCAATTGGGCCAGCGCGGCGTACCCATAGTTTTCGACACCGCGCTCGTGGCTGAATGCCGGCTCGACACGGTCCTGGTCCGCGTCGGAGAACGCGGGCTCGGGAGGCGCGTCGTGCGCCCAGGCGAGCAGCAGGTGCGGACCGTCGGGACGCGAGAGCATGCCCCGCCCAGCGCCCATGCCATAGATCGTCATCGGCAGCCGGTCCCAGGTCTCCATTGACATGACGGGCCGCGTCACGTGCAGGCAGTAGAGGTAGCGCTTGGTCGGCGCGATGGGCAGCGGCATCCCACCGATGCACCGGCTCACGCGCGGCGCCCAGGCGTTGGTCGCATTTACGAACCAGTCAGCCTCGATAATGCCGCGTGTCGTCTCGACGTTCCTGATGCGCCCACCGCGCAGCGTCGCACCAGTCACCTCCGTGTGCAGTAACACCTCAACGCCCAGCTCGCGGGCGCGGCGCACGCCCTCGCCGTAAATGACATGTGGGTGCAGGAAGCCGTCGCTGGGGCACCACGTCGCGCCGATCAGCCGCTCCGGCGCAATCCACGGCCAGCGCCGCGCGACCTCCGCCGGCTCCAGAAGCTCGACAGGCAGGCCGATGCGCTGGTGCATCGCGAAGTAGCCAAGCGCGCGCTGCCAGACATCCGCCGCGCTCGTACGGATGGCGGGCTGCCACGGCGGCGCGGCGAGTTCGGGGTCTTCATAGAGGAACAGATAGCCATTCTGACGGATGGCGGGCTGCCGCTGGTCCGGTGGGGTCTGGAGTAGCTCATGGATGTGGGTGTACCACCACTCGGAGTACATCATGCCAAGCGCCGTTTCTTCCACGCCGAACTGCGCCCGGATGCCCGCGTTGGAGCGGCTGGAGGAGCCGTTGCCGATGGCGGCCTTTTCCACCAGCGTGACATGGAAGCCGCGCGCGGCCAGCCGCACCGCGATCAGGGCGCCGCTGGCCCCGCCGCCGATGACGACGACGCGATCCGAGGGAATTCCCGTGCGCTGGCTGTCTGTGTCCACCCGTGTCACCTCCGCCGCCCCATCGAGCGCGCCATAGCTCACTCCAGCTCGTCCTGTACGGTGTTACGCGCCTGGTTCAGCCGGTTTCTCCGGCTGCCCCATGTGCCGATATTCTAACATCTTGCCGCGAGCCGAGAGCGCAGCACGCATCGCGCCGCGCGTCCGCCGTAACGGTTCCCCGTGCGGCACATTCGGGCGCATTCGCGAGCATGGTTGGAGATGGCACGGATATTGTGGTTGCCTATCTGTGCGATGGTCGTGATGCGCGAAGCGGGCGGGGCGCCGTGCCAGGTGGGAGGAGGCGTAGAATGGTGCAGGTAGTCGTCGCGGACGGCGCCGCTCCTGTGCGGGTCCTCGGCAAGCCATTTGCGCTCGACGATCTGCTCGCCGCCGTTCGACGTGCCGAGCGGCGGCTTGGCGGTTCATTCCCTGACCACGCCGAGGTGGAGCTTTATGGATAGACATACGGCGCCCTCCAATGCGGAACGTCCCCGCGCGGCGCACGTCTCGCCTCGCCCCAGCGTGCTCATCGCCGAGCACGACACGCGGAGCCTTGACACCATGCTCACGGCGCTGGCGGAGGCTGGGTACGCCGTAGAATACGTGAAGGACGGCGCGGACGCGCTGCGGATGCTCAAACGGATGCCGCCGCCGCTGATTCTGGTGGCGGACGAGGATTTACCGCGATTCGGCGGCTTTCAGCTCGCTGATTTGCTGTCTCTTACCCCCGGCGCAATCGCACGTTACAGCGCGATCGTGCTCACGAACAGTCTTGGCACGGCTCTATGCCCACCAATGCGCTGCGCACCCAACACTATTTTCCTGGAAGCGTTGGTGCGACCCCTCCGCGCCGCTGAGCTATTGATGGCGCTGGATCTCGCCGCTTGCCGGCTCGACGGAGGGATCGCTCCGGATGTGCCAGGCGCATTAAATACTGGCGAGCGCGCTGAGACTCCCTATCCCGCGTGAGATTTCCCCGGTTAATGGACCATCGCGAAGAGAAGCGGACATCTCCACCAGGTGTAGGGAGGCTGCCTGGCGCGCTCATACACAACCTCTGGTACAGCTCGTGACTGGCGGGGCCACTAGCCCGTCTAAGGGGGCGAGGATATGTCCGCGGGCACGAGGATGTGCCGGCCCAAATTATGCTGACCGAATGCGCTCCAGCGCGGAAAATGTGATACATGCGTCCTGCTGGATGGGGCGGCCCCCTGTAGCTGCGCCCGGCGGACGCTGAGAGGACTACCCAGTGTTTATGACCGACGAGCACGGCTCCGTGCAGCCCACCGGAGCCACCGGGGCGAGCTCAACCAGCGACAGTGGCGCGACGCCCGTCCGGCGGCGCAACGCGCCCCGCGCGGCGCGGCCCAGCGCCGCGAGCAAGACGCCCGCCAAGACGCCCGCCAGAGCAGCCAGCCCCCGGACCGCCCGCGTCTCCGCCGCCGTGAAAGCCGGAGACTCCACGGGGACCGCCACACCGCCCGCGCCCCGCCGCCGGAATGCCACGCCGCGCGCAGCAAGCGCCGCCAGCGTCCCCAGCGCCGCGCCGGTCGAGAGCGCGGCCCCCGAAGCGACACCCAGTCCGGTCGAGGCACCCGCGGCTGTCGAGGCGCCCGCTATTCCCGCGCCGGTCGAGATACGCGCTCCACGCCGGCTTGGTGGCATCTCGCCGGAGAACACCGTCTTCGTCTCGCTCTCCTTCGAGGGGCCGGACGTCTATTCCACGGCTGGTGGCCTTGGCACGCGCGTCACGGAGCTCACCGAATCGCTGGCGGGCCTGGGCTACGATACCCATCTGATCTTCGTCGGCGATCCCAGCAAGCCCCCCGTCGAGCATCTGGTCAATGGCAAGCTGCACCTCAAGCGCTGGAGCCAGTGGATCAGCAAGTACTACCTCAACGGGGTCTACGACGGTGAGGAGCATAAGCTCTACGACTACAACGAGTCTGTGCCCTACCACGTCGTGCAGGAGATTGCCGGGCCGGCCATCGCGCAGGGGAAGATGGTCGTCGTCATTGGCGAGGACTGGCACACCGCCGAGACAATCTGCCGCATCTCGGACCTGCTGCACTGGTACAACCTGCGGCACCGCGCCATCCTGATGTGGAACTGCAACAGCCTGATGTCGCTGCACCGTATCAACTGGGGCCGGCTCAACTACTGCTCCACCATCACCACGGTCAGCCGCTACATGAAGCACCGGCTCTGGGAGTACAACATCAACCCGCTCGCCATTCCCAATGGCATCCCTAGCCGCTATTTAGAGCCAGTGGATGCTCAAGCAACGGGCGAGCTGCGTGATATCCTGCGGCGAGGCGATCCCAACCGCCTGTTCCTCTTCAAGATTGGTCGCTTCGATCCCGATAAGCGCTGGCTGATGGCTGTCGAAGCCGCCGCCCACCTCAAGTATAGCGGACACCCCATCTCAATGGTCATTCGCGGCGGGATCGAGCCACACGGCGGCGAAGTACTCAGCCGCGCCCGCCATCTTGGCCTGCATGTCCACGACATCGAAGCGCGCCGGCCCAGCATCGAGGAGTGCCTGCGATTGCTGCGCGAGGCGCCGGATGCCGATATCTACAACCTGCGCTTCTTCGTGCCCGCCGAGTTTGTGCGTATGTGCTACGCCGCCGCCGACGCGACACTGGCCAACAGCGGCCACGAGCCATTTGGACTGGTGGGGCTGGAGGTCATGGCCGCCGAGGGCATCGCGTTCACCGGCTCGACCGGCGAGGACTACGCTGTCTCGTTCGAGAATGCCGTGGCGCTCGAAACCGACGATCCTGACGAGATCGTCGGCTACCTGCTGCACATGCGCCAGCACCCCGATGAGCAGGCGAAGATTCGCGCGGAGGGCAAGCGTACCGCTAGCGAGTTCACCTGGGAAGAGGTCATCGAGAACCTCGTGGGCAAGCTCGGCTACCTCGCCCGCAAGCAGAGCATCGTCCTGACATAGCACCTTCATAGCGCCTTGCTCCCCTCTCCGCACGGAGAGGGGCCAGGGATGAGGTTCCGGCGCGGCCTGGGTTTTGCTGGAAACGTATCGCCAGACCGGCCACCCACCGGACATAAAGGGCGAACCCAATGGCAACTGAGGTCGTGATATATACCGTGGTGCATCAGCCACGGCGCATCAAGCTGCCCGCGCAGCCGATACCTGCCAACGCAAGCATCGAAGATATCGCGCGTTGCGTCTTCGATGAGCGCATGAACGAGCGCTACTTCCGCAAGGTGGCGAACACCTGCTACTATCCCGCCACGGAGCGGTTCCTGCGGCTGGTGCGGTCGGGCATGAAGCTCGCGATTGGCTTCTCCGTCTCATTTCTACGCCAGGCCCAGGCCTGGGACCCCGCCCTGCTGGCGCGCTTTCAGGAGCTGGTGCGCTCGCCCAATGTGGAGCTGATCGGCGTCGAGCCATACCACAGCTTCCTCTTCCTGCTCGATCTGCCGCTCTTCATCGAGCGTATGCGCTGGATGCGCGATGAGCTGGAGCGCATCTTCGGCAAGCGCCCGCGCGTGACGGACACGACCGAGATGTGCATGTCCGCCTCGCTTTATGATGCGCTGGGCGAGGCCGGCTTCGAGGCCGGCATGCTGGATGGCCGCCCGTGGGTGATGGGCTGGCGTGAGACGACGCATCTCTACCACTACGGCGGCCCCACCCGCCTCTTCTGCCGCCACCTCGACCTCAGCGACGACGTGGGCTACCGCTTCTCCAACCGCTCATGGTCCGGTTTCCCGCTCTACGCCGACCGCTATGCCGGCTGGCTGCGCGAAGCATGGGGCGATTTCGTTTTCATCGGCTGGGACTTCGAGACGTTTGGCGAGCATCACCGGCTGGATAGCGGCATCTTCGCGTTTCTGGAACATCTCCCGGAGGAGCTTGGCCGGCGCGGCGCGGCACTGCTCATGCCCAGTGAGGCGCTAAGCCGCTTCCGCGACACTGCCTATCATCTGCCTTTGCCCGTGTTCCCGACCACCTGGGCAGGCAGTGGCGGCATGGAGTTCTTCCTCGGCAACGCCGCGCAGCAGGCCATCCTCCAGCTCATGATCCATACGTTCGGCGTGGCGCGCCTGACCGGCAATCCAGAGCTATTGGACCTGGCGCTCTGGCTGGCGCAGTCGGATAACCTGCACCTGATCCAGTGGTTCGGGCGCAGCGGCCCTGAGGCGGAGGTCTCGGCCTATTTCACGCCGCGCGAGTGGTGGGATATCGGCCCCAACTCTATCATCCTGGAACAGCAGCGCGTCTACCAGAATGTGCTGCGAGCGATGGAGCCGTATCTCCCGGCGCGCCGCCCTGGCCGTCCTTCCGCCAGCCAGTGGGCGCGCACCGGCGCCCACCCGCCACTCGATAGCGCATGGGCGCCGGTGATTGTGCCGCATACCCTGGAGCCGCTGGGCATCGAAGCCCGCTATTAGCCGCGCGGCCCGACGAGGTCGCTCATCGTCGGAACGTTAGCTGTGTCGCAGGTGAAGCCGAGGCAGCCGAGCTGCCAGCCACCTTCGATGGTGGCGAGCATGGTGTAGTGGTTGTAGGCCACGTTGGAGCTGCGCGGCGCGTGGTCGGAATGCGAGATGGTGAGCGTCACCACATGGCCGCCGCCCGGATTGGCGTCGCAGCAGCCGCTGGTGTCGTTGAACGGGAAGTCGCTCTCATCCCAGGTGATGAAGATCACCGAGTTGCCCGTCCACGCCTGCGAGCTCATGATCGCACTCACGGTGTCGTGCAGGAAGGCGTCGCCAGTCGCAATGAGCTGCTGCTCGTTGCTAAAGCTGCATGGGTCGCTTGCGGGGGCGCCGCGACCGTGCATGTCATGACACTGGTCGGGGCTGATCCACGAGAAATCGGGAACGGTATTGTTGGACAGGTCGGTCGCGAAGTCGCCGAAGTCCACCACGTTCGCCATGCGGGCAGGGTTGCTCTGCACGTCCGCATATGACACGAACGGATCATGCTTGCGCTCATAGAGCTGGTTGCCGGCGGAGTGGGCGAGCTTATCGGTGTTGCCGCCAGCAAAGATGGATTGCATGTAGGCTTTCCAGGTCTTGCCGTTAGCTTCGAGCTGGTCCACGATATTCGGTACGTCAATGGTCGTGTCGTTGTCGTTGGTGACGCCGTTGGTCGAGCCGGAGGTGGCGGCGATATAGTTAGGCTGGCTGGGGTGCGTGACACCCGTGTAATTCGCCGCCAGGCCGTAGTTCGCCGCCGCCGCGTTGATCCACGGCGCGTTAGGGTTGCCAATCAGACTGGTGTAGCTGGTGTTCTCCATCATGATGACGAAGACGTGCTGGAAGTTCTTGAGGTCCGCGCGAGTACCGCTGCTGCTGTCGGCGTGTGCCGGCACGACGCGCGGAGCGACGACGAGCGCGAGCGCGAGGATGGCTGCCGCGACTGTGCCCACTCGCGCGGCGATACGCAGGCCGCGTCTCTTCTGTGTGACCATGTGCGAGTGCTCCTCCGACCAAAATCCAACATCACCTGCCGCCGTTGCGGCAGCTCTCCGCCACATCGCGGAGTGCCATACCGCGATTGTAGCAGGTGTTACAAACCTCCTCACAGCCCCACGGATCGAGCGCCGTGACGCGGACCGCCGCACGTGGAGCTATCCAGCGCGTGATACGATAGAATGCCATCCCAGTCTGGTGTTTGAGCTACTGGCGAGTGGCGTGCGCGAGCAACCGCTCGCGACTCAAGCGTCGCGGCCACGGGAGTGAGTGTTGGGAGAGCAAGTATGGCGGACGACGAGACAATCCGGCGCGAGTATCCCATCCTGGAGTTTGACGCGACACTTGAGGCAGTCATCGAGCCGAAGCGGGTCATCAAGCCGCGCGACATGCCGGAGCACGCCGTGGCATGCTTCTTTCAGGATGTGCTCAGCCGGCTGGAGCAGGAGCACGCCGCGAAGGTCATCAAGCATCTGCGCAGCGAGATTGGGCGGCATCCGGTCTACGAGATAGATGTAGATGGAAGGCGGCTGGCGGTGTTCCATCCCGGTGTGGGTGCGCCGCTGGGAGCAGCTTTCCTTGAGGAGATGATCGCGCTCGGCTGCCGCAAGTTCATCGCGTGCGGTGGGGCGGGTGTGCTGCGCAGCGACATCGCGCTGGGGCATGTCATCGTGCCGGCCACGGCGGTGCGCGACGAAGGAACGTCATACCATTACCTGCCACCGGGGCGCGAGGCAGCGGCCAACCCGGCGGCGCTGACGGCAATACAGGATACGCTGCAAGCGCACGAGCTGGAATATGTGCTGGCGAAGACCTGGACGACAGACGCGATCTATCGGGAAACGCCGGAGAAAATGCGCCTGCGCAAGGAGGAGGGCTGCGTGACAGTGGAGATGGAGGCGGCAGCGTTCTTCGCGGTGGCGCAGTTCCGGAGCGTTCAATTGGGCCAAATACTCTACGGTGGGGACGACCTGGGCGGCGTGGAATGGGACGCGCGCGGCTGGCACAAGCAAGCCTCGGCGCGGGAAAAGGTGTTCTGGCTGGCGGCGGAAGCCTGCCTGCGCATGTGATACGGCGGCGTCAGGAGAGCGAGCAAAGCGAGAAGGGAACTGATATGGAAAGCTACCTCTGTGTAACCTGTGGCACCCTTTATCCACCAAGCGACCGCGAGCCGGAACATTGTCCCATCTGTGAGGACGACCGGCAGTATGTCAATCCCCACGGGCAGCAGTGGACGACGCTGGAAGGAGAGCGGGGGGCACATGCGAACCGCTTCACCGCTCTCGCGCCGGGTCTCACGACCATCGCGACTGAGCCGAAGCTGGGCATTGGTCAGCGCGCCCATTTGATCGAAACCGAACACGGGAACATCCTTTGGGATCTCGTCGCATACTTTGACGACGCGACCATCGCGGCGGTGCGGGCGCATGGCGATATCGCCGCGATTGCCATTTCCCACCCGCATTTCTACACGACGATGGGCGCATGGAGCCAGGCGCTCGGGAACTTGCCGATCTACCTGCACCGGGACAACGAGCCGTGGGTCATGCGGCCAGACCCGGCGATACGCTTTTGGGAGAGCGAGACGCTGGAGGTGGCGCCAGGCATTACGCTGCTGCGGTGCGGCGGTCACTTTCCCGGCAGCACGGTGTTACACTGGCGCAACGGCGCGGGTGGCCGCGGGACGCTCTTGACGGGTGACACCATCAAAGTGGCGGCTGACCGGCGCTGGGTGACATGTATGTACAGCTATCCCAATGCGATTCCCCTGGATACGGCAACGGTGCGCTCCATTGCCGCGCGTGTCGAGCCGCTCGCGTTCGCGGAGCTCTACGATGGCTGGGACAGCGTCGCGGGCGACGCGCACGATGCCGTACAGCGCTCGGCCGAGCGCTACATTGCACATCTCGGAGGTACGGTGTGACAACTCCCCATCCCTACAGGCAAGGGGCTTCTACGGTCTTTCACCGATGCTGTATTGCCCCACAGCCAGTAGGTTAGTTTCGTTCAACACCGAAGAGGTGGAATGCGCTGCTTTGGCTTCGCGAACGAGCACCACGTCCAAAGTACGCTCGTGCTTTTACCCGTGGGAACGGTTTACCACGGAACCGGCAAACACTATTTTGTTGGCTATGTGCATACGAACAGTCTAGCACACCAGATGCTCGCCTGCGGGCGAGGCGGCATTCATCCCCAGCCCTGAAAGGGCGGGGCCTTCTGCCGCATAGAGGTAACCGGCGTAGCAAGAGGGGGTGTCACACCGCTCTTGACGGGGATGGACGCGCCACGCAAAATAGCGAGTGCATGGCACGGGGATGGATGGCGGCGGAAGGCAGAACATGACACAGGCTCCTGACACTCCGCACGCCCTACAGGGCGGCGGGTTCTCGGTTCATTGCCGCAGGCATCCCCGCGACTCCCCGAAGGCGCTGTCCGCGCCATAAGATGTTTCTGGCCGCGTTCTCGTCGCGGTCGAGGATGAGGCCACAGGTAGTACAGACGTGGGTGCGCACGGACAGACTCTTCTGGATCCGTGCGCCACAGCCTGAACAGTCCTGCGACGTATACGCCGGATTGACTGCTTCCACTCGCTTCCCGGCGCATGCTGCCTTGAACGTGAGGATGGACAGGAAGTGGCCCCATCCGGCGTCGTGAATGCTCTTGTTGAGGCCCGCCTTGCGGCTCGCTCCATTATGCGCATAGCCGCCGTTCTCGTCCTGCTTTGGCGCGGGACGGCGGCTCAGGTTCGCGGGCTGGATCGCCTCCACGTAGATCACATCGTACTGGCGCACGAGAGCGAGCGCCGTCTTGTGGTGAAAGTCGCCCCGCTGTCGGCGGACATGCTGATGCTGCTTGGCGCACTGCGCTACCGCTTTCGAGCGGCGGCGGCTGCCCTTCTTGCGACGC
>DATGEP010000355.1:0-1082 GCA_035310125.1 Ktedonobacterales bacterium
ACAACGGCGCGGGCGGGCATGTTGATGCCCAGCGCGAGTGTATCGGTGGCGAAGACGGCGCGCAGGTACCCGCGCGCGAACAGCGTTTCGACCAGCACTTTCAGGCCCGGCAATAACCCGGCATGGTGATAGGCAATGCCGCGCGGCAGCAGTTCGGCCAGCGCGTGCGCCTGGCGCAGATTGCGGTCTTCGCGCGGCAAATGCTCGAGCCAGACCGCCACTTCCTCCCGAATCTGCTGCTCTTCTTCGGGCGTGGTGAAACGATGCAGGGCCGCGCCAATGGCGGCTTCCTCCACCACTTTGCGTCCCGGCAAGAAGTAGAGGCATGGCAGCATATCCGCGTCACGCAGGGCGGTAAGCACTTCGCCGGGTGTGGGCGTTTTATGTTCTACAGACCGTTTTGCTTTACGCCGCTCGCGCGCCCCGGCCTCATTTCTGTCTTCTTTCGATGCTGATTGTGGGGGCGATGCCAAATGCAGGGACGATGTCGATTGTGGGGGCTGGACGCCCGCAAGGGGCGTCTCTACATTTTTATGTGGCTCCGCGCCCTCTCCATCCTCATCCTCGTCCTCGTCCTCGCCACCGAAGCTGTAGACGCGGTTACGCCCCTGCACCATCGCGAGACGCGCTTCGCCGCCCACGTTGGGGAAGCGTTCTACACGGTTGCCGCCGGCATCCTGCACTAGGTGGAGTTTCCCATCGAGGAAGTAGTAGTGTTCAAGGGGAACGGCGCGTTCTTCATGCACGACAAGCGCGATAGGGCGATGCACACGGCTAATCCAGTCGGCCAGGTCTCCAGCGTTGCTGACCGTCGCGGAGAGGCCCACCAGGCGTATATGGGGCGGTGAGCAAATGATGGCCTCTTCCCACACGGGGCCACGCCCAACATCGCTCAAGAAGTGCAGTTCATCAAAGATGATATAGCCAACGTCGGCCAGTTCCGAAGGAACCGCCAGCTCGCCATCCTCTGTGCGGTCGCCGCTCTCTTCCAGCAGCATATTGCGGTAGACCTCTGTTGTCATGACCACAATCGAGGCGCTGCTGCGTTCCACAATGTCGCCCGTCACCAGTCCGACAGCGCT
>DATGEP010000356.1:0-1689 GCA_035310125.1 Ktedonobacterales bacterium
TGCAGCGCCTTGGCCACGAAGGGATCCTGTTCCGCCTGGAAGTTACCCTGGGAAGCTTTGGTGCCTTTGCCGGTTTTATCGACCGCTGTCAAATACACAAACGTGTCGCGATTGCTTTCGACAAAGTCTTCGAGGAGCCGCGTAACCTTGGGCTCGGAGGCGGGGTCTTCGACATTGTCGATGAGTCCCGTCAAAGTCAGAATCTGGCGCTCGCTGAAGAGCTGTTGGGTTTGATTGGCCTCGAAGAGCTGAATTTCCTGGGCCAGGGACCGCGTCAGGTCGGACTGCTGTACGCGTTCGGTGTCCACCAGCTTGTCCTGGCTAAGCTGCAGCACTTGCCGGTGGTAAAGCCCTATGGGCAGGGCGCTGACAAGTAGCAGCGCGCCCAGGACGAGCCACAAGATGCGCACGCGTCCCTTGCGCAGGCGTTGCCACATGGATGAGCCGGGTTCTGGCATCACAAGTCTCAATTTTAGGGGAATCGGCGATACAACGGGGGCCGCGATTGCCGCGGCGTCGCGCATCTGCAACTGGAACCTTGGTACTAGTGGAGGAAGCGGCAGGTTCTCGAAAAGGTTATCATTCCCGCTATTTTATTCTCGCTTAAGGGGGCGCTCCATGATGCTCCGGATGGCCTCGCGGGGCGATCTTCCATGGTGCAGGATCGCGTCCACTTGCACTGTTATGGGTAGCTCTATTCCGGCCTCGCGGGCTAGTGCCAACAGGGCTCCCGCAGTGCCCACGCCTTCGGCGACCATTTTCATGCCTTCCAGAATCTCCGCCAGCGCACGGCCCTTGCCCAGCTCGATGCCGACGTGGCGGTTGCGGCTCAGCGAACCGGTACAGGTCAGGACAAGATCGCCTAGACCTGCGAGACCGCTGAGCGTCTGCGGGCGGGCGCCCAGGGTTACGGCGAGACGGGTCATCTCCGCGAGGCCGCGCGTAATCAACGCGGCCAGCGGATTCGAGCCAAGTCCGATGCCCTGGCAAGCACCCGCCGCGATGGCGATGACATTTTTCATCGCGCCGGCGAGTTCGACGCCGAGCACGTCGTCGTTGGTGTACAAGCGAAAATTCGGCGCTGCGAATTCCTCCTGAAGTTCATTCGCGAGAGCGATGTCGCTCGAGGCGAGAACGACCGCAGTGGGCTGGCCGGCCGCCGCTTCCGCTGCGAACGACGGGCCGGAAAGAATCGCGAGACGCCGCGCCAATTCCGCGGGGACGACTTGGCGAATGACTTCGCTCATGCGCTTGTGGGTCGTGGGTTCCAGCCCCTTCGTGGCGCTGACGAATGCCGCTCCTGCCGCGGCGCGAGAGCCTGCCGCCGAATAGACTTCGCGCGCATGCGCCGACGGCACGGCGCCCAGAATAATTCCGGCGTCCACCACGGCTTGTCCAATTTCATGTGTGACATGTACTGATTCCGGCAGATTGTGCCCGGGGAGATACCGCTTGTTCTCGCGCTCATGACGCATGGACTCGGCCAGCACGGCGTCGCGAACCCAAAGCGTGATCTCGTGCGCCTTCTGCGCTCGGGAGAGAACGATCGCGAGCGCCGTACCCCAGCTTCCGCCGCCAAGTATGGCGATGCGCCTCACGGCTCGTTCTCTTTGTTTTTGCGCAACGAGAATCTTGGCTCGTCGCCTTGCACCAACCGCTGAATATTCGCATCGTGCTTGTAGACAATGA
>DATGEP010000357.1:0-1038 GCA_035310125.1 Ktedonobacterales bacterium
GTCACATCCATCGTCCGAATGAAGAACTGCGGCCGGTACCCCGGAAAGAACGCCTTGTGCCGCCCGCCTTCTTCCTTCTTCAGCACGTACACTTCCGCTTCAAACTTGGTGTGCGGCCGAATGCTGCCCGGCTTGGCCAGCACCATCCCCCGCTCCACCTGCTCGCGCTCAATCCCGCGCAGCAGCACCCCCACGTTGTCCCCGGCCTGCCCGGCGTCCAGCAGCTTGTGGAACATCTCCACCCCGGTGCAGACCGTGCTCATGCTCTCTTCCCGCAGCCCGATGATCTCCAGCGCCTCGCCAATCTTCACCTGGCCGCGCTCCACCCGCCCGGTGACCACCGTCCCGCGCCCCTTGATGCTGAACACGTCTTCAATGGGCATCAGGAACGGCTTCTCGGTCTCGCGCACCGGCGTGGGAATGTACTCGTCCACCACCCGCATCAGCTCCAGGATCGAGGCGTACTCGGGCGCGGCCGGGTCCTGGCTGGTGCTCTCCAGCGCCTGCAGCGCGCTGCCGCGCACAATCGGGGTGGTGTCGCCGGGGAACTTGTAGCTGGTCAGCAGTTCGCGCAGCTCCAGCTCCACCAGCTCCAGCAGCTCAGGGTCGTCCATCATGTCGACCTTGTTCAGGTAGACCACCATCGCCGGCACTTCCACCTGGCGCGCCAGCAGCACGTGCTCGCGCGTCTGGGGCATGGGTCCGTCGGGAGCGGCCACCACCAGGATCGCCCCGTCCATCTGGGCGGCGCCGGTGATCATGTTCTTGATGTAGTCGCGGTGGCCGGGGCAGTCCACGTGGGCATAGTGGCGCTTGTCGGTCTGGTATTCCACGTGGGCGATGTTGATGGTAATGCCGCGCTCGCGCTCTTCGGGCGCGTTGTCGATCTGGTCATAGGCCCGGAACTCGGCCATCTTCTTGAGCGCCAGCACCTTGGTGATGGCCGCGGTCAGGGTCGTCTTGCCGTGGTCGATGTGCCCGATCGTCCCCACGTTTACGTGCGGCTTGCTCCGGTCGAATTTCTCTTTGCCCATTCTT
>DATGEP010000358.1:0-3122 GCA_035310125.1 Ktedonobacterales bacterium
GGCGCGGCTGCTGGTATATCGCGCCGCATGGCTCAAAGACACGGGGCAACCCACAACCCGCGTGACATCTATTGCCAAGCTCTTCGCGACAGAGGCCGCCGCCCGCGCCGCCTCCGAGGCAGTATTGCTGCACGGCAATCGCGGCTACTCCAACGAGTATCCGGTGGAGCGCTATTACCGCGACATCAAGGGCCTGCAAATCTACGAGGGCACGAGCCACATCCAGCGTGTGATTATTGCCAGGGACCTCCTGGGCCGCGACTCCGGGGCCGGATCAGCCAGGCGCGATGAGGCGGCGGATGGCGGCATCTAGTTTTTCAGGTACAGTGAGATTAGGAGTGAGCCAGTTGGCACTGGTCGTGACAGCCTTTGGCCCGCGCCGCGTGACGCCGTTGCCGCCCTGACCGGGCGAGCACTGTCTTGACCGCTTCCACAGAGACCGCCTGACCCACCGCCCAGAGCACATGCCGAATCTCCGGCACTGTCAACGGCAACACGTGCCCCTTCACATCGACCGGCTACTGATAGCGACCTATCCAGCGGTCACGGGAAGGCTTGAGCCACTGCCATGCGCGGTACCCACTCGCTCGGCCAGAAAGTCCTCCCACGTTCGCCGGCCGTCCGCTCGCTCGGGTGCCAAGTTAGCTCCGGACTTGACCACACGCGCGGCCTTGCCTGGCAGCCAGATCGGAACGAACAGCCGGCGCTGGTGGGTGGATTGTAAGTAGCTGCGCAGCAACTCGGCGGTGGTATATATGCGTGGCCCCGCCAGATCAGGTGCCAGCCCGACAGGCGCGGCGAGCGCCAGTTCGACAAGCCGCGCCGCTACCTCGTCGGCATCAACTGGCTGGAAGCGAAAACCGGATGGGAGCGGGATGACTGGCAGTCGCGCCACTTGCCGGGCCACCAGCAGGAACAAGTCGTGGAACTGGGTGGCGCGGAGCGTCGTCCACGGTATGCCGGACTCGGCCACCACCCGCTCGGCAGCTCGCTTCGACGCGAAGTAGCCGAACATGGCGCGGTCGACGGGGCCGACGACGGGGATACGGTCGGCGCCGACGACCGAGATGTAGACCAGATGCCGCACATGAGCTCGCGACGCCGCCTGGACCAGCGTCGCAGCCTTCCTCTCATCGCCTGTGTTGCTGCCCGCACAATGGATGATGACCTCAGCCCCCTCCACGGCGGCGTCAATTCCTGCGCCTGTGTCCAGATCACCGCTCATAAACTGGGCACCGTCTTTGACCTCGCGGCTGTGCCGGCTGAGCACGCGTACGTCCCAGCCGCGGGCCAGTAGTCGCGAGACGACATGGCGTCCGAGCGTGCCTGTGCCGCCAGTAACAAGCGCGACTTTTGACATATCCGACATATACATTCTCCTTGTCACATACAGTGTGTTCTGTGGGTCACTACGGATGACACGTCATCGTGAAAGGATGTGACAGATGGACGAGAACGAGTGGCTGGCGCAGCGCTTTGAGGAGCACCGCTCTCATCTGCGGTCGATGGCCTACCGGATGTTGGGGTCGCTCACTGAGGCCGACGACGCTGTGCAAGACACCTGGCTGCGCCTCAGCCGCGCGGGAGCGAGCGAGGTGGAAAATCTCGGCGGGTGGTTGACGACAATCATTGCCCGCGTGTGCCTGAATATGTTGCGCTCGCGCCACGCGCGGCGTGAGGATTCATTCGGGCTCCATTTGCCTGACCCGATCATCAGCGCGGACGAACAGCGACAGCCAGAGGAGGAGGCATTGCTGGCTGACTCGGTTGGCCTCGCGCTTCTCGTCGTCCTTGATACTCTATCGCCAGACGAGCGGTTGGCGTTTGTCCTCCATGACGTGTTTGGCACGCCCTTCGAGGAGATTGCGCCGATGGTGGGACGCACCCCCGCAGCGGCGCGGCAGCTTGCCAGTCGAGCGCGCCGCCGCGTGAAGAGCGCGCGGCCACCGATGCCGGACCCCGATTTCGCGCGTCAACGCGCCGTGGTCGATGCCTTCTTGGCGGCGGCGCGAGGAGGCGATTTCAATGCGCTCGTCAACCAGCTCGATCCCGATGTCGTGCTGCGTGGCGACGTGGGGCAGAGACGAGTGGCAGCAACCTCGGTATTCCGTGGCGCGGAAGCCGTCGCTCGCCAGGCGCTTCTCTTCGCCCGGCCAGATGCGCGCCTGCGCCCTGTGCTAGTGAATGGCGCGGTTGGCGTGGTCGCCTTCGTGGGCGCACAGCCCATCTCCGTAATGGGTTTCACCGTAGCCGCGGGCAAGATCGTCGAGATCGACGCGATCGCCGACCCCGTGCGCGTCCGCAGACTCTCAGCGGATGTCCTCACCGGCGAGTAACTGTCGCGCGCCCGAATCCTGGTGATCCGCCGCCAGTGCCGTGCCGGCACTCCGGCGGACGCCTTGCGTGACAGCTTTATCTTCCAGCGCGTGATTGCCAATCGCGGCTCTTCCGGAGCAGCATTCGTCGCCCGGGTGCGCTCTCTTGGCTGCGCGGCGGTTATTCCGCCGCATCTTCGCTCGCATCGACAAGGTAGATCGGTCCTTGCTCGGTTTCGTCTGATGTGTCTGTGCATTCGTTTGGTTACAGTGACACGTCACAAGCCCCCAGACGTGTAGTGCAGCACGGTCCGCCCACGTGGGCTGGCGCTTGCTCGCGTCCCGTGATATGTCGTGAAGCCGCGCCAGCGCGCGATCAGGAGCCGTCATTTGTGGAGTCATCGCGACGTGACATATGATGGGGGTGCAGCGAGGCACTGCCGTGTATTCAGCAGCGTCTTCACATGCTCGCCACTGAAGTGCGTCCGCCTATCTCAATGAGGAGGAACCCGCATGGCGTATTCCACGTACTGGAATCCCAAGAACGAGACGCTTCCACGCGAAGATCTCAATCGCCTTCAACTGTATAAGCTGCAGCGGCTGGCCGAGCTCGCCTACACCAAAAGTCCGTTTCACCGCGCCAGACTGGACGCGGCGGGCTTCCGGCCGGAGCAGCTGCGGACGCTGGACGATCTGCGCCGCCTTCCATACATGACGCGCGAGGAGTGGATGGCCTCTATTAGCGAGACTCCGCATTTTGGGAATCTGCCGACGACCGATGCCGCGCATGCGATACGATATCACCTC
>DATGEP010000359.1:0-4826 GCA_035310125.1 Ktedonobacterales bacterium
TGGCACGCCATAACCTCTTCCTGCGGTCCCTGTACGACTGGACGGCGATTGGCACCACGTACGCCGAGCCAGCAATACGCGAGGACTTTCCAGCGATCCTGTCGATGGTTCGCCTACACGAGGGCGACGCGTCCGCGCAGATCGCTGACTTCTGGCTCGAGCGTTTCCCTGATAGCGTCGTCGCGTTCCGTGGGGCCGGCGGTCAACTCGAAGGATTCACGACGGTCCTGGTCCTGGACGAAAATGAGGCGCGGAGTTGCGCGGCGGACCCTGCCATCGCGCTGGCCAGCCAGTTCGCGCTGCGGCACGGGCCTGTGCGGGCCGGCGAGCGGCTGATGTACCACCGCTTCTGGATGAGCGTAGACGGTTACCAGGATCCAGCGGCGCTGAATGTCGCCGCCGCCGTATCTGGCATCCGCTGGTTGACCACCCCCAGGTTGGCCTGGAGCTTCATTCTCAGCGCCTATCCCGACACATTCGGGCCGGGCTTCACCGCCCTGGGATTTTCACGCGCGCCCGAGGCGGATTTTGACATCGGCGAGCGGCACTATGCGGTCTTTGCCCACGACTGGCGAGTGGAGCCTGCGCGGGCCTGGGTCGAACGCAGAGGGCTGCTCGAGTTCTTCGACAGGGCGGCGCAGAGCTCGGAGTCGATCGGCATGGGCGCTCAGGCGCCCTTGCTGGTCCTCTCTCGAGCCGAGTTCGAGGACGCCGTACGGCAGGCTTTGCGTAGCTTCGGCAGAGCTGACGTGCTTGCCGCCAATCCGCTGCTGCGCTCGCGGTTAGCTGCCGAGCATGCCCGCGGCGTGCCGAACGGCGCGACACTCCAGGCGCTGATCCGTGAGAGCGCAGCTGAACTGCGCGGAAATCCGAAGACAGAGAAACTGTTTCGCGCGCTGGACTGCACCTACTTGCAGCCGGCGGCCACGCAAGAGCTTGCCGCGGAACGCCTCGGGCTGCCGTTCAATACCTATCGCTACCAACTCGCGGCCGCGATCAAGCGCGTCACCGAGAGCCTCTGGCACCGAGAACTCCACGCGGACAGCACGTGATAACGCCGGATTCGGCAGCGTTTCGGCTGGAGATCCGGCAGCTGCAGAACCCATGCTGGCCCGCACAAACACACAGGTGGAGAGAGGTCAGCGATGACGAAGCACGACTATGACGCCATCATCGTCGGCGCGCGCTGCGCGGGCGCGGCGACCGCCATGCTCCTGGCACGCAAGGGCCACCGCGTGCTGCTGGTCGATCGTGCCCGCTTCCCAAGTGAGATTCCTCACGGGCACTTCATCCACCGCGATGGCCCCCCGCGACTGGCACGTTGGGGTTTGCTGAACAGGATCGTCGCGTCGGGCTGTCCACCTGTGACGAGCCTGACCTTCGACCTGGGTGACTTCCCACTGTCGGTACAAAACGTCGAACTGGACGGCATCGCCTGGGGTTACGGACCGCGGCGCGGCCCATTCGACCAGATCCTGATCGACGCCGCCACGACGGCCGGCGCCGAGCTGCGCCAGGGCGTCGCGGTTGACTCGGTGCTCATGGACGAAAAACGCGTCGTGGGCGTGAGTGTTGTTGGGTCGACACGCATCACATCGCGACTGACCATCGGCGCGGACGGAAAACACTCGCGCGTCGCCCAGGCGGTTAAAGCACCGACGTACGAGAGCGTGCCGACGCTCATGTGCTGGTACTTCAGCTACTTCCGGGCACTACCCACAACGAGCTTCGAGATCTACGTTGTACCCGGGCGCCAGGCAGTGTTTGTCCACCCGACCAACGACAGCGCGACAGCTGTCCTTGTCGGCTGGCCCATCGACGAATTTGCATCGGTACGTTTGGATCTCGAGGCGCGCTTCATGGCCGCGCTCGACCTGGTGCCAAGCCTTGGTCAGCGCGTGCGATCCAGCCAGCGCGTCGAGCGCATCTACGGGACCGGTGACATGCCGAACTTCCTGAGGAAGCCGTTCGGACAGGGCTGGGCCCTGGTCGGCGATGCGGGCTGTCACAAAGATCCCTTTCGGGCGCTCGGCATGAGCGATGCACTACGCGATGCCGAGCTCCTGGCCGAAGCCGCCCACCAAGGGCTCTCTGGGAACGAGCCACTCGAGAGCGCTCTGGCGCGCTACGAGCTTCAGCGCAACGAGGCGACGTTGCCTGCGTACCACGAAAACCTGCACGCCGCCCAGCTCGAACCGATCTCACCGGACTTGCTTCGGCTGCGCCAGGCTCTGCGCGATAGCCCGTCGGACACCATCCAGTTCTTTCTGGCCAGGGATGGCCGCATTCCGAGCGAGGCATTCTTCAACGCGCCGAATCTCGAACGCATTCTCGGCTCAACCCGCCCGTCGCCTGGGAACGGCTCGATTTCCGGGTCAGTGGAGGTTCGACCCAGCGTACGCTCGGCCGCTCCAGGCTGAAGGCCTCACAACGGGACAGACGTATGCCCGGCGTCGGCGTCTTATCAGGGCCAGTCGCCTCGCTATCCTTCAGCGGATGGGCCTGGATCGATCGCGACCGGTCGTGCTCGTGACCGGAGCCAGCCGTCAGCGCGGCATCGGCAGCGCAGTCGCGCTGCGCTTGGCGCGCGATGGTTGGAACGTCGCGATTACCTACTGGCGCGACTACGACCAGCGCATGCCGTGGGGCAGCGATGCCGAAGATCTGACCAGGCTCGAATCGCAACTACGCCGGGCAGGCGCATCTCTAGCGGCTGTCGAAGCTGACCTTGCCGACCCGGCAACTCCAGCACATATCTTCGCCACTATCGAAGCGCAACTCAACACTGTCACCGCACTCGTGCTCGCGCACTGCGAATCGGTAGCGTCAGGGATTCTCGACACCAGTCTGGAGAGTTTCGATCGTCACTTTGCCGTAAATGCGCGCGCTACGTGGCTCTTGATTCGGGAGTTTGCACAGCGCCTGGAGGCGAAAGATGGCCGCGGCCGAATCATCGGCCTGACCAGTGACCATGTCGCAGGCAACCTGCCCTATGGCGCGAGCAAGGGCGCGCTGGACCGCATCGTGTTGGCTGCTGCCCGAGAGCTTGGCCATCTTGGGCTCACGGCCAATGTAATCAACCCCGGCGCAACCGATACTGGCTGGATGACCGAGGCACAGATGCACGAGGTCGCTCAACGCGTGCCCCTGGGCCGCGTGGGCCTACCGGCAGACTGCGCGAATCTGGTGAGCTTCCTGTGCTCGCCCCAGGGCGGCTGGATAAACGGACAACTGCTGCACAGCAACGGCGGAGTCCAGTAGAGGCCGTCCGCCGCTGGCTAACGGCGACCGATAACGAAGAGGTTCGGACAGTCTAACTAAGTACTGCGTCTCATAATTCCGGGGCCGGTCACCAATCGCGGTAGGGACGGTCATTGCTGGCCGCCCCCCGCACGGATCCCGGCGTACGGAACTGTTAGGTAGATCAGCCATTACTGGCTTTCACCCCCACGGATCCGGGCGTGCCCCGTTAGGGCACCCGGCTCCTCTGGAAAGTTCCTCGGTCATCCAGACGCTCCGTACCAGGATTGATGGATGGTCGGTTTCGGGAGCGGAAAGACCGTTTGCAACCGATCGAACTTCGTCCAATTCATCTTGGACTTTTGGCTCTGTCGCTTCAGGGCTTTGAACCACATCCGCTTCACCAATTCATAGAACTGATTCAGTGACCTGTGGTTGAAGATGAGGCCGTAGTAGCCGTAATGTCCACGCAACACCTGGCTCAGCCAGGCATGTTGCTCAGGCACTCGTGCATGCCACCGCCTCCTCATCTGCACTCGTAGCTCTTTCACCTTGCGAGCCAGCCGCGTCGCTTGCGTCTTCCGCTTGACCATGAACTTTCCACTTCGAGTTGCCCCGCAGTAATGGGTGAATCCCAAGAAGTTGAAAGTCTCTGGTCGTCTCCGACCCGCCTGCGCTCGCCTCTGAGCAGCGAACCGCCCAAATTCGATGAGCCGGGTCTTGTCCTCATTGAGCGCCAGGCCAAACTTGGCCAGTCGCTCCCTAAGCGCCACCAGCAGCCTTCGTGCATCATCCTCGTGCTCGGCTCCAATGACGCTATCGTCGGCGTACCGAACGACCACGATCTGGCCGTGCGCATGCCGCTTGCGCCATTGGTGTATCCAGGCATCAAAGCTGTAGTGCAAGAAGACGTTGGCTAGGAGCGGGCTGATCCCCGAACCCTGGGGACTTCCCGTATCGACCGCCGTCCATTCACCACTCTCGAGGATGCCGGCCTTTAGCCATCGCTTTATCAGACGAATGATCCTTCGGTCGGCAATCCTGTGCTCTAACATCCGCACCAGCCACTCGTGGTCCAATGAGTCGAAAAAGGTTCGGACGTCAAAGTCAAGCACCCAATTCACCCGTTGCGTCATCAGCGCCTTTTCCAGGCTTTCTAACGCCCCGTGTGGGCTGCGGCCTGGTCGGAAACCGTAGCTGAACCCGTAGAAGTCCGCCTCGTAGATGGCATTCAGCACTTCGGCCACCGCGCTCTGGACGATCTTGTCCTCCAGAACCGATAGTCCGAGCTTGCGTTTGCCCCCGTCGGCCTTCGGGATGTACACGCGCAGCACTGGCTTCGGCCAGTACTGACCGCTGTGAACGCGCGCGTGCAGTAGCTGGAGATTGTCGTCCAGGTCCTGCTCGTACTCGTCCACCGTCACTCTATCGACTCCTGGGCTCGCTCCGCGCCGTTGTCTTTTGAACGCTCGTCTGAGCGCCTCGACGTCGACGTGATGCAGTAGCGCCGTGAACCGGGCCTGGCCATCTCGTCTGGCCACCGCATTCACCCGCAGAAGGTGGGGCAGCAAGGGTTGCCAGCGCTG
>DATGEP010000360.1:0-10963 GCA_035310125.1 Ktedonobacterales bacterium
TTGAAGTGAGTGTACCACGTGCGCAGCGGAGGGCGTCCGTCGGACACCCCTGCGGATGACGCGGTGAGCGAGCACATCAGGATGCTACAAGAAAGGCGGTTGATGGGTCGAAATAGCTCCATCCGGGAGCGTAGTCCGCCCCACTATCTATCAGTGTGGCGCGACCGGGGCTGCCGCTCTGAATGGAGGCGATATACAGGCCGGTGGAGCTGTTGTGTGGATAGGGAAGCTGGTCGCCGAGCCAGGTGCTGCTGGCGGGCGCGGCGAAGACGATTTGTGAGCCGTCCGGGCTGAACGGGCTGGTGGCGGCTGGGCGCCAATCCGGATTGGCACCTGGATTGGTGGGTGCGCCGCGCTGACTGTAGGTGAGCAGTTGGCGAACGGTGTGATGGATGACATCCACCTGCTGCCAGCCGGTCGAATCTTGCACGAGCACGGAGCGACCATCGGGTGACCACCAGGGCAGCGCCGTAGGGTCGGTCTCTGGCCAGCTAAACAGCGGCGAGTCCGAGGCGGTCGTAGTATAGAGCTGGAAGTCTGTTGGCGTGCGGATGAGCAAGCGTGAGCCGTCGGGCGAGAATGCGGCGTCCAGGAGGGCGGGCACCGTGGCCAGCGCGCGGGAGCCGCCGTGCATGTCGTTGAGTATAAGACTGACGCCGAGAGGCGACGCCGCATCGAAGAGGAGCGCGTCGGTGTGGGGCTGCCAGAGGATGCGGGCGGGGCGATTGGTCGTTGGAAGTGCGGCCAGCGCTCCGGTTGCGATACGCTGACCGATGGCGCCTGGGGGGCCGAGCCGAAGGTTGCCCGTTGCGTCAATGATTGCTACCCGCTGCCCGTCTGGCGCGATGGCAGGGAGGGTGGCGGCGGCGAATACGAGCTTGCGCGCAATCCCGATGGGCTGATCGGCCTGGGAAATGAAGTAAGTTGGTGGTTGGCCCGATCCATTCAATTGTTCGCGATAAAGCAGCCGGTTGCCGTTCGGATCCCACCAGGCGTCGCTTCGAAGGACGCCATTGTCCTGCGGCGTGATTTGTAGGACCGTGCCGCCGTTGACGCTCACAATACCGAGGTTACTGGGCGAGTCAGGCGCTCCAAGCGTGCTCTGTGGTGGCTTGGGAGGTGCATTGGCACCATATCGGAGCACAAACTGGTGGTGGTCGGGCGACCAGGCGAAGCCCGCGATATCAGCCGCGGCGATCATGGTGGGGCTTGAGCCGTCGCTCTGGATGGTCCACAACGCACCGGAGCGCAGAAAGGCGAGGACGCCCGCGCCGGAATGCAGTCCACACGAGGCGACCAGTGGGACGATGCAGCCGAGCAAGAGCATTATCGGCGCATACCGGCGGATGATTTGCCTGGGTAAAGGTGAATTGAGAATGGAGTGATGTATCATCGCCGCCATTGTAGTGGGCAGCGGGAATCAGGCGCAAGTAGCAGCCCAAGATTCCGTAGTGGTGCGGCGAGATGCGGCAGTGCTAAAATCAAGAGAAGACGCGCGGGCCTGGATGGCAGCGGCCTTTGGTCTATATAAGAGACGAAGGGGCATGGCGCGAGATATGGCCGCGCCCGAATTGGAGATACACGATGGCAACTGGCTCGGCTGAGCAGACAACCTATGCGGCGTACTGGCTCTACGCACTCGATCCCACCTATTCACGGCTCCCCGAAGCGGAACAAACACGGGGTAAAGCGGAGTTCCTTGCCGCTCTAGAGGCACGCCCCAGCACTGTAGGACTGCGTGGCGCGTATTCGATGGTGGGCTTTCGCGAAGATGTGGATTTCATGCTGTGGGTGGTGAGCACCGATTTGGATGCGATTCAGCGACTCGCTGTAAGCCTGCGGCACACGGGGCTGGGTCGTTACCTCGCGACGCGGCAGACCTATGTGGGTGTGGTAGCGGATGCGCGCTATGATCCCGCTCATGCGCCCGCTTTCATGCAGGGCGCGCCGGCGAAGACTTTCATCAGTGTGTATCCTTTCGTGAAGACGGCGGAGTGGTATCTGTTGCCGTACGAGCGCCGTCGTGACCTGATGGCGGAGCATGGGCTGATCGGTCGCAAGTATGCGGTGCCGCGTGAGCAGGTGGCTGCGTCCGGCGAACAGAGCAACGGACACGGACGCGGTGGCAGCACTGCGACCGCAGTGACACCCGCGCCAGCTCAAACGGATGAAGAGGGCGGTGGCGTCCTGGCGAACACGGTGGATGCGTTCGGACTGGGAGATTATGAATTCATCCTGGCCAATGAGTCTGACGATGCCTCCGAGCTGGTGCGGATGATGCAATCCTTGCGGGCGACCGAAGTACGGCGCTACACAAAGCTGGATACGCCGATCTTTTTGGGACGGCTGCGCGAACCTTCTGGCGTGTTAGCGGACCTCTGAAACTCGTTGCAAAAGCTCCTGTCCTGCTGAGGCAAGATGGGAGCTTTTGTGATTCGCCAGCGGGCCTGCCTGGCGCCGGTGTGGCGGCATCCGCCGCGGCTGGCAGCCACCTTTCTATGCCAAACTGCCATTGATGCGAAATAGGAGGATATTGCCCTTTAATGCGTGTGTTTCAGCCGGGTAGGGGGCATGATGGGGAGTGTGGACCAGAAGATGCTGCCGCCGCCGGGGCGAGCGCGAACACCGATGCGCCCGCCGTGTCGGCGCACGACTTCGTGGGCGATGTACAGGCCAAGACCGGCGCCCGCGTTCTTTACGTTGCTACCGTGCATGTACGGATGAAAAATCATATGGCGCTCGCTGGTCGGCACTCCGATACCCTGGTCGCTTATCTCAATGCGCGCGACGTTTCCGGCGTGGCTTAGGTTGACGGTGATCTCGCCACCAGAGCTGAATTTGACGGCATTGGCGAGCAACGCCGAGATCGCTTCTTCGAGACGCGACCGGTCCCACATACCGAGGATTTGCTCGTCGTCAGCCTGAAGTGTGATGACGTGTGCGGTGAGACCCCCTTCATACAGAGAGACAACGCGGCGCACAGTGCTCACGAGATCGGTTTCCGTGGGCGAGACGACATATTTGTGACGTGCGATGTGCGAGGCGCTGAGGTAGATATCAAGGTGGTGGTTGATGCGCTCGATCTGGTACATCATCTTGTTGAGCTCGGCAAGGTCGCTCTCACGTCCCTCCTGCTTGCGCAGCCGCCGCTGAAGGAGCTGTACATGACCTTTGAGCGCGGTAATAGGTGTGCGAAGCTCATGACTCGCGTGGTCGAGAAACTCCTCGCGTGGGTCGTCTGCCTGACTGGATGGCTCTGGTTTCCGGGCGGTGGCCATGCATTCCTCGGATCGTTGAGTGGTGCGGGCGACACACTCCGCAAGAAGGACGATTGCATCTAGTATAGGCGTGAGCCAATGGCATCGTCAAACCGCTGGTGCAGCGAGGTCCCATCAAACGCGGGTGTTGAGGTAAGGGTCAGCGGGCGTCCGGAGGACGCCCTCGACGGAGCCGCGCTGTCGCGAGCCGTCCCCCAATGCGTGATGGAACCATAGAGAGAGGACGCTTTTAGAGGATGATCGGTGTGGGCGAGTTGACGATGACCGCTGGATCGAAGGTCGCGAGAAGCTGCCGCGCCGTGGCTGGCTCGTGTTGCGGCCAAATGCCACAGCTTGCGGCGAGGGCGCCGAGCACCCACTCTGGTGACTCACCGCGGTCGCGCAGACAGGCAACGCCGGCGGCGGCGTCTCGCTTCGACATGCGGACACCAGAAGAGTCAAGGATGAGCGGGACGTGCGCGAGCTCGCGTGGGCGGTGATAGCCCAGCGCATCATAGAGGGCGAGCTGGCGGGCGGTGGAATCGAGGAGATCGGCGCCGCGCACAATTTGGGTAATGCCCATGAGCGCATCGTCCACGACGACGGCGAGCTGATAGGCATAGATGCCGTCGCTTCGGCGTACGATGAAGTCGCCAACTGTCTGCCCCACGTTTTCGGCTTGCGCACCGAAAATGGCGTCTACAAAACTAATTGTGGTGGAAGGCGCACGGAAGCGCAGGGATGGGCGGCGGCCGGCGGCCTCGTGCTCGCGGCGCTGTCGAGCGGTGAGGGTGCGGCAGGTGCCGGGATACCGTGGCGCGACGTCGCGGGCATGGGGTGCGCTAGCGATATGAGCAAGCTCAGCGCGGGTGCAGTAGCATGGATAGAGCAATCCACGGTTGCGCAGTCGTGCCAGCGCGGCGGCGTAGAGGTCGCGGCGGTCATTCTGGAAGTATGGACCGAGGATTCCACCAACGCCCGGCCCTTCGTCCCAGTCAAGCCCTAACCAGCGCAGGTCGTGCAACATTGTTTCAGTTGCGCCCGGTCGCACGCGTGGCAGATCGAGGTCTTCCACGCGCAGGATGAAGGCGCCACCTGCCGAGCGCGCGAAGAGCCAGGCAAGTAGAGCGGTGCGGAGGTTGCCCAGGTGCAGCATTCCCGTGGGCGAGGGCGCATAGCGCCCGCGCACCGGCGCGCGCTTATGGATGGTGGGTCGCATCGGTAGAAGTCTCAGTAATACCGTCTGGTCCAGGGAACGGCGGAGTGCAGCGAGCCGACCATGGGCAGGTTCTATCACAGGTGAGAGCGTCCGGCGGCAAGGGCGTGCCGTTCACGAGCGCTGATACGAGGCAGACTGGCAACCCGATCACGCCGAGATGACAGCCCGTGATGGCAGCTACAGGAGAGAAATTAGGGTGCTGGATGGAGTACGCGCCCGCCTTATCTAGTGGATCCCCAGTGGCGACATATGCCGTAAGCTCGGCATCGTTGAAGTCGCGCATGCGCACACGTGTGGCAGCGGTAGCGGAGATCATATGCTCCGGTGTGGGGCCAGCCAGCGCGATTCCCGTGGCGACGACATGTTCGCGTCCACGAAGGGTGCGAAGCATTGCGCTCGCCTCGCGGTGGTCACGTGGTTTGGCCAGGGATTGGCCGTCAATTAAGACGGTCGTATCGGACGCCAGGACCGTGCCAGATAGGCCGACGTGCGCGAGGCTATCGCACGCAGCCCGCGCTTTCTGGCGCGCCAGGTACTCTCCAAGTCGGTCCAGCGGGCCAGTGTACTCATGGGTCAGCGTGTCTTCGTCAACGGACGTGACGTGCAGGGTGAAAGGAATGCCCGCTTCAGTGAGGATCTGTCGCCGGCGTGGCGACGCGGACGCGAGAAATAGTGGCGGGCGCGGCATTAGATAGCCTCCAGGAGGGTGACGTTTTCGATGTGCGCGGTCTGTGGGAACATATCGAGCGGTTGCACGGAGATGAGGCGGTATGCGGCGGTGCGTAGGCAGAGATACGCCAGGTCGCGTGCGAGTGTGTCGGGGCCACATGAGATGTAGACGAGGCGTGGTACCCGGCGAGCTACGAGTGAATCGAGCACGGTCCGCTGGCACCCCGCACGCGGTGGGTCAATCACCAGACCATGGATTGTGTCAGGTATCCGCGGTAGGATGTCCTCTACTTTACCCTGGAGAATGGTCACGTTCGGCACGTTGTTCAGGTTGACGCGCGCGTCGCGGATGGCGCTGGCAGATTCCTCGATGGCGAGGACACGGCCGGCTTGTGGCGCCAGGAGGCGCGCAAACGTGCCAACGCCGCAGTAGGCGTCTACGAGCGTGACATCAGAGCCAGCGGGGAGCCGGTCCAGCACGAGCTCGGCCATGCGGTTCGCCTGGCGTGTATTCGTTTGGAAGAAGGAGCTTGGCCGGATTGTAAACGGCTGGCCCAGCAGCGACTCCTCCATATCTGTTTCGTGAATGTCCAGGCCGGCCGCTGCCAGACGGGTGCGCAGCTCCGGGCTGGCAGCGGGTTGCATCAGTATCTGCCCAGAGGCCTCTCCATAGCGGATGAGTATCTGCGGTTGTGGCAGCATCTCATCTTCCAAAATTGCCAGCGCCTCGTTGATGCGTGGATGGGCGATCGGACAGGCGCGAAGTGGCAGTACCCGATGGCTGTTGCGAGCAGTGAGGCCGGCTCGTCCTTCGCGGTTCACGGAGAAGCGCATGTGATTGCGGTACTGCCAGGGAGGCTCGCAGCCAATCGCGGGGGCGACAGGTGGCGACTCGAAGCCCACGATGGCGAGGAGGTCACGCATGCGTTGCGTTTTCCAGGAGAGCTGCGCGGCGTAATCTAGATG
This sequence comes from Ktedonobacterales bacterium, assembly GCA_035310125.1. Taxonomy (GTDB): domain Bacteria; phylum Chloroflexota; class Ktedonobacteria; order Ktedonobacterales; family JADMIN01; genus DATGEP01. The sequence goes on from DATGEP010000360.1 coordinate 6,112, forward strand.
CTGAAGCTGGCAGCCACCGCACTCACCGAAGACGGGACATGGCGCGAGCACACGTGCTGGTGCGGCTTCGAGTACGTGCCGGACTCGCACGGTCGGCGCCGGCACGTGACGTGCGCGTTTCCGGTTTGGATGGGGAAGTCGCCAGGTAGCGTCTACTTCAATCAGCTCGCCGGGAAGACCGCCAATGAAGGTAAACTCTGTGGGTGGCCACGCCTCGCGGTGTCGCTCGCCGAAGACTAGCGTGAAGTCTTCGTCTGAGGGAGCGTCGAGTGTGGCGGCAACCACCCCGTGAGCTTCCCCGGTTTCGCTGAGGCGGTCTACACGAACGGAATAGCGGCCGGTGACATCGCGACGCTCAGGCGGTGGTGTGTGGAGTAGTATCTCGGTCTGCACGTGGCGTCTATCCTGCGATTGGGCGATTGGGTGCGCAATTTCAGCACACCTATACGATAGCACATCGGCTATGTTTGCCAGATGCGGCGCAATCTCAGCGTTTTCATGTTATGGTATCAAGAAGATACCTTCTATGCGGAAAGCCCAGTTAGTATGGGGGAGCTTGTGGTGGTGGAACGGCGGCAGGTATGGGAGCGGTTGACGGGCGAACAACCGCTGGATGTACTGGTAATTGGTGGCGGCATTACGGGCGCGGGCGTTGCGCTGGACGCCACCGCGCGTGGCTATCGTGTGGGACTGGTGGAGCGTGGGGATTTCGCGAGCGGAACGAGCAGTCGCTCCACGAAGCTCGTGCATGGTGGCATACGGTATCTGCCGGAGCTTGATATTCCACTCGTGCGCGAGGCGTTGATCGAGCGTGGCCGGCTGCTCCGGAACGCGCCGTATCTGGTACGTCCGCTTTCGTTCGTGTTGCCACTGTACGCCAGCTCGCGCCATCCAGTTGGCTTGCCTGTCGCTCCGCCAAAAGGTATCGGTCTTTCCTTCATCCTGGATGCGGGTTTGTTTGTTTACGATGTCCTCGCCGGCCGGGACAACGTCGGTGCACACCGGCGTCTCAGTCGTGCCGAAGTGCTCGCGCGGGCACGATGCCTGGTGCCAAACGGATTGAAGACCGGGTTCGTGTACTACGACGCGCAGACGGATGATACGCGGCTTACGATTGCGGTGCTGCGGGCGGCGGCGGCGCGTGGTGCGCAGATCGCCAACTATGCTGAGGTGACGCGCTTCGAGCATAGCGATGGGCGCGTGTCGGGCGCATGGGTGCGCGACTGTCTGGCCGGTGATCGGGAAGATGGAAGTGACGTGCTCATTCGTGCGCGGCATGTGGTCAATGCGACTGGAGTGTGGGCGGAGGAGGTGGAGAAGCTGGCGGGTGATGCGCCAATGTTGCAGATCGCACCGAGCAAGGGCACCCATCTCGTGTTTACTCGTGCGGCGCTGGACCTTGACGAAGAGGCTATCGTGCTACCGGAGACGGAGGACGGGCGCATTATCTTCATCGTACCGTGGCTTTCACGGGCGCTGGTGGGTACCACCGACGACGGGGTGCGTTCCATGCCAGAGCCAGTGGCTACGGAGGCGGAGATTGATTATCTGCTCGGACATCTCAATCGCTACGTTCGCCGCCCGCTCGCGCGACACGACATCGTGGCGACGTATGCGGGGTATCGCCCACTTTTGCGCCTGCGCAAGGGCCGGACAGCGGCGCGCTTGTCGCGGACACACGAGGTGGTGGAAGGCGCGGACGGGTTGTTGACGGTTTCGGGAGGGAAGCTGACGACGTACCGCAAGATGGCGCAAGACGTACTCGACCGCATAGACACACGCCAGCGGCGACGAAGAACGCACCCGACATTGCGCATGCCACTCGCCGGAGCTCCCGGCTGGGCACGCGCACGCCAGGAGGTGAACCAGCGCGGCCAGCGGCTCGGCCTCGCTACCGATGTGCTGGCACATTTGGGCGGCGCCTATGGGAGCGATGCGTTGCAGGTACTTGCCCTGGTGGAAGAGCGGCCCGGGCTGGCGGCGCGACTGGTGGGCGATCTGCCATACATCGAAGCCGAGGTGTTGTGGGCTAGTCATATTGAGATGGCGCTGACGCTGGAAGACGTGCTGGCGCGGCGGACGCATATCGCCATCGAGGACCGCTCGCGCGGGCTTGATGCAGCAGCGCGGGTCGCTGATCTGATGGAGGAAGCGCTCGGCTGGTCAGACGCGGAGAAGCGGCGACAATTGTCAGCATACGGGCGCTTCACATGCGAACAGGCTGGACCACTCCCCATCTCGGCGGAAGGCGAGGGCGAACTGACACCTGAAGTAATCCAGCTCGGGGAGGGTGAATAGCGACCTACTGGCGTTACCACTCGAAGGCGCGGGAGAGGTGACTGCGAGAGAGCCGCACAATGAGCGGGCTGCCGTGCGGGCAGACGGCTGGCGCGGATACATCGCGGAGTCCGTCTAGCAGCGATTGACGCTGGTGAGCGTCGAGTGGCTGGCCGCGCCGGATAGCCGAGCGACAGGCGAGCGACACACAAAGGTGATTCAGCCAATCGTCACTGTCCACCGATGCGTCCTCAGCGAGCGCGCGTGCGAAGGTGGCGGGGCTCTGTGCCGATCCAGAGATATCAGGCAAGGAGCGCACCAGGAAGACACTGCCGCCGAACGGCTGGCAATCGAGCCCCAGGCCCGCGAGCTCATGTAGACGGGGGCCAAGCAATCCAGCCTGCCTGGAGGTCAGCTCAACCAGCACAGGCTCCAGGAGAAGCTGGCCGGCTGCTCGACCATTTTCCGTCTTCTCTGGGTTATCAACGGGATCTGTAGACGTGTGTACAGTGAAGCTGTCACGTGTTCGCAGCAGGTGCTCGTAGAGCGCGCGCTCGTGTGCGCGGTGCTGGTCTACGAGGTAGAGGTGGCCGCCAGCGGCGCGAGCGAGAATCAGCGTGTCATCGAACTGTGCCAGCGCTTCGAGTGCGGGGATGCCCGCGAGCGCATCGTCCATATCCTCACGCTGAGGCGCGATAGTGTATGGGGGCCGCCGCTCACCGAGCAGGAGCCCGCGGCGTTTACGTGGGAGGGGCAGCCGAAGCTGTACAGGCGCGGTGCGCGGTGTGCCCGGCAGAAACGCCGGCAGAGCCGCGCCGCGCGGGACGGCGCCAAGCGTACTGTGGATGGCGTCGCGCAACGCGCGGGCAATGTGGGTCTCATCGTTGAGCAGCACTTCGGATTTGGCAGGGTGGATATTGGCATCTAGCCGCTCAGGAGCGGTGGTGAGAAGCGCGACGAGAACGGGATGGCGCCCTTTGCGCAGAAGCGGCCGGTAGCCAGCTTCCATAGTGGTGTGCAGCGCGCGATTATTTACGGGACGGCCATTGACGGCGAGCACGATGTGATCGCGTGTTGGGTGGCTGAAAGAACGACTTGCCACTGCGCCGTGGATGCGGGTGCCGTGCAGCTCCAGCGGGCCAATCGGTAGCAGCGCGCGTTCAATGTCGGGACCGTAGAGGTCGCTGATCGCGGCATAGAGTCCGCCGCCATGCGTTTGGAGCGTCAGAAGGCCATCTGCTACGAGGACGACATGGACATTGGGATGAATGAGCGCATAGGCGCGGACAAGCGCGGCGATATGTCCGGTCTCGGTGCGGGAGCCGCGTAGCAGGGCGCGGCGCGCTGGTACGGTGGCGAAGAGGTCGCGGACGGTCACGGTCGTCCCGCGCGAGCGAGCCGTGACGCTTGTTTCCGCCAGGCGCTCAGGTCCGGTGCTGATGACGTGGGCCACGCCGCTGTCGTCGCAGGCGCTGATGATTTCTAGCTCCGCTGCGGCGGTGATGCTTGCAAGTGCCTCGCCACGAAAGCCAAGCGTGGAGAGAAGCGCCAGATCGGCCAGGCTTGTGACTTTGCTGGTGGCATGGGGCGCGTAGGCCAGCGGCAGATCATCGGGTACGATGCCGCCGCCGTCGTCGGCGACGCGGATGAGGCGCACACCGCCGTGGCGCAACTCGACACGAATGGTGCGCGCGCCGGAATCCAGCGCGTTGTCAATCAACTCGCGCACGACGGAAGCAGGTCGCTCGATGACTTCACCAGCCGCGATGCGCTCCACAACCTCGGGAGGCAGGCGGGTGATGCGACTGACGGGGAGTGCAGCTGATGTTTTCGTGGGAAGTTGCTCCAAGAGTCACCTCGAATCCGCGTGCAGGCTCACGAGGGCGCGCTGTTGGAGAGAGAAGAGCACGTTGAGCGCTTCCAGCGGTGTCATGGCGGCGATATTGAGGCTTGCCAACGCGAGGGACAGGTCGCGACCTGAGAGTGTGGGAGGGGCCGGAGCATCCGTCACTTCCTCTAGAATTGCATCTAGCGCTGCTGTGGTGCGGTAACTGCGGGGCGTCTCCGCAACTGTACGAATGCGCTCGTTCGCGTCAGCCAGTAGTGATGCCGCCCGATCTGTGACGCTGCCGGGGAGACCAGCCATGCGGGCGACGTGGACGCCGTAGCTGGCATCACTGGCGCCGGGCAGCACGCGGTGGAGGAAGATGGCGGTGCCGTCACGCTCGGCAACATCCATACGGAAGATGCGCAGATGCGGCAATGATTGCGCGAGGGTGGTCAGCTCGCGGTAGTGTGTGGCGAACAAGGTACGTGATCCGGTCATGTCGTGCAGATGCTCGAGCACGGCGCGGGCAATGGCGATGCCGTCGGTGGTGCTCGTTCCCCGGCCCACTTCGTCCAGGACAATCAGGCTGCGCTCGGTGGCATGGCGCAGAATGTAGGCTGTTTCAACCATCTCAAGCATGAAGGTGCTGAGGCCGCGAGCAAGGTCGTCTTCCGCGCCGACACGCAGGAAGATACGATCAACCAGGCCGATCGTCGCCTTCTCGGCGGGAACGAACGCGCCAATCTG
>DATGEP010000361.1:0-28779 GCA_035310125.1 Ktedonobacterales bacterium
GGGAGTGTTGAAGCCGGGCAGATCCTTGACGGGAACGGTGATGGTGGCGCCACTTTCCAGTACGACCTCGACGGCCTCCTTGGGCACGTTCACGCCGATGACACGACCGGGGCCGTCTGGCGTCTCGACGATCTCGCCGTAGGTCGGCATCTCGGCTTTGGCCGCCACGTAGTCGTCGTTCTCATAGGCCAGGCAGCAGAGCAGCCGCCCACAGATGCCCGAAATCTTGGCGGTGTTGAGCGGCAGGCCCTGCTCCTTCGCCATCTTGATGGAGACGACGTTGAAGTCGGTCAGCCACGAGCTGCAACACAGGGTCTTGCCACAGACGCCGACGCCGCCGAGCAGCTTGGCGTGGTCGCGGGCGCCGATCTGGCGCAGCTCGATACGGGTATGAAAGAGCGCGGCAAGGTCGCGGACGAGCGCGCGGAAGTCCACGCGCTCCTCGGCGGTGAAGTAGAAGGTGAGGCGGCTGCCATCAAAGGTGTAGTCCGCCTCGACGAGCTTCATGGGCAGGCTGTGATGCTCGACGCGACCGGCGCAGCGGCGGAGGGCGTCTTTCTCTTTGGATTTGTACGCCAGCATCTGGCGTAAGTCATCCTCCGAGGCGACGCGCTGCACCGGTTTCAGTCCTTCGCCGCTGACTTCTGACGTTTCCACCTGCTTCGGTGCGATCACCACCCGCCCGCATTCGGTGCCTTTGACGCTCTCGACGATGACCCACTGACCCGTCTTGAGGTTGAAGCCGGCGGGATCGTAGTAGTAGATGCGCCCGGCGGGGCGGAAGCGGATGCCGACTACCGCAACGGTGACCGGCGCAATCGTCTCTGCCATATCCCTACTGCCCACTGCCGGTGCTCTGGAGCTCCTCGGCCAGGAGGATCGCTTCGGCCACATCCTTCATAGACTTGCGGTTGTTCATGCTCGTCTTCTGGATGCGGCGGAAAGCTTCCTGCTCGCTGATGTTGTACTTTTCCATGAGCACGCCCTTGGCTTTCTCGACCACTTTGCGCGTGGCCAGATGGTCTTCCAGGTCCTTGACGCGCGTCTCCATCGCCTTGAATTCCTGGAATCGGCTGAGGGCAATCTCAATGGCCGGCTTCAGATCACTGGACCGCCACGGCTTCGTCACGTAATGGATCACCCCAACGCTGCGTGCCCGCTCGATCAGCTCTTCATCGCTGAACGCCGTCAGCAGCACGACGGGAGCGATCTTCTCGCGTGTCAATATCTCGGCGGCGGTGATGCCGTCCATCTCCGGCATACGCACATCCATCACAATCAGATCGGGCCGCAGCTCGCGGGCGAGGTTGACGGCGCTCTGCCCATCGCCTACGTCGCCCACGACGAGATACCCCTGACGTTGTAGCTCTTCTTTCAAGTCCAAGCGGATGACTGTGTCGTCCTCCGCGATAATGATGCGTGTTGGCATGGTGTCTCACCTCAGTTGTTGGCGCTCGGCGGCGCGGACTCCCAGGAGCGCCGCATCTTCGCGGCGGGCCGGGTCTCCACGGCGAGCGCCCCACTGGCGCCAGTATAGCACACGCGGAGGCTACCCCTGCGTATTCGTCGGGCGCTCACCCAGCGCAACGATCCGTCGCGCCGTCGCCTCCCAGGTGTATCGTTCGCGAGCCTCCGCGGCGGCCGACGCGCCCAACCGTGCCCGTAGATCGGCGGAATCCGCGAGAGTGGATAACCGATCCGCCAGCTCGTCCACCGCGCCGGGAGTGTAGAACAGGCCGGTCTCGCCGTCGCGAATCAGCTGCGCGATTTGTCCCAGGCGCGGCGCCACCACCGGACGGCCAGCCGCCATATACTCGAAGACCTTGAGGGGAGAGAAATAGAATTCGGGAGCGTCCAGGTATGGTGCCGCGGTCACATCCATTGCCGCGAGATAGCGCGGCACCTCCGCGTGTGGCACGTTGCCGGGAAACGCCACTACTCCTTCGATGTCTCGCTCAGCGACGCACCGCGTGACGGCCTCCCGCGCCGGACCATCACCAACGATCAAGAGGCGCGCGAAGGGAAATCGGCGATGGACCTGGGCGAAGGCATCCACCAGTGACTCAACACCATGCCAGGGTTTCAGACTGCCGGCAAAACCAATTACGAGATGCTCATCCGAAAGCCCTAGCCGCGCCCGCACATCCACCGCGCGATCATGTGGATCGAATTTTGCCACGTCCACGGCGTTCGGCTGCACGAGCACACGCTCTGGCCGTGCGCCACGTGCCGTGACGTACTCCGCCATGGTCTGTGAGACGCACAGCACCCGATCCGCTCGGAAAGCGCGGCGCTCAGCCCACCGTGCCAGCCAGTCCAGCGCCACTCCCCGCGCACGCTGGCGCTCCAGCCGTAGCGGCGCGTTCACTTCTAGCAGATATGGCACATCCAGGTCATGCGCAAGCCCACGCCCCGCGAGACCATAGAGCGCGTACCGCTCATACAGCAGGTCTGGCTGCCAGCTCCGTGTGAGGCGCAGCGCCGCCTGCCGCAATGTGGCGTTGTATCGAAGCTCGCGCAATTCCCGCTCCAGGCGCTTGCTCCGCGACCAGAAGCGCCCTATCCTGCGCAAGGGCCATGAGATCGGTGCGGGGAGCGCCGTTTCCGGCACAAGCTCAACACGCGCCATTGTCGTGTTGCCGCCCCCCAGGTTGGGTGTAAGAATGACGACATCGTGCCCCAATCGCGTAAGCGCATCAGTGAGCTCGCGCACATGGACCGACGCGCCTTTGAAGCCCAGGATGGGGATGCCAAAATCGGCGCAGAGGTACAGGATTCTCATGGAGTTGTTTGTACCAGCGAGGCTGATCGTTTGAGGCTCGCATGGGAAACGTCACTCAGCACGTCACCATAGAGGGTTTCCAGCCGGCGCGCGTTGTGATGCAGGTTGAAGCGCTCCATCACGGTGTCATGCGCCGCGTCGCCGAGCCGCCGCCGCAGGCCCGCATCAGCAAGCACACCGGCCAGCGCGTCCGCCAGCGCGGCGGCATCTCTTGGCGGCACCAGCAGTCCATTCTCGCCATCCGCGATCAGCTCAGGAATACCGGAGATTCGGGTAGAGATAACAGGAATACCCATGCTCATCGCCTCGACCAGCACGTTGGGGATTCCGTCGCGGTCGCCGTTTTCGAGTACGACGCAGGGGAGTGTCACCACCGTCGCCGCCCGATAGACCTCTACGAGCTGCTCCTGTGTGCAGGCGTCCACTAGCTGAACGGCGTCTCGCAGTCCGCGCGCCGCGATCTGGTCGCGGAGAGCGGTCTTCAGCGGACCGCTACCGACAATGTGGCAGCGAAAGAGCATACCGCGGTCGCGTAGCAGTGCGCAGGCATCAATGAGATAGGAGAGCCCCTTTTTCTCGACAAGCCGGCCGACGGCCAATATCATCGGCACGTCGCTGACTGGATGTGGTCCAGGCTGAAAGCGGCGAAGGTCTACTCCATGATAGATACAGTGAATGCGTGGGGCGGTCGCGCTATCTACCAGCCGCGCGAGGAACTCGACGTTGTGACTGGTACACGTGACGACGAATTGGGCGTCACGTATCCGCTCGGCAATGCGCTCTGGGGGCGTCGTGTAGATGTCTTTCGCGTGTCCAGTGAAGCTGAACGACAAATCGGTTAGCAGGTGGGCAAAGTGGGCCGTGGCGGCGGGGCCGTGGGCGAAGTGGGCATGCAGATGCCGGATGCCGCGCTGCTCTAGCTCGATGGCCAGCCAGCCGCCGCGTAAAAAGTGGCGCAGGCCAGCCAGTGGGTCATGGCGCGACAGCGCACGGCGGAGCGCCAGCAGGTAGCGGTGCGGGTCGCGCCGAGCGAGGCAGAGGTGTGCGCCGGCAAAGCGCCCTATCGTGCGGACGGTGACTCCTGGAAGGTATGTCACAACCGCTTGCAGCCGCCGCACGTCGGGATGCGTGGTGCGTTCGTGCGGATCCATCATGGAGTACACGCGCAAACGCAGGCCAAGCTCTTCCAATGCCAGCATCTCGTGCAGGATGAACGTTTCCGACAGGCGTGGGTATCGTTTGAGCAGATAGGCAACCTCGATGCCAGGGGAAGGCGCCGGGGTTGCCTGGCTTTCGATTGTCTCATCTACCACATTGGGACGCATCCGGTTGTCCTTCGCTTCTTGATGGCCTCGTTAACTCGCGCGCTTGGTGGAAAGTGTCGCTTCACGCAGGAGATCACTGATAATGCGGATCGTCGTCTGTAGTCCGCTAAGCGACCCTGCCGCAATGAATGCCTCGCGCGCTTTGTCCTCAGGTCTTGCCCCTCCAGCGGCGGTCTCTGCGAGCAGCTCGCCTATGCGCCGGCTGAACGTCTGTGGGTCGAGATGGTCTGGGTGGAGCATCGCCACCAGGCCGAGCGCTTCGAAGGCTTGCGCTCGCAGAAGCTGCTCGCGGCGCGGCTCCACGCGCGGCACCACCAGCGCCCGCGCGCCGACGGAAAGTATCTCGCAAAGGGTATTGTAGCCACCCATACATACAACGAGATCCGCCGCGGCCATGACATCCACCATATCTTCAACGAATGTCACGAGGCGCAGATGCGGTAATCCACCGGCCATCTCCCCGAGCTGCGCTCGCTCACCAGCCGACATGAATGGCCCCGTGACCAGAACGCTCACCGTTCGCTGCGGGGCCTCCTCGGAGCGCGCGCCGGCAAGATAGGCCTGGAGCAACGGATACCCATCACCGCCGCCGCCGGCTGTTACTACCACGAGCCGGTCTCCTTCCATACAGCCATAGCGTGCGCGGATATGGTGGATATCGCCGTGCGACGTGGCGCGCTCGATGTAGCCACAGTAGCGTGTCTTGGCCGTAAGCGCCGGAGAGAAGTCATAGGCGGTGGTGATATCGTGCATCTCTTGGGCGCCGTAGACCAGAATCGCGTCATAGGCGGTTTCTAGCACGTCGTAGAGGCCATGCTCGGTCCAGTTCGCGCGAACGCGCACCGGCTCATCTACAATGTCGCGCAGTCCGATGACGGCACGGCCATAAGGCGCGACCTGGCGCAGCTCACGCAGCGCCGGCAAGAGCTCGCCCTTCATACCGGCAGGTGCGTGGTCCACCAGCACGACATCTGGCGCGAAGCCACCTACCGCCTCGCGCAGAAGCGCCGCACGCATGGCCACGATCTCGGTGGGCTGCAAGCGCAGTGAGCGGGCATGATAATCCTCGTCGGCAACCTTGACGACCGAGGGGAGCTTGATGTAATCCACATTCTCCGGAAGCGGAAAGTGATGCGCCGCGGGCGAGCCGGTCACGAGCAGGATTGACAGATCAGGGAGCTCGCGGGTCAGGCCGGCAGCAAGCGTGAGATTGCGCCGCAGATGACCCAATCCGTACGTATCGTGCCCATAGAGCAGGAGCCGGGGACCACGCCGCGACACGTGCGCCGAGCTGAGAATGGCGCGCGACGCGCGTCGCGCTTCCGTTCCTACCTGCCAGTCCGCCTGGCGAACAAGCCCCTCCTCCACCGAGACGGTAGGCCGCCAGCTCAGCACGTCGCGGGCGCGCGCGGTAGATGCCGAGGTATGGGACGCATCGCCTCGCTGTCTCTCGTGCTGCTCGACATGAACAGGCCGCCCCAGTATCTCACTCAAATAGCCCAGCACCTCATTCACGGAAACGCTGGCCCCCCCGCCGACGTTCAGTATCTCGCCGTCGCGCTCACAGATCGCCGCCTGGACGCAGGCGCTTACGACGTCGTCCACATAGGTGAAATCCCGCGTCTGCCGGCCGTCGCCGTAGAGCGAGATGGGATCGCCGCGCCAGATCGCCGCGATGAAACGGTTGAAGGCCATATCGGGACGTTGGCGTGGTCCGTAGACGGTGAAGAAGCGGAGCATATTGGCGGGCAGACCGTAGCACTTCCAGTAGGCGCGGACGAGATTTTCCCCCGCCAGCTTCGTGACGCCATAGGGAGAAAGCGGCTGCGCACGCGCATCCTCGCGCATGGGGAGCGGCGCGTCGCCGTAGACCGAGGAGGATGACGCATAGACCAGGCGCGTGATGGACTGACCTCGTAGAGCTTCCAGGAGCCGTTGCGTCGCTGTGACGTTGTGCCGCTCATAGTCAGCGAATTGCACGCCCCAGCTATCGCGTACGCCCGGCTGACCGGCCAGATGGAACACCAGCTCCATGCCATCCACCAGCGGCTCCAACCTGGCCTCAGCGAGATCCGCCTCCACCATCTGAAAGCGATTGAGCTCACGTAAAGCGGAGAGGTTGCGCCGCTTGATTTCGGGCGCGTAGTATGGGGTGAAGCAATCCACCCCGACGACCGTATGGCCCAATGCCACCAGCCGCTCCGCCAGATGAGAGCCAATGAATCCGGCCGCACCTGTTACCAGACAGCGCATTGCCATTCCCCCCCAATATCGCGCTCGCCAGCTCGTGTCAGCTGGAGCGTTAGATGTGGTCCATCGTCTCCATCACATTCGCGGTTTGGAGCGATTGCAGCCGTGCGTACATTCCCCTGGCACGCATGAGCTCGGAGTGTGTGCCGCCTTCGCAGATCCGCCCGTCTTTCATCACCAGAATCAGGTCCGCACGTGCGATCGTGCTTAGCCGGTGTGCCACGACGAAGGTCGTTCGCCCATGCATCAGGCGGTAGAGCGCATCCATCACCAGCGCCTCGGATTCGGCGTCCAACCCGCTTGTGGGTTCATCGAGCAGCAGAATGGGCGCGTCGCGTACGAGCGCGCGGGCGATGGAGATTCGTTGACGCTGCCCACCGGAAAGCGTGCCACCGCGCTCGCCAATGGTCGTCGCGTAGGCTTTGGGAAGCCGCAGCACAAACTCGTGGCAATTGGCCGCCTTGGCCGCGCGTAGCACGTCTATGTCGCTCGCATCCGGTCGCCCATAGGCGATGTTGTCGCGGATGGTGCCGCTGAAGAGCACAGGCTCCTGCAACACGAGGCTAATCTGGTCACGCAGCGAACGCAGCGTGAACCGGCGCACGTCAACGCCGTCGAGCAGCACGCGTCCACTCTGTGGCTCGTGGAAGCGCGGGACCAGGCTCATGAGTGTGCTCTTGCCACTGCCGGTGGCACCCACCAGTGCCACTGTCATGCCTGGCTCGACGCGCAGCCTGAGGTCACGCAGAATCGGTATCTTTCCGTCGTAGGAAAACGAGACATCCTCCAGGGTCACCGCTCCACGAAGCGCGGGCGCAGGCCGTGCGCCGGGCAGATCGCGGACATCTGGCTCGATGTCAAGCACCTCTTTGATACGCTCGGCGCTCGCATCAGCCTTGCTGAGCTGGCTCGACAGCTTGGCGAGCTGACGCACCGGCGAGAGGATCGAGCGCAGGTAGGTGGTGAAGAGCAGCAAATAGCCCAGTGTAATGCGCCCTGAGAGCACTTCGCTCGCCCCGAGCCAGGTGATGGCTGCCAGCGCGACGACGCCGACAAGGTCCACCAGCGGACTCAGCTCCGACTGGAGCCGCGACACTTCGAGGCCGGCATTCAGGCTCTTTCGGGTCTGCCGGGCAAACTGGCGTGCTTCGTCGTCCTCATTGGCAAACGCCTGCACCACTTGAATCGCGGCGAGCTTCTCCTGAGCCGTAGCCCCTACCTGTCCCTCTATCTTGCGCAGCTGGCGCGAGGCTGTGCGAATGCGCGCGCGGTATGAGCCGGCGACATAGAGCAGCAGGGGCGTGGCGGCCATCATCAAGAGGGCGAAGTGCCAGTCAATGAGCGACACGACCACCAGCACCCCCACCACCGAGAGTGAGTTGGTGATGAGCGTGTTCAGACCGCTGGACACCATATCCTGAATCGCCTGAATATCGGACGTGAGCCGCGCCGAAAGGTCTCCAGCCCGGCTGGTCTTGTGAAAGCCGATAGAAAGGCGCTGGATGTGATCGAAGATCTGCACGCGAAGCTGGTAGACGACGCGCTGGCCAACCGAGGCCGACAGCAGGCCACCCAGAAACGTAAAGAAGGCATCCACGAGAGCAATGACGAGCATTGCCACTATCAGCGCGTTGAGCAGGCCGAGCTTCGTCAGCTCCCGTCCACCCGTAGCGACGCCGAGTAACGCCTCTACCGCTCCTCCCGGCGCATGCTTGCCAAGCACACTATCGAATACGATCTTGAGCGGCCACGGAGCAAGGAGGTCCATCACCGTTTGCATCAGCATGGCAAAAAACGCCAGCAGAGCCACCGCCCAATAGCGCCGGAGATACGTCCAACAAAGCGCCAGAGCCCTCATCTATACCTCTATGTCTCTTATGTCTCTCGTATGCGGATAGCGCCGTCCAGACTTAGCACCCTGTGGAGTCGTAGGTGGCTGAAGTTGGCGCCGCCCCGTTCGAGCCCGTCACCGATATCTGGCCGGTAATAGGCGTGTCATTGAGCAGCCGGACGTAGAGTGTCACCTGCTGCCCTGGGCGTAGCGTTCCGCTCACCTGCTGGCCGAAGCTGGTACCGTTCGAGCTGAGCGCGATATTACTGGGATCGGGCGAGGTTGCCGTCCAGGTTACGGTGCCGGAGCCGCTCGAATAGATGATCGAAAATTGCGCGTCGGTCCCCTGGCATGGCTGAACATCACTCGGCGAGACGGTCAACACTGGGCTACCTGATGGCACGGGCGTAGCGGTTGGCTGAGCTGAGGGCTTTGGCGTGGCGGTAGCGTTGGGCGCCTGACCGGGTCCAGAGGCTGCTGTGCCCGTGGGCGATATGCTGCCTGATCCGCCGACAGTTCCCTGGGCCCCTGGCGTCCCGTGGCTGGTTGCGTTGGTGACCCCGGCTGCCGATCCCAAGGGATTGCTGAATGCCACGCCCTGTGGCGAGAATGTGACGGCGCCAGTGGCAAACACGATGCCGCCGGTAAGGAATATGATCAGCGCCAGCGTTCCCGCCAGCACGGAGCCCGGCACGAGGAAGCGCGTTCCGATACGCAAGGCGAAACGTTTGTGGGCCTTCTCGCCCTCAGCATACGCGAGCTCGGAGAAGAAGGCGATCAGGTCACGTAACGGCTCGGCAACTTGCTCGTTGCTCAACACGATACGGAGCCCGAGTGCCTGATGCTGACCAGTTGTCCCGGTGCCCCGCTGGCTGCGGGGTGGTCTGGCAAGTACCTGAAGCCGAGAGAGAATGCGCTCCGCATCGGAGCGCATCGTCGCCAGGTCTCCAACGGCAAGCGCCGATGGTCCGGTTACACTGGCGTATGCCTCGCAGGCGAGAAGCATATCCTCTAGCGTTTGCCGAGGCAAGCTACGATCCAGCGCCTGGAGATTTTGGCCGGTAACACCATCAAGACCTTGCGCGGCACTTACCGCGCTGATGGCCTCCGCGAGCGTGCGACTTCCGCGATATACCTTGCTGAGTGTCGCCTGCAATTCTGTTTCGCGTGTGCCAGCCGCGGGCTCCGCCGCGGTGCTTACCCTGTTGTTCAGGCCCATCATCTCACTACCTGTTCCACACTGAGCGTCCATGCTTCACCATGCTAAAAAGCAAAAACACCCCGCCCTACCCAGAGATAGTTGCGGAATGGCCGCTCAGCGTTATGGTCTCGTGCAGACACACTTTCATGCTGGCTGGATTCGGTAGGAAGGGGACAACAGCTACATGAGTATGTCGCCAACGACACCCGCATAGCTAGTAACGTATGGCTCACATATTCCAAACATGATAAGACAAAATGCCGCTGACAGATAAACAGTAGGACGTATTGATGTACTTTATTGGGATGACTTCTCGAATGGCGCGCGGTAGCGCTAACCAGCGTCTCCCTGTCGAGCGTCATGCCGTGGTGTCGCGAGGAGCACGGCGCGGCCACGAGTCCGGCGGGAGACGTGATATCACTCGCACGGACTCGCACGGACTCGACCTGGAAATTACCCTTGTGTATTCGTAGGGCGCTCACCCAGCGTGACCTTGATGTCTTGATGGCCGGAGCCTCGCTGGATGGTCAGGGTCACCTGTGTGCCGGGCGAAAGGTTGAGGAGCACGCCCGCGAGGTCGCCATTGCTCGTGACTGACTGCCCGTTGACGGCGGTAACGATGTCGCTGTTCTTGATGCCGGCCTGCTGGGCGGGACTGGCGCCTGCGGTGTCGTTGGCGAAGCCCGTCACGAGCACACCACTCTGAACGGGCAGATTGTACGCGGACGCGAGCTGCGGTGTCACATCTTCACCGATGATGCCAAGGAAGCCCTGGCCGGTGCTGACAAGATGCCCATTCTTCATGAGCTGGTCGGCGACGAACTGGACACGATCCGAGGGGATGGCGAAGCCGATACCGCTCGCGGCGCCACCACTGTTGGGGTCCGCCGCGCCGAGCGTTGGGATGCCGATGAGCCGTCCCGACAGATCCACCAGCGCGCCGCCGCTATTGCCTGGATTGATCGGCGCACTAGTCTGGATCAACCCAGTCAATACGCCAGCGGGACCGTTCGGGGCCTCGCTCGCCGAACGATTCAAGGCGCTGACGATGCCGAAGGTGGCGGACTGCTGGAGGCCGAGTGGGCTGCCGAGCGCGATGGCGAACTGCCCGACCTGCACCTTGGCGGAATCAGCAAAGGCAATGGGCTGAAGATTGGAGGTGTTGACCTTAAGGACGGCCAGGTCATCCTGCGCGTCCTTGCCAATGAGCTGCGCCGGAAGCGATTGGCCGCTGGAGAGATGGACGGCGAACTGGCTGAAGCCCTCTACGACATGATCGTTGGTGACGATGTAGCCATCGGCCGTCAGAATCTCGCCGGAGCCGATTGCCTCACCCTGTCCGCCCTGGCTGACGACCTCGACAACCGATGGCTGCACGGTGCGAATGACATTCACGACGTTTTGCTGGAGATCGGCGGCCGCAGCCGGCACGACGACCGTCGGCGCTGTACTGTTGGAGCTCCGGCTGTGAGAGGCCCCGTTTGATGTGGCGGCTTCCACGGAGCAACCCGCGACGAACATGACAATCAGGCCCACGAGTACGATACCGAGTCCCAGCGGCGAGATAAACCGGCTGCGTGGGGATCGGACGGGCGGCGCGGGCATCGGCGGCATTGGCGTCATCGGCGTCATCGGCGACATCCCGGCATATGGGTACGGCATGCTGGGATACACGCCAGATTGATCTTGCGGCACCGGGGGTTGCTCTAGCTGTGAATCCGGCGTCTGTTGCGGCATGTATGGTTGCATAAAGTCTCCTCCGCGCTCGGCGCGCCCACCCGGACGACCTCATACGGATGGACTGGGAATGGGCGCCCTTTCCGGCGCCTCGCAGAGCGGCAGCACACGAACACGCTTGCCGCCTTCTCTACTGCTAGGTATATCAGGCCCGTCTGAAGTGCCAGCGAGCGTTGCTGAACGTTCGCTGAAGTGGACGATCCTTCGCACGCGCCGTCCATGCGTAACGCGCGCGTAGCTCCTTTCTACACACGACGATGCTACCCCGCGCGTGGCAGCGCGCCAGCCATAGCGCGCGCTCCCTTTGGGGCTGCGGCGCGAATGGCGGCGGCGGCGGATAGCTGGTCCAGCACCCAGGCGGCAGGTGTCCTGGAGGTGGCGATTTCATGCGCGAGTCTCGCCCGCTCTTGCCGCTCATGCGCCGACATGTGCAGCGCCTCGTACAGCTGCTCTCTCGTCTCCTCGATATCGGTGGGCGTCACCGGCAGCACGGCGCGGCGCATCTGTTGAAACGCCCCGGCTGTGCGTGAGAGCACAACCACCCCATCGCGCTCGTTGATCACCGGCCCTTCCTTCACGACGAGATTCATACCATCTATGACGGGATTGACCAGCAACACATCGTAGCGGCGCATCGCGGCGAGTGCCCGCGCACGGTTGTTCTCGAAGAACGCGGTGATGGGTTGCCAGTCCGGCGTGCCGAACTCGGCGTTGATCCGATGGATGATGCGCCGCACGTCGCGGTCATAGCGGCGATAGCGGTCAAGCTCCTGCCGTGATGGCACGAGGAACGCGAGATGGCGTACATGCCCATGCAGCTCGGGATGGTGGTGCAGCAACGCTTCGTAGGCCTGGAAGCCACGCACGATATTTTTCGTCGGCTCCAGCCGGTCTACACGCACGATCACCTGCGCGTCGTCGTCCAGCAGCCGGCCAAGCTCACGCGCACCGGTGCGTCCGGCGGCGCTGTTGGCGGTGTGCATGATCTCCGCCGCGTCTACGGCAACAGGATAGGCACGGGCGAGCAGCCGGTGGCGCCGCCGGATCAGCCGTCCCTGGTCGAGATCTATACGGATGTCGGGCAGGAAGCATCGGGCGCATTCAAGAAAGTTGCGTGCGTCCTCCTCGGTCTGGAAGCCGAGCACGTCATTGGCGGCCAGCCCCTCGAAGATCTCCAGCACGAAGCGCTCCGGCAGAAATTGCCAGTAGCGCATAGTCGGCCAGGGAATGTGGATGAATTGCTGGATGCTGGCGCGAGGTAAACGCTCGCGCACTCGCGCGGCGGTGAGGTACAGATGGTAATCCTGGAGAAGGACAATGGTATCCGATCCGTCGGTGCTGCGAGCGCCCCGGCGGGGGAGCTGTCGGGTCGCCGCCAGCGCCTCATCGGCGATGGCCTGTGCAATGGCGAAGTTGACGGGGCGGTAGCCCTGGTCCCACGCGGTATAGTGCTGCTCGGTGAAGGTCGGCGTGGTGGCGGGGTCCCACATATAGTGCTGGAGGAACCAGAGCAGCTCGTTGCTGACGACGTCGTAATAGCGCGTATACATCTCCGGCGGCACGTTGACATAGCGCACACGTAGCGGCTGCCGCCCCAGCCGCACCTCGCGCGCGGCAGCGCTCCCGGCTGGAAATGCCTCGCGGTCGGCCTCAGACATCGTCGCGGCCACCCAGGTCATGGGCAGGTCGTGCGCGAGCATCGCCAGCGCCGTCACCACACCTCCAGCGCCACGTCTGGTGGTGAGGCGGCCGCCCGCGCCACGGATGAATTCAACGGGGCCGCGATTGCTCGCTACAATCACATGTCGCTGGCCGATGAGTGTGGCGACTTCCTGGGGCAATGCCGATGGCTCATTGGTACGCGCGGCCATTGTTTCTCTCCCTGCCGGCATGTTCTCGTTCGCCGTTGCGTGGCGTCGCGGAGACACACGGCGCTCATCGTGCTGTGACGCACAGGGCATGCCAAGTGTTTTATACCACTCCTGGCGCATTCGTGAGCCACCACACCATGTCAGCGCGCATGTTGACATCCCTGGCTGGCGCTGTGTATACTGTAATTCGCGGCTGGCGGCAGCGCCGGTTGCGGCTAGCCCCCGTGGCGGAATGGTATACGCGGCAGGTTGAGGGCCTGTGCCCGAAAGGGCGTGGTGGTTCGAGTCCACTCGGGGGCACCAGAAGCGCATCAATGACGTGCGGAGTGAATTCCGCACGTCGCGTTGTTTCCAGGGCGGCTAGCTCAGCCGGCAGAGCATCTCGTTTACACCGAGAGGGTCAGGGGTTCGAGTCCCTTGCCGCCCACCTATACCTCAATTGCTCGCCCAAGCACAAAGCCACGCGGCGTGACCAGATGGAAGCCGAAGCGCTCATAAAGCCGGTGCGCGCGGGTGTTCTGCTCCTCGGTGTTCAGCACAATCTTCCACACCTTATGCGCATGGAAGTAGCGCACCGCCTCCGCCATGAGCCGCGCGCCGACTCCCCGCCCCTCCACACGCGGATGCACCGCGATACGCACGAGGTAGCCCGCTGTGGTGTCCACCGCGTTGAATTGGTAGCCTACGATGCCTGCGTCATCCTCCGCCACGACGAAATATGGGTAGGTCGCAGCAATTTCGAGAAAGTTCGCGGCGTCATGGCGCCAGAGCTGGTCGAATCCATGACGCTCCACCTCCACCACGCCAGCGACGTCGGCGGGCACGAATGGGCGGACGCGCACCTGCATGTTGCCCTCGTCGGGGATAGCGAAGTCGTCCTTGTCATACGAGCGCAGCAGCGAGACAAGCGCGAAGCCGCGCTCGTCGAGTGTCGGCGCGAGCCAGTCTGAATCCAGGTCGTTGCCGGAGTAGTAAAGCATACGCGCACCCTGAGCACGGGCGCGCTCCTCTAATGGCTGCAGCAGCAGGTCCAGATAGTCCGCAAACCGCGAGCCTTCGCTCCACGTGACACCGAAGCCGCCGATCCACGCGCTCGGCGGCACAAGCCAGTTCACCACGAGAAACGCTCGCAACGCCGGCTCAGCCCCATGCACCAGCCGCCCCGTCGGCACACTGAACACGCCCACACCGGGCAGCCGCCCGATGAGCCCTGGCAGCTCATCAGCGCCGAAGCGATAGTGGATGTACTCGGAGGTTTCCAGGATGCGCCGCACGCCGCTGATATCCCTGCCATCCAGCTCGCGCAGCGCCAGCGCCTCGCGTTTGAGCATTGGAGCCTCGAATCACGCCCCTGCCGGATAGATCGTCGCCCTTGCCACTTCCTCTCTCCGGCCTTCTGGATGGCAGTCTATGCGTCCGGCGCGCGGCATGTCAATGCTCCCGGACGTCACGCATGCGTCAGCATCCATCGCAGCAGGTCCAGCACCTGATCTACACCATCGAGTGCGATATCCGCTTCCCTGGCAAGATTCTCCGGCGCCTCGGCATGCAGCACGGCTATTGTCGCTCCCTGGCACACGCCCTCCACCGTGAGCCGGCGCAAAGCGCGGAACCCGTCAATATCCGTCACATCATCGCCAAAGTAGACGGCGCCAGCCAGGCCATATTCCCGCACAAGCTCCGTGAGGATGGTTCCCTTGTCCACATTGATGGACGGACGCAGCTCGACGACCATCTTGCCGCGCGTGACCCGCAGGCCAGTCGCGACCGCGGCTTCTCGCAGCGCGGCGTCTACCGCTTCTTCCGCCGCGAGCGGGTCCAGCGTTTTGCGTACATGGATGCTGCCAGTGACGCCTTTGCGCTCGATATGCAGACCGGGAAAGCGCGGCGCCAGCTTCCGCTCCACCTCATCCATCACGCGATTGATCGGCTGTATAGACGCGCGGGCTGCCGGATACACCGCGACTCGCGCGTTCGGCCTTCCGCTCCTGGTATACGGATCGAGGCGCTCCAACCCGTGATTGCCGATATAGAGAAGCTCCGGCAGCCCAACCAGTCGCCGCGCATCGTGGGCGGCCCGTCCCGAGACGGCGGCGACGATGTCAAAGACATGTAGCGCCTCGGCGAGCAGCTCACGCACGCCTGGCAGAAGCACCGCCGCTTCCGGTGTGGGCGCGAGCGCGCTGATCGTGCCATCTACATCGGTAAAGAGGCCGCGCGGGCGGCGTGAAATCGCTGACAGGAGCAGGTCCCGCGCACCAGTATTTCGCTCCAGACAGGTTATCCTTCAATCTACCTGGTGGCGTCGTGTGGATCGGCGCCATAATCAGCCAGTGACGGTGGCAAGGTGCCGCCGTTGAGCAGATCGGCCACTGCGAAAGGCTGGCGATGGGAGCGGTAGACGCTGCCCGGTGGCACGGCGGGAACCGGAGGCGCTTGCCACCGCTGCTGGCGATTGGGAACGGTCACTCGCACCGCCATATCGCCCGGCTGAGTATGCCAATCGAACGTCAGGAGCGCCGCCGCAGCCTCATCACGCCGCTCTTGTCGCTTTCCCGTGACGGCCAGCATGTCTTTGAGCTGACGGCTCAACCAGCGGCTCGCCGTCTCTTCTCCGAGCGCCGCGCGCGCCGCATGGGCCAGCGCGGCGCGCGGCGTGGCGGGCATCTCCAGCGCGGCATAGAGCGCATCCGCGGTACCGGCCACATCTCCCGGCGCGATCCCAATCGCGCCCCTTTTGAGCTGCGTATACGCGCCAGCGCGTTTGGAGAGCACGATCACCCCGTTGCGCTGATTGAGCAGCACCCCCTCTTTGACGACCAGATTCATGCCGTCCGCCAGCGAATTGACCAGGAGCACATCGTAGTGGCGCATGCAAGCCAGCGCCCGCGCACGATCATTGCCGAAGAGCGCCACGATTGGCTGCCAGTCCGCCGTGCCGAGACGCGCGTTGATGGCCTCAATAACCGCTCGCACCCGCGCCGCATAGCGCCGGTACTCAGATATACTCTCGCGCGAGGGCACCAGCAACGCCAGCATCGTCACGCGCCCGCGCAGCTCGGGGTGCTTGCCCAGCATGCGCTCGAATGCCTGGAAGCCGCGCACGATATTCTTGGCCGGCTCGACACGATCCACACGGACAATCAGCTTGCGCCCGCTGTCCAGATGAAATTGCTCACGAATTTGCTCCACCTGCCCCAGCGCGGCGGGCGTATTCGCGTCTGCCTCTACGGTCTCTTTCGTCAGGGCGATGGGATAGGCGCGAACAGCGATCTGGCGCCCTTGCCACCACACTGTCGCGTCATCGCGCGCCACATATGCCCCTGGAAGGTAGCGTCGCACGCCGGCCAGGAAATGCTCCACGTCGCGCTGCGTTTGCAGGCCGATGACATCGTTGGCGGCCAGTCCTTCATAAATCGCTCGCATCATGGTGTCGGGTACCCGCGCCCACTCCTCCGGGGCTGGCCAGGGAATATGCACAAAGTGCTGCATACGCACGCCTGGCGCGCGGTCGCGCACCATCTTCGGCGCGAGATAGAGATGGTAATCATGGAACATAACGGACGTGTTTTCGCCGCCCGCGCCCAGGTCCTCCAGAACAGCATCCGCGAGCGCACGATTGACGGCCACATAGCCTCGTTCCCAGTGCTGCTGTGTGGTCGGCGACGCGGCGATACGCTCGTGTGGCAGGCCATGTTGCACGAACCAAAGCAGCCGGTTGCTGACGCTGTCGTAATGGCGGGAGTACGTCTTTGAGGGAATGTAAACCAGCCGCGCGGTCAGATCATCCATGCCGCAGGGCGCGGTGATGACCACATCGCCGTTCGGTCTTGCAAGCGCACGATCAGCATCCGTCATGGCGACAGAGATCCACGAGATGGGACGCCCGCGCGCCGCGCAGAGCAGCCCGCTCACCACGCCACCAGCGCCGCATTGCGCCTCAGGGGTGCCGCTCTCGTCGAAGGAATGCTCGATGGGGCCGCGATTGGTCACAAAAATAACACGGCGTTCATCACCGTGTTGGAAAGGTGCGGGGGCAAAATGCGAATCCAATGAGAACACTGTGTTCTCGATAGCTCCTCGATCCTTTAACATGTATCATCCTCCAGACACTCGGCGGATTTGGCGCTCGAATGTCGCATTTATAAAGGTGACATATCCGAGTAAGAGTCAGGTGATAGAATCCTGAGATAGACGTAAGAGTCCCGCACTCAGCGAGCGCTACCCATAAAATCCGCAATTCAAGCGCCCTCGCGGCCCACCAATGGGATATGCGCGCCTGGAAGCGCACGCGATCCGCGTGCCGTAGCGTACAATGCCACTGGGCGTGTTCGGGTGCGGAGATGAGCGCGGGAGATCAGCGGGAGATCCTATGAAAGCACATGTGCTGCTGGTGGACGACGACCGGCACATCACAGAGATATTGCGGCGTGCGCTGGCCTACGAGGGCTACAGCGTGGATGTGGCGCTGCGTGGGGATGTGGCGCTCCAGAAAACGCTGGAACATCCGCCTGATCTGATCGTGCTGGACCTCATGCTGCCCGGCGTGGGCGGCCTGGAAGTGTGCCGCCGGCTGCGCGCCTCGGGCAATCAGGTGCCGATTCTGATGCTCACTGCGAAAGACTCCATTCCCGACCGCGTGGCCGGTTTGGATCTCGGTGCGGATGACTATCTCGTCAAACCGATGGAGCTGGAAGAGTTCCTGGCTCGCGTGCGGGCACAGCTTCGGCGCCGCAACCCAGAGCAGAACGAGGTGCTCCGCTTTGCGGATCTGGAGCTGGATACAGGCACCCGCGCCGCCCATCGCGGCCCGCGCGAGATTTCCCTCTCCACGACCGAGTATGAGCTGCTAGCGCTCTTCTTGCGGCGCCCACGCCAGGTGCTCACGCGTGACATCATCATGGAGCGTGTCTGGGGATACGACTTCGAGGGTGAGTCCAATGTGCTCGAAGTGTATATTGGCTACCTGCGCGGCAAACTCGAGGCCGGCGGCGAGCCACGACTCATTCATACTGTGCGCGGCGCCGGCTATGTCTTGCGCGAAAAGCCGGAAGGCTGATCGGAGGGAGGCCCGTCGTGATGCTTCAGTCGCTTCCGCGTGCCGTGCGCCAGTGGGTGCTGGATCGTGTCTCCGTCCGGCTGCGGCTGGCGCTCTGGTACGCCGGGCTGCTCTTCATTACCCTCACGCTCTTCAGCATCATCGTCTATACGGTGGCGCAAAGCCAGCTTGAGGCCAGCGTAGACAGCACGCTTCTGCACAACGGGCAAGTCATCGCGACAACGGTGCAGGACGCGCTAAGCAGCGACATATCCACACCGCCAGGCCAGGCCACACCCGGCGTCACGGGTACGCCGCGACCATCGCCCACCACTGCGGCCACCGCGACGTCCAACACGACACCCAACGCCACGACAGGTACCACACCGGGCGCGACACTCGCACCGTCGCCCAACCCCGTTCCCACCGCCGATCCAGAGCAGCAGGCGAAAGTTCAGCAGAGCATCAATCTGAGCAACACCGTGCCCGCTATCCTGGGCAAGATTGATGTGACCTTCGAAGTGCTGGACGCACATGGTGCGGTGGACGCCCACGCCCCCAACATCACCGCGACGGGCATTCCGCGCGACAACGCCGCCATTGAGAACGCTCTGCAATACGGTATCTGCCAGCCATACACGGCGCGACAGAATGGATCGCTGTTCCGCGTCTATGTGTACCCAATCACGCTTCCGTCGAGCGGCATAGGCACCTCCACCTCCACCTCTACTGCCTCTACCAGCTCGCAGAATTGCCAGTCGCCCTCCACCAACCACACCCCAACGGTGGTCGGCGTGGTGCTCGTGGCCAAGACGCTGGACGACGTGAACGGCACGCTGGCGACGCTCCGCGAGCTGCTGGCGATTGGTGTCATCGTCGCCATCATCTTCACGTCGCTGGGCGGCTGGCTGCTCGCCGGCAATGGCCTGCGCCCTATCGCGAGTGTCACCCGCACGGCGCGGGCGATTGCCGTGAACGCCCACGCGGCGGGGCTGGGCCGGCGGGTGGACTATCGCGGCCCACGCGACGAGGTGGGCGAGCTGGCCGCCACC
Source organism: Ktedonobacterales bacterium (assembly GCA_035310125.1). Classification (GTDB taxonomy): domain Bacteria; phylum Chloroflexota; class Ktedonobacteria; order Ktedonobacterales; family JADMIN01; genus DATGEP01. Next base: position 19,088 of record DATGEP010000361.1, read on the forward strand.
TTCGACGACATGCTGGCCGCCATCGAGCGCGTCTCCAACGCGCAGCGCCGCTTCGTCGCGGACGCCTCGCATGAGCTGCGCGCGCCGCTGACGACCATTCGCGGCAGCCTTGAGTTTCTGCGCCGCGCTCCCGACCTGCCCGAAGAGGAGCGTTCGGCGGTGCTTGCCGACGCCTACGCCGAAGCCGAGCGCATGACGGCGCTGGTAAACGATCTGCTGCTGCTCGCTCGCGCCGACGCCACCGCCAGCGGGTCGCCCGGCTCGGACGCCGCGCGCCTCGACGATCAGCTGCGTGGGCGTCGCGAGCCGGTGGAGCTGGACCAGCTGGCCCTCGACATCTTCCGCCACGCCCGCGTGCAGCTTCAGGCGCGACGCGAGCGCGGCATCCAGATCGGCATCGAGAGCCTGGAGCCGGAGGTGGTCATGGCCGATCCAGGACAGATTCGCCAGTTGTTGCTGATCCTGCTGGACAACGCCATTAAGTACACCCCATCCGGCGGTAAGGTCCGTATCTCCGTGACACGCCAGGGAGCGCGCGCCGCGATCAGCATCAGTGATACAGGCATCGGTATCGAGCCGGAGGTGCGGCCACATATCTACGACCGCTTCTTCCGAGGTGACCAGGCGCGCGAGCGCGACGAGCATGGCAGCGGGCTAGGGCTGGCCATCGCAAAGTGGATCGTAGATACGCACCAGGGCGAAATCAGCGTGTACAGCCAACCGGGCAAGGGAAGTATCTTCACGGTCTTGCTGCCTGCCGCGAAGCGCATTGGCGAGCAGACCAGCGCGAAAATACCAGCCCTCCCCGCACGAGCGTCCCGACCTTCCCGATCAGGCGTGGCGGGCGCGATATCGCCGCTGGCACGCTGGGCGGAAAACGTGTCACGCCCGCGAGCAATCAAGGCGGCACGCCTCAAGCCGCCGCGGAACAGCCACACCAGCTCCGAGGCGCCGAAGACGCCACATCCACCGAAGCCGCCACGCGGTAAGCGCTAGAAAAATAGGGGCAGGTTAGTACTCGTCGCGCGGTCGGTCTGGCTCCCAGGGCGGGCGCGCGTAGCGCGGTGGGCGGACGCTGATGGGGCGTAGCGTTGGTCGTGAGCGCCGGAAGTCCTGCTGCGGACGATACGCGGGCTGAGGCAGCGGCTCCGGCTGCTCCATGGGATACTGGGCGCGCACCAGCTCCGAGCGCAACACCAACACCTCCGGCGGGGCGTCCACGCCAAGCTTCACGCGGTCGCCCTCCACCCCTAACACGTAGACGGTGATATTCCCGCCGAGGACAATCGCCTCGCCAGCTTTTCGGCTCAGTACCAGCATGCTAACACCGTTCCTTCTTTATAAGGGGGCCTGCTCCTCTCCGGTAGCCCCAGCTCCCTGATGATTCCAACGCGCGACGCAAGGAATGTTATACAGGAGCATGCCTCGCGTCGCAGAGTCCATCCAGTGAAGGTGAAACTCCTATCCTACTATCCGCCAGACACTCCGCGGCTAACGGTTTTACCACCCCTGGCGGCTGGCGTGATCTTGAGGCATATTAGCCCACGGGTTTGGCCCTAGATCATTGCCGAAGCCACCACCGTCGTAGCCGCCCTCAAACGTCTGGCTGGCTCCCGGCTGAGGCTGGCCCCATGCCCCATTGGCCAGCTGCGGGGGCCGCGAGCTGCGCGAAGCCACGTCGAATGTCTGCGAGACACCCGGACCGGCAAGCTGGCGCGAAGGCGGCTGCATCTGACCCTCGAGCCGTGCCGAGCGATTGCCATTGCGTAACGGCGATTGCACCGGAGCCGCCAGCATCATCTCCACAGGTTCCAGCGCGTTGCGCTGCTCGGTATCGCTCAGCGGGGAGACGGGACTGGCGCCGCCGACGACATGGCGCAGGTCGCGGACAACCTGTTCAAGCTGCTCGGAGCTTTGGATCGCGGCGTTGGCACCATGAACGAGCTGATCCGAGACTTGCATGGTGACATTGATGGCCTTGCCCATGCGCTCACTGCTGGCCTGCTGGCGCCGCGCCGCCTCGTCAATGTAGCGAGCCAGCTCGTTCAGGTGCGAGACCGTCCGGCGGGCCTGTTCTTCCGTAAGCCGGTCCCAGTACTCATTGAACCAGTTGCTCGCGTCAATGATGCGCTTGGCGGCCTGGTTCATCGCATCAGAGAGATAGCGCACGCTTTCCAGACCCGTCTTGCACGCATCCACCACCCACTGCTGCTCGCCAGCGGAGCTCTGCTGGCGCGAGGCGAGCGTCTTCAGCGAGGCGGCGGCGCCCTCCAGCTCGGCGGCGGAGGCCCGCACCGGACGCGTAGTGCCGCGTCCGAAGATCAGACCGAAGAGGATGGCAAGAATGGCAATAACGGCGGCGCTGAGTAGCGAGATACGGATCTGGCTATCAGCCACCGAGGTCACGGTCGAGAGCGGACTGAGCGCAAAATACGACCACGTCACATTCGTTAGTTGAATGCGGGCGAACCGGAACGGAACGTTGCTACCAGACGTATCCGGCCCCTGAAAAGAATCTGTCGAAGCTGACGAATTGAGCGAATGCTGCACAGCGGGCAGGCTATCTACTGCCACCGGGCTGCTGGTACCGTAGCGCTTCTCGGACGCGATGACCTGCGCCGTGTTGGCATCGAGCGGCATAACGCTCGTAAAGAGGTCGGTCGTGTGGGTATCGGCGATGCGGATGCCGTTCTCATCGGTGATGAACGCATAGCTGCCGGCGCCGTTGCCTGTGTCTCCACTGTCACCAGTGACGATATCCCAGATATGGTCGAGCTTCAGCGTTGCGCGCAGGTAGCCAAGGACAGTGGTTGAGGCTGAATTGGGCACGATAGGTGTGTAGATATTGACGTAGGCATACTTGCCTGCTGGATCGTAATAGACCGCTGAGATCCAGGACTTGTCATGCATTACCTGGGTATAATCTTCCTTTGGCGTCGGCGCCGCTCCGCTCGTAGGGCATGTGGCGCTGCCGGATTGGAGCAGCCAGTCCCCACGCGCATCAAACAGGCTCCAGGACTTGTAGTACTGCACCTTATTGATAATGCCGCGACTGAGACCGACATTCAACGCGCGGCAGTTAGAGCCTTGATCGAACTCTTGACCAAACTGCGGATCGTCACACAGCGCTTGCTGCCTGACAACCGCCGCCTGCTGCGGCGGCAGCGCCAGCGAGTCCACGCAGGCGAGGTATGCGGGCGCCGTTGGCAGGTTAGCCAGCGCCTGACCATCCGCGACCCGCTCGCCCAGGTAGGTATCAATCAAGGACGCCTTCGCGGTGGCATCATTGGTTAGCGCCGTGGTGCCCTGCGAGATCAGTGTGCCGCGCGACAAATAGTCGTTGATACCGACAACGGCGGCCAGCGGGAGCAATGCGGCCAGCAGAACCAGCAGCGAGAGCCGCACCGAAAGAGAGAGCCGGCGGCGCTGTCGAGTGCGCCCCTTTGCTTTTGCCATGCGAGAGCACCTCACTTCGCGCGGTGTTTTTGGGATCCGCACATGTATCCGTACGTGTTGCGTTCGGCAAGCGAGCGATGCTACCATCGCGCCTGCGCGCGGCAACTTTTAAGGGCGAGCATCTAACGTCCAGTCGGTCTATTTTGCCATTCCAGCAACACCGTACTGAGGCGCTGTGGTACTTTCGGATAGCTGGATGCTCGCGGATATTCGCTCGCTTACTGCTGGTAGTAATAGACCAGATTGCGCGCTTCCAGCTCACTCAGCAGCATTGAGATTTCGTCCACGGATTTCGAGGAAAGCCGCGCCAGGTCGAGTACGGTGTGCTCGCCATCGGCCAGCAGCAACATGGTGCGGTGGCTGCGTGTGAGGTTGTACGTGGTCACTACCGTCATGAGGTCGCGCACGTCAGGGGCGCGGCGCGGTCGGCGGCTCAGGAGCGACGGCGCCCCAGGCAGGGATGACGCGGAATTACTGCCGGTTGACATGCCGTGCTGGTGCCGTAACGCGGAATCGGATGGCGTGCCGAACTCCAGCGAGCCGGTATATCCGGGAGTGCTCACTCTACCGGTTTTTTGCGAGGGAGACTGCATGGGCCAGGCGCCGCTGTTGTCGTATGGCGTTGGCGAACGATACCCGAGGGAATTCGCGTCTCGATCAGAGCGCACCGCGGTGCGGGGACCAGTGGCGGATTCAGCGGCGACGTTCGGCGAGGGTTGCGGCACGTCGCGGTCGAAGCCGAAGCGGCAAGGCCCCCAGCGAGAGAGCGCGGCCAGGGCCTCGCGGCCCCGTAATCCGGCGAGTGACGCATAGATCACTCGGCCAGAGACGAAGTAAATCTCACCCTCTTCAAGCACAGAGCCAGACCCACGCTCGACCGCCAGCATGCCGGTGCGCTGCCCCAATTCCACCACTTCGATCACGTTCGCCAGGCGATCAGTCGCCGTCACTCTCGGCTTTGGCATCACTTCTTCACGGCCTTTTCAGACGGCCCACCGGCCACGCCTACGCTTCGCTCCACGATTTTAGGCGCATCCCCCCCAACGTGACCGGGAGGCCAGTGAGAGGACACCTGCGGTTGCCCATCAGTATAGCATGAGCGCTCAAGTACGCATAGTACGCATAGTACGTGTCATACGTAAGTTTGCGTAGTGATTCGGTGAAGTTTCGCCGATGCGCCCTGCGTATATCTTACGACTGCTGGCGGCGCACATGCTCGGCAATCTCTTTGACAAGCTGAGCCTGCTCCTTTGAGCAGACCAATACCTCGTCGCCGGTATCTACGATGATAAGTCCCTCGACGCCCGCGGTGGTGATACGGCGCCCGGTCGTGCTGTAGATCAGCGTATCGGTGGTGCTCACCTCGAAGTGCTTGCCCTCATCCAGGCCGCGCACCACATTGCCGAATTCATTGCCCTCGAAGAGCGTGGCGACCTGCGCCCAGCTACCGATGTCGTTCCAGCCGACGGAGACTGGTATGCACGCGATTCGCTGCGCCTTCTCCAGCACGCCCGTATCAATGGTGATGTTGTCGCTCAGGCGCGGCCAGACAGCAGCCAGCACGCGCTCGACCTCCGGGGTAATACGGCCCCCGGTACGACTCGCCGCGGCGCCGATTTCATCCAGCACGTCCGCGACAGTAGGCACGTAGCGGCGGATTTCTTCGAGGATGCGGTCCGCACGCCAGACGAAGATGCTGGCGTTCCAGACGTAATTGCCAGCGCGCAGATACTCTTCGGCGACATGGCGCTTCGGCTTCTCGATGAAGGCGTCCACAGCGTGCGCGGCGTGACCTGCGCGGTGCGCGAGCGGCGCACCATAACGGATGTAGCCATAGCCGGATTCCGGATACGTTGGCTGGATGCCCAACGTGACGAGGAAGCCTTGCCGCGCGATTTCTTCGGCAAAGACGAGCGCCTCGCGGAAGCTCGCGACATCGGCAATGGCGTGATCTGACGCAAACGACCCCATGACGGCGCTCGGCTCACGGGCGGCGATGAGCGCGGCGGCGAGACCGATAGAGGCGGCAGTGCCACGCCCCGACGGCTCCGAGACGATATTGCCACGCGGCAGGCTGGGTAGCTGCCGGGCGACCGGCTCGGAGTAGTCGCCCGCGGTGACGATATAGAGGTTATCGAGCGGAACAAGCGGCGCGATACGCTCCGCTGTCTCCTGAAGCATGGTGCGCGGACCTGGCAGGCGCAAAAACTGTTTGGGCGTGGCTGTGGTACTGAGCGGCCAGAGGCGCGTGCCACTACCGCCGGCCAGGATGGATGCGTACATGCTGTCGTCTCTCTCCGCTTCGAATGGCGCCTCTCCACTGAGGCGCTAATCTTTCTCTATCTTGATGTGTGCATTGGCGTGTATGCCAGTCTCCTCGCGTGGGGCAACAGTTTCCCAGTGCTCAGTATACACCTCGCCTTCTCCGCGATGAAACATCCTGAGACATCTGCGCAGGGCATCGCACACTCATATGCATGTGGCAGACTAGTAGACTGGCAGAGGCGCGATTCAGGCGCGCGGCGCGCGGAGTATGATGGTCCCACGCCCGCGCTACGGCGAGTGCGCGGATGCGAACAATCGGGAATGGATTGGAACGGTGGGAGTGAAGCAATGCGACTCTTGATCTGGCATGTGGATACATTCGTGGCGGAGCCGACAGAACGGGGACGCTCCAAGGTAGCGGACGCGGAGCCGCGCGCGGTGCGCATCGAAGATGGCCTGGTGGTATTCGCGGCCTGTGAGAAAGCCGATGAAGCGGACCCTGATGCGGTGGCCGCGCGTGCGGCGGCGGCAATCGCCGCGGTGGCGCGGCAGCTTGGCGCTCATGATGTCGTGTTGCACTCATTCGCGCACCTCTTCGTGGAGCTTTCGGCGCCTGCTGTGGCGCGCGATATCCTGAACGCGACACAGGTGAAGCTCGCGGCTGACGGCTACACGGTGGAGCAGAGCGCCTTCGGCTGGTTCAACCGGCTGGAGCTGCGCGCGAAGGGACATCCCCTCTCGCGTGTGGCACGGCAGGTGTAGCTCCTTTCGCGCTCATGCCGTCCTCTGTATACAGAAAGCATCGCTTTGAAGAAAGCGCTGTGCAACATACCTTGAGGGGTCGAATACGGCGTTATCGCCTGTTTGATGGAGACAGTAGCGCATGAGCAGCCCGGAAGTGCCGGAAACTGGCGACGAGGTCGAGATCGAAGTGAGCGACGTACGCTTCAGCGCGAGCGCCGCATCCACTCCATCACCGCGTTCGCCGTTCGATCTGCGCTACACACGCCGGCAGCGTCTGGTGCGCCTGACCGCTGGGCTGCTGGCGCTGGTACTCGTCGTGAGCGCTATCACGGGCGTGGGCAGGCGTGTCCTTGGGCTGATGATGACGCCCAGCCCTTCACCGACGCTCATTCCTTCTCCCGTCAGCGCGCCCAACTTCCCGGCGACATTCCCGCCCCCCGCATCCTCGCTGGTGCCCGCCGGCAATCCATTCTATCTTCTCCCCAACCCGCCGGGAGTCGAGGTCTCGCTCGATGGACACGCGCTCGCGTCGCCACCGCCGCCAGGTGATCCCCATCCACTGCGGCTGGCGAGCGGACACCATTCCCTCACATGGAGCTCCCACTACTTCCCGTTCATGCCGATGCGCTGCACGATCTCCGTGCCGCACGCCAGCGACGATACCTGCCCGTCCGTTCCCGTGCAGGACTTGCCAGCCGCCGATGCCAACCTGGTGGGGCATGTGATCGCGCTGCACGCCTCGTTCGGCACTCTGCCAGCAAGCGATGGCGCCCAGCTCACACAGGTCATCCAGGCCGCGCTCGATGCCAACCGCTCCCACGCCACTGTCCAATCCGGCGAGCACTATTACGTCTACCAACAGGGCGAAAACGGGAGTCCTACCACTGCTACGCAGCCGCTACGGGCTACACTCAGTCATGTCTACCTGCCCGGCGCCGGCTATTTTGAGCCGTGCATCTTCACGCAGCCAGTGATTCCCTGTCGCTTCCCCGGCCAGGATTGCGGGCAGATCTGCACGGTGCCTCAGCCGCCACCAGATGTCGCGACCTCGCCCGGCGACTGGATCGCCGCCGTCATTGTCCACGCCTCCTGGCGCTACACGACGCAAGATGGCCGCGTAGTTGCGCAAGACCTTGGGGAAGCCGTCGGCTTGCAGCTTGCCGTCTTGCGTATCACCTGGGATGGCGGCGGCTGGCACGTCACACCAATCCTCGGCGCGACTCCTGGCCTGCCCGCCGCTGACGATCTCGTCTGCGATCCCGCGCGCTTCTGGCTGGGAGGCAACGGCACCTGGGCATTCATGATGTCCGACCCACCGCCGGGGGCGCGGACACAATTTGTTTCGGACTCACTACCCACCGACGGCTGCCTCGCCGTGCTGAATCCGTATCCTCGGGGCGCGCCATCCGCCGTGTTTTTGCAGCGCTTTGGCGTGCTGCTGGCCGTTAATGCGGCGGCGACCAACGGAGGATCAGCGGGTCTGCCGGTGGCCGATGCGGCGGAGCAGCAGGTGGCCCGGCATCTCGCTGCCCAGGTTGGCTTCACCATCCCCTGATCTCCCGCGCACGCCCGGTTCACACTCTCTCCCAATTACGCTGATTGACCGCTGACGTATACTGTGGCCTATAGCGCATTCTTGTTGCTGCTCCCGAAGTCGAATTGACCACTCGCTTCTTCCATGAAGGAACATCGTACGAAATGATCCATAAGAGGAGGGCATCGGTTGACGATTGATCTGTTACCCGATTTCATACGCGAGCACTACGAAGTTCACGAGTGGAAACACGCCACGGCAATCCTCAAGTATGACTTTCCTGCTGAGTGGCAGGATATGACAGAGGTACTCACCCATTTCCGTTTATGGCGAAGTGCGATAGAACGTCCTGGTGGCCGAAAGTCAACCATCGCTGAAGCGATTGACCAAGCATTCACGGATCGTGGTTGGCAAGAGAAGGCGTTTCGGACGAAAGTCGTTGTGGATGCGACCGAGCTTGAGTCGCCCACTCACAAGGTTGATTGCTACAAAAACCAGATTGCGCTTGAGATTGAATGGAACAACAAAGACCCGTTCTATGACCGCGATCTCAATAACTTCCGACTGTTGTTTGATCTGCGCGCCATAAGCATAGGCGTCATCGTTACTAGATGTGATGAGCTACAACAAATTTTTGATGCGCTGGGCAAAGGGGAATCGTATGGTGCCTCCACGACGCATATGAGTAAGTTGCTGCCGCGCATCGAGGGTGGCAGTGGTGGCGGCTGCCCAATATTGGTATTTGGTATCTCGAAGAAGCTGTACCTGGAGGGAGCATAGCCGTGAGCGAAGCGCAGAAGACGCTGACAGCCGCCGAAGATTTGCTGTCGCGCGGGCTGGGACGACACGGCACGATCCTGGCCGACCCGCCGTGGCAATTCTCGAACCGCACGGGCAAGATGGCACCTGAGCACAAGCGGCTCTCCCGCTACTCCACGATGACGCTGGACGGGATACTGGAGCTACCTGTGGCGCAGCTCGCCCTGCCACAGAGCCACCTCTATCTCTGGGTTCCAAACGCGCTCATCCTCGAAGGACTCGAAGTGATGAAGCATTGGGGCTACACATATAAAACAAACCTCGTCTGGTATAAAGTCCGTCAGGATGGCGGGCCGGATGGGCGCGGTGTCGGCTTCTATTTTCGCAATGTGACCGAGCTTGTGTTGTTTGGGACGCGCGGAAGCCTGCGCACTCTGGCGCCGGGACGCCGGCAGGTCAACATCATGTCCAGCCGCAAGCGGGAGCACTCGCGCAAGCCCGACGAGCTGTACGACATCATCGAGCAGTGCAGCCCAGGCCCTTTCCTTGAGCTTTTCGCGCGCGGCCAGCGGCCCGGATGGTCGCAGTGGGGGAACGAAGTCGAAACATACCCCGCCCAGCCTCCTCGGCCTCGTCGCCCATCCCCTCGCCGCCAGAAAGGTGCGGCGCAGCTCGTTCTGCTAGAGCGACCGGATGAGTATGATGGTGAGCGTCAGCACGAGTAACAAAACAAGACCTCGGCGTAAATTTCAGCGGGCGCCTATCTCGCAGGGGATAAGCGCCCGCTAATGTACTGAGAGGCTACGCTGGGAATTATCCCTGGCTGGCGGAGGCCGACCCGACCGGCTCCGCGGAGGAGACGCCGCGCTGCTCCGGCATCAGCACGGCGCGACCCTCGATCTTTCCCGCGTCGAGGTCATGCAGCACGTCGTTG
>DATGEP010000362.1:0-31281 GCA_035310125.1 Ktedonobacterales bacterium
GATGGCGCCGAAGCGGATAACAGCCTCATCCATCGGTGTTGTGCGCATACGTAATTAGGCTTCTGGGCTGCCGAACTGACGGTTGGGCGCGGGAGTGCGGTGCGGCGCAGGGTCGTCGGGAATGGCGTGATCGAATGGTCCAGGCGAGAAAGTGTGACCCGGTCCACGGTATTCCAGTCCTGCTCGATGGGCCAGTACGGGGTGGGATGCGATCTTCGTCTCCACGAACTGCGTGAAGCGGCGCATGAACCGTTGCGTATCGAACTCCTCGGCGTGACGGCGAATGGCTTGCGAGTCGAAATATTCATCCCGGTAGCTCATGACAACTTCGGCCAGCGCTTCAGGTGTCTGCTGGTAGAAGAAGAGGCCAGTGCCACCCTCGACGATGCTGGCGAGCGCGCCGCCCACGCCATACGCGATAACAGGCCGCCCGCTGGCCATCGCCTCGACGGGAGTAATGCCGAAGTCTTCCTCGCCAGGGAAAATGAAGGCGCGACAGCGCGACATCTGCGCCCGCACCTCATCGTCGGGGAGGTGGCCCAGAAACTCGATATTTCTACTCGCCATGCGGCGCAGTCGCCTCTCGTCTCGTCCGCTGCCGACGATGCGTAACGGCAGCCCCAGCATAGAGAACGCCTTGACTGCTAGATCAATGCGCTTGTAGGGGATGAGGCGTGAGACAATCAGGAAGTAGTCCTCATGTTGGGGCGCGACGTAGAAGCGTGATGTCTCCACCGGTGGTGGGATGAACGCGGCCTCGCGGCGGTAGAACTTGGCGATGCGCGCCGCCACGCTTGGCGAGTTGGCGACGAAATAATCCACGCGCCCGGCGGTCGTGTAGTCCCACTGGCGCAGCCATGCCACAAATGGCGGAAGCACCATGCGAGCGACCCTACCCAGGCGCTCGCGCTCGACGTACTCCTCATAATTCCATGCCCATCGCATCGGCGTGTGGCAATAGCAGATATGCAGCGCTTCCGGCCGGGTAACGATGCCCTTGGCAAAGGCGCTACTGTCACTGATGACCAGATCGTAGGCACGTAGGTCCATGTGCTCGAACGCCTGGGGATACAGCGGCAAGAACGGCTGGTGGTGGCGCTTCACGAATGGCATCCGCTGCATAAAGCTGGTGCGGATATCCATCGTGCGGAAACGGCGGTCCACGTGCTTTTGATCGTAGATCGAAGTATAGATCGGCGCCTGCGGGAAGAGATCGTGCAGCGTGAGCAAGACCTTCTCCGCGCCGCCCATCTGATTGAGATAATCATGAACCAGGGCTATGCGCACGTGTATCTCTCCTTCGCCGGCACTAGTAGGCGCCGTGACTCTTTAACACAGCGGGAATGGTGCTCAACAGGATCTGGAGATCCAGTCGCAGGCTCCAGTTCTCGATATAATAGAGATCCATGAGAACCATCTCATCAAAGACAATCTCGCTGCGCCCGCGTACCTGCCAGAGTCCCGTGATGCCTGGCGGCATTTCCAATCGCGCCTTCTCCCAGTCCTCGTAGTTTTCAAACTCGGTGGGAACCGGCGGTCGCGGGCCAACCAGACTCATCTCGCCCCGCAGCACATTGAGAATCTGTGGGAGCTCGTCAATGCTTGTCCGGCGGATAAAGCGCCCCACGCGCGTACGGCGCGGGTCGTTCTTGAGCTTGAACTTAACGCGCTCATTGTCAGGGATCTGGTTGCGCAGCTGGTCCAGCATTTGGTCGGCATGGACATGCATTGAGCGGAACTTGTAACACGAAAACGGCTGGCCACGATAGCCCAGACGCTGCTGTTTGTAGAAGATGGGGCCGGGCGAATCGAGCTTGATCGCCAGCGCCGTCAACAGCCAGATTGGGGCGGAGATAAGCAGCACAATAAGCGAGCCGGCGATATCAACGCCCCGCTTCACACGATACTGCCAGGAGCTAGTCAGGCTCCGTCTCAGTCCGATGAGGGGAATGCCTTCGATGGCATCCACGTCAATGCGCGAAAGGCTCAGCTCGTAGAGATCGGGCACCAGCTTGAAATCGGCCCCCGCGCGCTCACAGACGCGCACCGCCCGCAGGATCTGCTGGTGCTGATGCGAAGGTAGCGCGATAATGACCTCGGAAACGCGCTGCCCCCGAATGACGGCATCCAGCTCGCGCATAGTACCGAGCACTTTGAAACGCCCGAAATCGCTGGGCGGGCCGTCCAAATCATGAATGAAACCGACGACATGATAGCCGAGATACGGGCTGGCGGTAATCTGCTGCATCATGAGTTTACCCAGCCGGCCCGATCCGACGACGAGCAGGTTGGTGAGGCCGACGCCGCGCTTGTAGAGCGCGCTAAGACTGAACGAGACGACGGCACGCTCGAGACTGACCACGGCGATGATGGCAACCCAGGTGAAGGTAATCACCGCGCGCGATTGTGTGAGAAATAGGTCCGTCTCACGGAAAAAATACTCGTAGGCAGAGAAAACAGCGAAAGCAGTTGTCGTCGAGGCAGCAATTGTCCAGAACTGTTTGAACCATGTGCCGGTTGAGCGCAGGCGATAGAGACCTTTTAGGCAGAATACCAAGAAGATGCCAACGGTCACAGTGATTTCCAGGGGATAGAATTTGAAGAGCGGCTCGTCAATAAATCCGGTTGTCAGAGCGACGCCACGCAGCACTTCGTAGCGGAAATAGAACGCCGCCAAGAAGGCAACGTTGATCATGGCGAGATCGAGCAGAGCAAGCGCCACTCGGCCCAGCACAACCCGCAAGCTGCGGCGGCGCAGGCGCTCCTCCACGCTATAGACCGGCATGACCGGGCGCGCATGAGCGGCCGGCCAGGCGGCAGGAGCGGCCTGCGAGACCTGCGAGACTGGCGTTATCGGCGTAGTGGCTTCCGTTGCCGCTTGCCATTGTTGCTGGTCAATATCCACCGCGCACTCTTCCCCGCTTCCCGTGGCGCTTTCCGGCCAACTCCGCCGCCTCGCGATAGGTATCTACATACCCGGCTACCATCCGCTCGACGGAGAATCGTCGTGTCCAGCGCGGACCCTCAATCAGCGTCCGCTCGCGTGCCGTGGGTTCGCTTAACACACGTTGCATGGCATGTGCCAACCCTTCCGAGTCGCCTGGGTCCACCTGGACAGCGACCGGACCTCCAGCCTCCGGCATGCTGGAGACATTCGATGTGATTGTCGGCGTGCCGCATGCCAGCGCTTCGGCGATGGGCAGCCCGAATCCCTCGTATACCGACGGATAGATAAATAGGTCGGCTCCAGCGTACCACAATGGCTGCTCATCGCGTGAAACATAGCCAGCAAAGGTGATATGCCGCTCTAAGCCTAACGCTCGCACGCGCTCAAACAACGAGTCGTAGTACCAGCCCTTCGCGCCTGCCAGCACGAGCGGCGGGGCCAATTCGTCCATTCTGCGCAGGCGCGCGTACGCTTCAACGAGGACATCCAGATTCTTGCGCGGCTCCAGGGTGCCCAGGAACAGGAGATAGTGCTCAGGGAGGTCGTGGCGGGCGCGGAACTCAGCCAGGCGCTGCACATCACGCTCTGGCTGATAATCCGCATCAATCGCGGGATAGATGACACGCACGCGCTCTTCGGGTATGTGAAAGCGCTCGACCAGCTCGCGCTTGGTGGATTCCGCGATGGTCACGACGAGTGTCGCCCTGCGTGCGCTGCTCGTGGTGAATGTCCGCTGATAGATGCGGCGAGCGGGGCGGAAGTATTGCGGATAATGTAAGAAAGCCAGATCGAGGACGGTCACAACCGAAGCGCAAGGCAAACGCAAAGGCAATACGTTTACCGGCGAATGAAAGACATCAATATGCCTGCGTCGCAGCTCTTCCGGAAGCGTTGTCTGCTCCCAGAGTACGCGGTAGGCTGGGCGCTTCGTGGACCACGACCCTGGAACAATCTGGACCCGCTCGCCAGAGGTTAACATGGCGGCGGCCTCAGCCTCACCGCGATTGATAAACACCGTGTAGCGCTGATCGGTATCAGCGCGGCTGAGTCCTTCAAGCAGCGTGAACGTGTAGCGGCTGACACCGGCATTGCGGTATGTTTGCCCGAAGGACACCAGATGCGCGTTCATCGCAACACGCAACCCCTGATTATCCATACTGCCACGCCCCACTTCTTCGGAGTCTACCCATCCTGTTCTGGTAACGGCTGCCGCTAAACTCAGGTAACGCGCCAGGGACTGAGCTTGCCGGCCTTCTCACGTTTTACTGTGCGCGGCGCATGACCCTTCGCGCCAGAGGAAGGCCAAGGCCCCAGCCGGCATAGAGCATTGGACGGTACACGGCATCGTAGGGGCCGATCCAGCTCGTATCCGCCGGACCGAAGCCTTGCTTGAATTGCGCGATCCCTTCATTGACGCGACCGTTCAAATCATACATCTCGTATCCGGCGGCCCGCATTTCTTGAATGGCGTGCCACTTGAGCAGATAGTTGCTCTTGAAATCCTGGCCGGCGTCCGCGACACCGCCATAAAACTCGATGGCTTGCCGGCCAGCGCAGACCATCCACAGAAACGCAAGGGGGATGCCGTGGCGTAGCGCGATGTAGAGATACTGACGTTCCGCCGGATAGAGCTGGTAGAGGTGTTCGTAGTACTCCTTCGCGTGCAGCCCAAACCCCGCTCGACGGGCAGTCTCCTGGTAGATTGTGTAGCATGCCGCCAGGTGCTCACCGGTGGTATCGCGCACAATCTCGGTTTCTTCACGCTCCGCCTTGCGGATATACTGCCGGGTCTTCGAGCGCATGCCCGCGAGAAGCTGCTCCGCCGGTTGGCGCAAGTTCAGGGTGTAGGTATCCGCCACTTGAACTGATTCCCGGCTCGGTTGAAATCCCGCCTGCGCGAGCGCGTTCTTCGTGCCGGATTCCCACGCGGGATCCACCTTGCAGAAGATGGCATGCTGCCCGCGCGCAGCATGGCGTAGCCCGCGCGCCAGGACCTCCAATGCCTCACCATCTTCAGGCGCGACGACGGGACCACGGGGGGCATAGAGCATCGAGAGCGGGACGCCAGGAAGCGGACGAGTGAGCACCTGCGCGCCCGCCCGAAACGCATCGCCATCAAAGACCGCGAGCCGCCGGGCGCGCCAGCCCGCGGCGCGTTTCACCTCACCCCAGCCCCAGCATTGCAAAGGATGGCCAAAAGGGTGACTTGCTACCATGTGATCCCAGGTGGCGGCGTTCGTTACTTCTCGCAGCTCCACTTGCCAGCGCTCCCCGTAGTTATCTCAGCGGCTCCCTGCCGGCGACACTAAAGAACGACAGCTAGCTTCGTCCGGTGTACCCAGAGTGGCGCCGCTCCCGTTAGACGCTCGATCACGTAATCGGGTAACGCGCTTTCTCCCGTGTACGCGCGAAATTCGTGCTAGGTGCTATACCTCAAGAGCCGGCACGTTGTACTCTTGTAGCGTGTGGGACACCGTATCCACGCGCAAGCAGAGTTGTAGCACAGTGTGCGCGCAAACTGAACCAGCGCGGTACGAACGGCTTGATACCGGGCAATTCCGTTGCCGCGCGCACGGCGGCCAGATACCTTTTCAGGAAGGCAAACCTTGATGCCCAACGCATTGATTACCGGCATAACGGGACAGGACGGCAGCTACCTGGCGGAGCTTCTGCTGGACAAAGGATACAACGTCTATGGCATGGTGCGCCGCGCCAGCACGTTCAATGACGAGCGTATTCGCCATCTCCTGGACCGTATCGAGGTGATTGACGCGGATTTGCTCGATCAGATGTCTCTCGTTCAGGCGCTGCGGCAGTCTCACGCTGACGAGGTATACAATTTGGCGGCGATGTCTTTCGTCGCAACATCGTTCCAGCAGCCGGTTGCCACGGGCGAATACACCGCGCTCAGCGTCGCACGCATGCTGGAAGCGGTACGCATGGCTGGCTGGCCGATCAAGTTCTATCAAGCGTCAACAAGTGAGATGTTTGGCCGGGTGCAGGCTGTTCCCCAGAACGAGCGCACGCCGTTTTATCCGCGCAGCCCCTATGGAGTTGCCAAGCTCTATGGCCACTGGATCACCATAAATTTCCGCGAGAGCTACGATATGTTCGCCTGCTCTGGCATTCTGTTCAATCACGAGAGTCCACGCCGTGGCGTCGAGTTCGTCACTCGCAAAATCTCACTTAGCGTGGCTCGTATCAAGCTTGGCCTGAAGGATACGCTCACGCTTGGAAATCTCGATGCTCAGCGCGACTGGGGCTTTGCGGGTGACTACGTGGACGCGATGTGGCGTATGCTTCAGCAGGATACGCCCGACGACTACGTGATCGCGACTGGCGAGACGCATAGTGTGCGCGACTTCGTGCAAGCCGCCTTCGCCTGCGCGGGTATGGATGATTGGGAAGCGTACGTACAGGTGGACCCACGACTATTCCGCCCCGCCGAAGTGGAGCAGCTCATCGGCGACGCGACCAAAGCTCGACACGTCCTTGGCTGGCGACCGAGCGTGTCGTTTCCGGAGCTGGTACGTATGATGGTAGAGGCCGATCTAGAGCGCGAAGCCCATGACGCGGGCCGGTCTATATCGCCTCGCGCGATTTATCCTCCCGCCAGATCCGAGTAGCGATGGTTTGCGCCCGCGGATGCGGATATGTCAGTGACCGCGACGGCAGACAGGTGGTACCAAATGTGCCTTGGGTAGTGGTAGAAAGCTCCAGCCGAGTCGCGAATTTATGCGCCTGCGCTGGACGCCACACCACAGATGCCCAAGCGGACTTGGTATGAAAGGATCCCGGAAGCACGATGCCTGATCCCGCGCGCATCCTCATTACCGGATTCTCCGGCTTCGTCGGTGGCTATCTGGTGGCGCTGTGCCAGAATCGCTATCCCGATGCGCAGCTCTTCGGATTGACACAGCGACTCGACGCGCCTTCCATTGAAGCTGCGGCGACGGCACGTACGATCGTGCCGTTGGTGGCGGATATGGTGCAGGTGCGGCAGGTGCGCGAGGCAATAGCGCAGTCCCGGCCCGATCTGGTGTTCCACCTCGCCGCGCAGGCATCGGTCGCCGCCTCGTGGGGCGATCCTCTGGAAACGCTCGCAATCAATGCTGGGGGCGCGGTCCATCTGTTCGAAGCGTTGCGCGCCGAACACCTCGTTCCGCGTATCGTGCTTGTGGGCTCAGGCGAACAGTACGGACTCATCCGGCCGGACGAGAATCCCATACGCGAGGAGTGTCTGCCGCGACCCGCCAGCCCCTATGCGGTTTCCAAGGTCACGCAGGATCTCTACGGCTACCAGTATTTTGTCGCGTACGGGCTGCCCATTTTGCGCGTGCGTCCCTTCAACCACTTCGGCCCGTATCAGAGCGAGGCGTTTGTCGTCGCGAGCTTCGCGCGCCAGATCGCGCGCATCGAGGCGGGCCTGGCGGAGCCAGTCCTGCTCGTTGGCAATTTAGAGGCACGGCGCGATTTCTTGCCGGTCGAAGATGTAGTGCGCGCATACATTGCCATCGCTGACTCGGGGCATCCAGGCGCGGCGTACAATGTCGGCTCCGGCCAGGCACGCTCGATCCAACAGATGCTGGATGCTTTGCTGGCGCATGCCCACGTGCCCATCGAGATTCGCACCGATCCGGCGCGCCTGCGCCCCACGGATGTGCCATTGCTTGTCGCGGACACATCGCGCTTGCGCGAGCATACCGGATGGAAACCGAGCGACGACGCCGATGCCGCGCTGCTACGCACGCTCGACTACTGGCGGCAGACGGTGGGCCGCACGCTCAGGTAGCCAGCGGCATTGCTAGCAACGCCTGAAGAACCGATGTATCGCCATTCAGCATCTGACACACTGAGTGAGTATGAAGTCATGTGCGGGCGCCCGGCGCGGCGGAGATGCCGGTTGGTAGCCCACCCTGTGGGCCGGAAGCAACGATGGCGACAAGAAGAGGCGCGCCCTTACTACGAGGGGTGACAGTTTGGTTATCACAACACAACAAGAAAGCAATACGCATTCATGCTGAGCTATAAACCTGAGTAGTGACGGATTCGACCCGCCTAGCGCATTGACGCGCTCGAACGCTTGTGCTATTGTCCTCCGCACCAGGGCGTTGCGCACTCGTGAGCGGGATGCCGTCGAAAGGGATACAGCGCGGTGAGCCGGACACACAAGATTGACGCTCTACGTCCGTCGCTCAACGAGACCACTACACCGGATGTAGGGGACATGCCCGCCCAGACAGATGTCGTACCGCACGAAGGCGAGACGCAACCCCAAAGTAGTGAGCTGTTGCGCCGCGCCCGTGACCTATTGCTAGAGCGCGGCGAGCCCCTTTCGACCGGCGAGTTGGCGCGCCATATTTTCGGCGGTGTGGCGCTCACGGCCAGCGCCGTTTCGCCGTGGTCGCTGCTGGTAGATCCACTGCTGCGCGCCTCGCCTCTTTTCACGCGCGACGATCTGGGCGCCTGGCGGCTGGCGGCGTGGGATGCCGGCGCACGCTCACTCGATGATGTAGAGTTCGTCGTCCTGGATGTCGAGACGACGGGACTCGCACCGGGCCGCCACCGGCTGATCGAGGTCGGCGCTGTCGTGGTGCGTAAAGGCGAGCCGGCGGAAACGTTTCGCGCGCTCATCAATCCTGAGCGCCGCATCCCGCAATTCATCTCGCAGTTCACCGGCATCAGTCCATACATGGTGGGTCGCGCTCCCAAAGCGGCGGCGGTGTTGCCCCGGTTGCGTGACTTCATCGCCGAGCGACCCATTGTCGGCCACAACATAGGCTTCGATCTCAATTTCCTGAGCTACGAATCCGACCGCTGTGGTATCTCGCCTGCCTTTCCGACAGTAGGAGTTGACACCATCGCCCTCGCGCGCCGCTACCTCACGGGCATGCGTCGCGCTGGGCTGGATCGCGTCGCGGCGGCGCTGCACATCCCCGTGAGCACCCGTCACCGAGCGCTGCCCGACGCGCAGATCACCGCGAAGGTGTTTCTATTGCTGCTGGCCCGCGCCCGTGAAGAAGGCTGCCAGACGCTTGAGGACTTGTATCGCGTGCTGGATGGCGTCGCGCCCGCGCACGGACGGAGCCAGGCTGGCCGGCCCACCGGCAGCATGTATCTCAATCCCGCGTGGCGCCAGAAGTTCCCGACGCAACCAGGTGTCTATCTGATGAAAGACGAAGCTGGTGAGGTCATCTACGTCGGCAAAGCGAAGTGCTTACGTGACCGGCTTGCCTCGTACTATAGCCAGCCACTTGGCTACACGCGCAAGATGGATGGACTGCTGCAAAGTGTGCGAGACATCGAGACGCGCGTGCTCGGCTCCGAGCTGGAAGCGCTACTGGTGGAGTCGCAGCTCATCAAGCAGCTTCAGCCGCGCTACAATGTGCAACTACGTAACTATGAGCATTACCCGTTCATCAAGGTAGATGTGCAGCATGCGTATCCGCGCTTCTACGCCACACGCGAGGTCAGCGCGGACGGCGCCCGCTACTTCGGCCCATTCCGCAGCGGGCGCATCGTAGACGCGACACTGGAGCTTATTCAGAAAGTCTTTCCTATCCGCACCTGTACGAAAGGATTGCCGCCGCAAGCGCCCCCCAGCGAGCCGTGTCTACGGTATCACTTGAAACGCTGCCCCGCACCTTGTCGCGGTGTGCTGAGTGATGAAGCTGAGCGGGCATACCGCTCGGCGGTGGAGGAAGCCTGCGCGTTCCTGGGGGGCGAGCGCGACGACCTGATTGACCGGCTCAAGCGTGAGATGTTCGAGGCGGCGGCACGGCAGGACTTCGAGCGCGCGGCGCGGCTGCGCGACGCGCTCAGGGGCGCCGATCAGGTGCTGCTGGGCCAGCGGCTCGTCACTGGCGCCGTGGAGGCCAACAATCTGCTGATTGTCTATCCATCCGCCGAGCCGGAGCACCTGGAGCTGTACTTGATCCGGCACGGACGGCTGGCGGCGCAGCGGCGAACTCCCCATGCACCGGAGCGACTCGAAGAGGACTTACGGGCGCTGGCGGCGCTGGCGGCGGAGATGGGCGCTCCGCCGGGCCGGGTGGGCAAGGCGGAAGTAGACCAGATCAACATCATCGCCCGCTGGATCTCCCACCATAGCGAGGACGATGAGCGCGCCTTCTTCCGCCTACCGCATGACCTTTATGATGCGAGCGAGGTAACAGACTACGTGCGGCGTGTCGGAGAGGCGGTGGCCGCGCGCGAGGCGGCCTGCATCGCGGCGGCGGAAGCTGAGAGTGACGACGAATAGGTGCGCCTTATCGTCTGATGTCTCGCGGCATCCCCGATCCCATTCAACTGGCGCACGCAACATAGACGCCTACTTACTCCGCCGCCAGATTGCGCAAGGCGCGCATGAGGAGGTCTTCCAGGCTGCCCGTGGCGTCGTCGGGCAGCGTGCGAACGGCGGCGGCGGCCTGCGCGGGCGTGTAGCCCAGCCCGGTCAGCGCCTCGATCACCTGTGCCCGCAGGTTGCCCGGCGAGGTTGGCATCGCGATGGGTCCGCCGGAGAGCGGC
This sequence comes from Ktedonobacterales bacterium, assembly GCA_035310125.1. GTDB lineage: Bacteria > Chloroflexota > Ktedonobacteria > Ktedonobacterales > JADMIN01 > DATGEP01. The sequence goes on from DATGEP010000362.1 coordinate 10,475, forward strand.
GCCATCTTCTCGAAGCGCGGACGCAGCTCCAGCACCAGGCGCGCCGCTAGCTTGCGACCGACGCCGGGCGCCTGTGTGAGCCGTGTGAGGTCTTCGGTGAGAACGGCCTCGTAGACCTGCTGAGCGGTAAGGCCGGAGAGCAGCGCCAGACCGACGCGCGGCCCCACCCCGCCGACGGAGAGGAGCTGCTCGAACATGTCGCGGTCTTGGCTCGTCGCAAAGCCATAGAGCGCCAGCACATCCTCGCGCACGAGGAGATACGTATGCAGATGCACGGCTTCGCCGACATCTAGCTTAGCGAGCGTGCCCAGCGGCGCGGAGACGCGCAATGTCACACCGCTCACATTGACAAAGGCGCTATCCAGCGTCTTCCCCTCAAGTCGTCCGCGAACCGCCGCAATCATGAAAGCTCCTGAATACGCATGGTATGCAGATGGCAAATGGCGATGGCCGCCGCGTCGGCGGCATCATCAGGCTTGGGCACGGCTGAAAGACCAAGCAGTACCCGCACCATTTCGCCCACCTGATCTTTCTTGGCAAGGCCATAGCCGTGTACCGCCTGCTTCACCTGCATCGGCTTATACTCGCTCACCGCAAGTCCCGCCTGGCCGGCCACCAGCAGCGCGATTCCACGCGCCTGGCCAACGCTTATGACTGTTGTAACGTTCTTGGCGAAAAACAGCTCTTCGATAGCCATTTCGCCCGGCTCGTACTCGTGTACAATCGCAGAGAGCGCATCAAAGAGCCGCAACAGGCGCGCCGGCATCGGCTGACCTGAAGGTGTCTCGATGCAGCCGCAAGCCAGCAGCGCAAGCGATCCACGCTGCTCCTCGATAACGGCATAGCCCAGCCGCGCCGTACCTGGGTCAATGCCCAGGGCGCGGCGTGGGGGCCGAGCGATCTTCGTCTTCGCTGGAGTGGGTGACACCCGCTTAACTCGAATACTTTTCGGCGATCTCGTCGGAGATATCAGCGTTGGTATAGACGTTTTGTACGTCTTCCAGGTCTTCGAGCCGGTCAATCAACCGGAGCGCCTGCATGGCCTCCTTCTCGCCAAGCTTTACTTTGGTCTTCGGCAGGAGGGAGTTCTCCGCGCGGACAATCGTGAACTTTTTGGCATCCAGTGCCTTCTGCACCGCTTCGAGTTGTGACGGCTCAGTATAGATCGTGAGGGTTTCGTCGCCTTCCTGGTACGGCTCGATATCTTCGGCTCCCAGGTCAATAACTTCCAGCGAAAGCTCATCGGGATCGTGCTTGCCGAGCTCGATCTCGATGCTTCCACGCGGCTCGAAAATCCAGTCAACGCAGCCAACTTCACCGAGGTTGCCAGCATTCTTGTTAAAGACGTTGCGAATATCGGCGGCCGTCCGGTTACGGTTGTCGGTCATGACCTGCACCATCACGGCGGCGCCACCGGGAGCGTAGCCCTCATACGTTATCTCGTCCAGCGACGCGCCATCAGAGGCGCCCGCCGCGCGCTTGATGGTGCGGTCAATGTTGTCCATCGGCATGTTGGCCGCACGAGCACGCTGGACTGCCATACGCAGACGGAAATTCGCATCGGGGTCCGGCCCGCCACCCTCACGTACCGCTACGACAAGCTCACGACCCAGACGGGTGAAAAGCTGTCCACGCTTGGCATCGTTTACGCCCTTTTGGCGTCGTATCTGTTGCCATTTTGAGTGACCAGACATTGTGCCATCGCCCCCTTTGGATTGTCCACCTCGGCACTACGTAGGAGCGCCCATTATACTCGTCAACCTAACATCATGCGGCCAGCCGGGGCATCTGGCGACATCTGCCGCGAACTCGCGGTTGGCCCAAGAATCGGCGCCGCTTCCAGCGCCACGCTGGCACATTGTATCACCTGGGGTTGGCAACGCCAAACGACGGCGTGTCATCGCTTCATACCAGCCGGCAGAAGAAACAATACAGCCTTTCAAGTCGCCGTCGTGCTGGCTTGATCACCCGCGGCGGCAACCACCAGATCCAGCAGGGCGGTAAGAAGCTCATGCGCTTCGCGGGCATCGGGAGCTCCCTCTGCGGCAGCGTCCAGTGCTTCGCGAGCCATCGCGCCCTGCTCTATGAGCGCCGCGCGCACGCGGTCGCGTGCGCCAGTGCGTGCCAGTATTGCCAGCGCTTCCTTGATTTGCTCATCGCTCGCCAAGCTGCTGTTAGTGTACATGCGTGAGAGGAAGTCGAGGTCCTCGCCGCGTGCTGTTTCGAGCGCGGCAATGACAGGAAGGCTCATCTTCTTGCGCCGTAGATCACCCGCGGCCGTTTTGCCCAGCTCTTCCTCGCGCGCCCAGATGCCTAGCAAGTCGTCGCGTAGCTGGAAGGCCATCCCGAGCCTGCGCCCGAACTCCGCCAGTCGCTTCGCGAGCGCATGGTTTTGCGGTGCGCCAAGGATGCCGCCCATCTCGAGCGCACATGCCATAAGCGATGCCGTCTTACGCTCAATCATCTCCAGATAGAGGTTCACCGTGATGTCGCGGCGCCCTTCGTAGGTCATGTCAAGGAACTGCCCCTCGCACAGCTCGATACAGGTGCGGTCAACGAGAGCCGCCAGGTGTACGATTGCCGCTGGATCCACTCCTTCGTCCACCAGGCGCCACAGGCTGGCGCGCGCGATGGAGAAGATACCGTCGCCAGTATTGATTGCCTGTGGGACGCCCCAGAGCTTCCAGAGCGTCGGACGGTGGCGGCGCTCCTCGTCGCCATCTTCGATGTCGTCGTGAACGAGGGAGAAATTGTGGATCAGCTCTACACACACGGCAGCCGGTATGGCCCGGCGCACACATTCGGAGCGCGCGTCCGCGTCCAATCCGGCGCTCCCTGCCGCCAGCTCGCAGCCAAGCAGTAGCAGGGTAGGGCGCAGCAGTTTACCAGGATGTGTACGCGCACGCGTCAGATCGGGATGCCGCCAGCCGAGGTGATACTCAATTTGTCCATAGAAGCTGTCGAGCAGCGGAACGGCGAATGCGGCTGGAAAGAGAGAGGCGCGCACCGACTCCACCGTATCGCGCAACCCTTTGCTTATCTGTGTGTGGTAGCGACCGACCACCGCAGTGATATCTGGCTGTCGGAATATGCGTTCAGTATCGGCCACGGCTGTCTCCTTTTCGTACGGCTGACTCACATGCTTCGCCGCGCCGCCCCTATGCCGAGAGCGCATTCGATCAGCGGAAAAGCAGGATGAATGCCGTGGCAGCAATCGCGCACAGCCCCGCGAGGATGCCGCTAGCACCCAACAAGCCGCCAAACCGACGTAACGGCGCGCAAATAGCGCAATACCGCTGGATCACATGATACCTGTGGCTCCGCAGCCCATCCCTGGCGAGCGATATGGCTTCGGTGCGGTAGTGGGTGTGCTCCGTGTCGCAAATGTAGCGATGGCAGCCGGCACATCTGCTCGAATCAATATAGTGCGCGAATACGGCGCTGGACCACTGTTGAGGGCGAACCGGCGCGCCACAGACGTAGCAGCGATATTCGCCCGCATGTTCGGCACGATGGCGCGCGCACGGCTGGTGATCGTCAAGACCAAAGTGGTCCAGACAGAGGCTATGGTGGCATGTAGGGCAGCGCCCGGAGGACTCCAAGCCGCACTCCGTGCAAGTGGGAGCCGGGTAGACTATTGGCGGCATCATGCGTGCTCTCCTTTCGCCCGCGAGGAAATCAGCGTCGCGAGTATAGCAGCGGCACTCGACACTGGTCAAGGACGATCTCGGGGCGCGGTGGAGTAGAGCGTTCACGGGTCGCCGCTACGGCTGGATATCTCGGTTGCCACGATCATCTCTCGGCGCCGGGCTAGCCCCTCTACCTCGGCTTGACTTTCACTCCCATGACACGTATATTTCTTGAGTTGCGGAGGAGATTTCTCCTCACGTAGTCCCGTTACGTCGAGCCGCCTCCTCGAACCGCCACGCCGGCGCTTCGCGGCCCTCCCACAATGAGGAGAGAGTCGTTTGGGCAGGGAGCTCGATGGACAGAAAGGCATTGTATGAGTACCGACGGTACACTGCGCTCCGAAACGAGCGGGCGCGGAACCCTCGTGGGCACCTACTTGAGCTGGTACATTGCCTGTTTCCAGAGCGGAGACAGCTAGCGGTCGTGCGACCGTGTGAAGGAGCGTTTAGTGTTCGGACCACATCTCATTATTGACGGTTCCCGTTGCGATACCCGTAAGCTCGCCGACCGCATTCTGGTCGAGCAGGTCCTCAGTGAATACCCCACCGCCATCGGCATGACCAAAATCGGCGGCCCATACATGTTCGAGTACCAGGCCCCCGATCCCGCGTATTCCGGCGTCTCCGGCCTTGTCGTGATTGCCGAGAGCCACATCGCCATCCACACCTTCCCCGAGCTTGACTACTTCACGATGGACATCTTCTCCTGCAAGAATTTCGACCATGAGAAGGCCATCGAGTACATCAAAAACGCTTTCGACGTGCGTGAGATGGACCGCATGCTCGTACAACGCGGCCTCTCCTTCCGCGGGCCACACCACGGCAAGCACGGTGCGACTGATGAGCTGATCGCCGCTGCCGATGCGCGACTCGCCGCTGGTATCGTGAGCAAAGAGCCGGCGCTGCCTGATGAGCTTGCCAGCGCGCTGCTCCCGGACCGCGCCGCGGCGACCGCTCGCCGCGTGGACGTTGCCGCTGAATCGCATGCCAGTGCCGGGCAGATGATCTGGCCGCAGTATGGCAACATGCCCGATTACGGAACGTATGGCGCGCATGTTACGGACGTAGTGGACGAGCGCGGTGGGCGCAGCGGCGCGAAGATTGTCGCCCTTGGCGGCGATGCGCTGGTGTGCGCGGATGGACGAACGCTGCCGCCGACGCAGCCGGTGCAAGGCAATCCGACGGCTTCGATCAGCGGTCTGCTTGATAAGCTGTGCGCGGCGGGCGGCGAGGGTCGCAAGACGGGGCGCGGTCTCGCACTGTGGGAACAGCTCGCGCGCGACGCCGACACGACCATTGCGCTGGCGCTCTCGTCGCCGGTTATCGCTTCTGGTATGCGCGAGCTGCTGGTCTATGCGGTCGAGCATCGCTACGTGGATGTGGTTGTTGCCAGCGGAGCAGATCTCTTTGCGGATCTGTATGAAGCGCTGGGCTACGAGCACTACCTGGACGGCGAGCGTGTCATCGCGTCAGATGAGGGCATCGAGCGCACACGCTCCTTCCTGGCTGGCTTCGTAAAAACGCTCGATGCCAGTGCCGTGGAGACCAGCGCCGATTTCTGGTGCGTGTTGGGTAAAACGCTACCCACCCGCGCGCCGCGAAAAGGATTGCTCCAGGCGGCGGCGCATGCTGGCGTACCCGTTTTCGCGCCCGATCTGAGCACCGGCGCTGTCGGGTCCATTCTCCTCGCCGCGCGAATGAGCGGTGCGTCAGTGCCGGTTGATGTGTCCGCGGATGTGGTGGCGCTGGCTGGTCTGCTGGCTGAGCGTCCGCGCCTGGGCATGGTGCGAGTGGGCGCGGGCGCGGCGGACGCGCTGCTGGCTCAGGCCCGCGATGTGGCTCCCGCACTAGGTCTCGCCGCGACCACGCTCAGCGCCAGTGTGACAATGGGCGCGCTCGACGCTGTTGCGCCGGGCGATCACCATGTCGCGCTCGCGACGGACGCGACGCTTGCGCTGCCGCTGTTGGTGACGGGGCTCGCGCAGCGTGTTCCCGGCACACGGCGCGTATCCTTTGCGCGTACCGCAGAGCCACTCAGCACGCCGGAAGAGCCAGCGCTGGCAAAGTAATCAGCGCATGTAGGCAGGCGCCCTGTCCATCTGTGGGTAGGGCGCCGCTTTGTAGCTGTGCCGCGTGAGATGCTACGGATTGCTCGCGCGCCTTGACGGCTCGTTCCCGCGCGTGATACGTTGATATGTAGAAATGTTCAAACACACAAACGCATTTACATGGATACCACAATGCTCGACAAAGAAGACGTGATACGCCTGTTCACTGGCCTGGGCGATCCGATGCGTTTAGAGATCATCTTTCTGCTGGCTGACCATGACCGGCTGAATGTGGGGGATATCGCGGCCAACTTTCATCTGAGTCGCCCGGCCATCTCGCATCACCTCAAGGTGCTCAAAGACGCGCATATTCTGCGCAGCGAGAAGGTCGCCCAGGAGGTCTACTACCGGCTCGACTTCGCCGCGGTGAGCGGGCGCCTGCGCGCTGTGCTCGATCTGTTGGAGAACTGTGCGACGGCGACTCATACGCAGGGAGCCTGAGCGTCGGTTCTTTTATTTTACTCTGTTGGTAGATGCGTCTAACCGTTCGTACGCGCAAACGCATTGACGGAATTTTGGGAGGTGTTTATGGCAGCTTCTATCCAGACCCCTCCGCTCGCCCCATTGGCACATGAGCGGTACATCAGTCTGGTGACCTATCGGAGAACTGGCGCTGAGGTTGCCACTCCGGTTTGGTTTGCTCAGGTGGGGACGACACTGTATGTCTACTCCGATGCCACGGCGGGCAAAGTCAAGCGTATCCACAACAACCAGCAGGTGCGGTTTGCCGCCTGTACGCTGCGCGGCGCGGTCACAGGCCCGTTTTTTGACGGCCGGGCGCGCATCGTAACAGACCCGCGCGAGATTGACATCGCCGAAGCCGCCATTGGCAAGAAATATGGGCTGACGCGCCGCCTCCTCGGTCTGGCCAACAAGCTCAGTGGCTTGATGCGACGCCACCGGCCTGAAGCTGGTATCGCCTATCTGGCGATAACTGCCTGAGATGGATACACGATGAAAGCTCTATCGTGAAACAGGAATCGCACCTAGAGCAGCACAGATGCCGTGGTGGCGACGCGTGTCGTCGCCACCACGGTGGGCATTCCGCCCAGATTGCCGCCATCGTGCGAGGCTCAGAACTGGGAGGCTTGGGCGGCGGTGCCAGTGAAGTCGCCGCTGATGTCCTTCACGTTGCCGGGCACGGTGGGATCAATGGTGTAGACGCTGCTGTCGCGAGAGGGCACGCGCTGGTTGGGCGATGAGCCATAGTGTATGTCGGGCAGCAGACCGCCCATGTTTACGGTGCCCAGCGAGTTGAAGGCATTGACCACGCCGGCTCGCGTCAGATCGCCGCTGTCGGCGGCTTTCTTCAAGATGGCCGCCGTGACGATGGCCTCGGAGTAGCCATATTCAAAGTAGCCATTCGGCTGCTCGTCCGGCTGGTACTTCTGGACGTCGCTCAGCATCTGCGCCATGGCCGGCTTGCTGGAGTCGCCCCAGGCAGCGCCCTGGCCCATCACCCAGGTCGTATGCTCCAGCAGTGCGGCGAGGCTGGCATTTCCCAGCAGCAGCGGTGACCAGGCAGGACTCTGCATGATCCAATGCGGGGTGTAGCCGAGCTGATAGCCGGTGGCAATGACCTTGGCCGCGACGGTGGGAATGGCGGTCAGGAACACGTACTGCGCGCCGCCTTGTTTCATCTTCGCGACCTGCGAGACGAACGACGTGTCCGTCAGCTCATACGATGCCTGGCCGACATCCGTCAGGTGATAAGCAGCCACGGCTTCGGTGTAGCCGGTCTGGCCGTCCTGCCCGTAGGAGTCGTCCTGATAGATGAGGCCAGTCTTGGGGCTGGTCACGCCGGGCTGTTTGACGACGTAATCGAAGGCGTTCTCGACCTGAAGGCGGTACGGTGTGCCGACCATGACCATATAGGGCTGCCGGGCCAGATAGGAGTCCAGCGAGGCCACCGTGACGAGGATCTTGTCCCGATTGACCAGGTCTTTGATGGCCTGTGTTGTCGGCGTGCCCAAGCTTTCGGCGAACATGAGCACCTGGCCTTTGATCGCGTTGTACTGCTCCACCTGTGTCGGCGGATTGTACATGGTATCTTTCTCGATGAGATGGACTTTATAGCCGTCAATGCCGCCGCGATCATTGAGCGACTTGAAGTAGACCTCGATGCCCTGGGTCAGCGGGACACCGATAGGCGCCGCGACCGGCCCCGACAGTGGCGTGAGGATGCCAAGATTGATCGTTTTGGTGGAGGTATCCACTCCGACATCAGTTTTGATGCCACCACCACCACCGCCACCACCACAGGCGGCCAGTAGCAGGCTAAACAGGCTCGCAATCGCGAAGACACTAAGCACGCGAGAGCGCGTGCGGAGCGCCGTAGAAGTCGCCATGAGTTCCTCCGTTGGATAGGCTGGGCATGAAAGAACGGATGATGGACGATGCAACCTGAAGCGGCTCGGTGTGCCCAGTACGCACCGCTCAATCGGCCGGGCGGCGTCCACGCGCCGTTACAGCTTGCTGCTCTCGACATCGAGTTGGGACTCAGACTCCGATGACGCCACTACTCTGGCTGGCTGCCCTCCTTTCCGCCGGTCGTCGAAACGCCGGAGCAGCATCTGGCCCCGGCGGATGAGGCCAATCATGCCCGCCGGCTCAAAAAGCAGGAAGGCGATGATGAGCGCACCGTAGATGATGGCATTCAAATCGCCGCTCGCAATGCCGCCGGAGCTGGCGCTCTGCGTCTGCGAGAGCGTTTCGAGTACCTGAGGGAGCGCGAAGACGAAGACCGCGCCCAGGATGGACCCCCAGACACTGGCCACGCCGCCGATGAGAATGGCGGCGACGAACTGAATGGAGAGGACAAGATTCCATGTGTTGGGGGCGGCAAAACCGGGATACGAGGCCAGCAGGGCTCCCGCGACGCCGGCCAGGAACGACGACAGAATGAACGCGCCCATCTTGACTTCAAACAGATTGACGCCCATGATGGCCGCACCCGCTTCGTTGTCGCGCACGGCCCGCATCGCGCGACCGGCCCGCGAGCGCATGACGTTGCCAACGAAGACCGACGACACCGCCAGCACCACCAACAGCAGCAGGAAGTACAGTTGATTGCTCGTAAGCTGGACGCCGAAAACGGGAACTGGGCTGGCGAACGAGAAGCTGCCGAAGCCCGGCGCGGGGAACGACCGCCCTTGCGCGCCGCCGGTGATGCCGCGCACGTTGAGGAAGAGATAGTAGCCGATGAAGACCAGGGCGAGCGATACGATTCCCAAGTAAAAGCCTTTCAGACGCAGCGCCGTGGGGCCAATGAGCGCACCGGCGAGCGCGGCGACGATACCGGCGGCGGGGAGCCAGATGAGGAAAGAGAGACCCAGACCGGCGGGATCGCCTTTTAACACTGGCGGATCGCCTCCCAGCCAGGCGGCGGTATAGGCACCGACACCCATGAAGAAGGTGATGCCGAGCGAAATCTGCCCCGCATAGCCAGTGAGCACATTGAGGCCGAGCGTCGCGATGGCGGCGACCAGGGTGTAATCGAGAACCGAGAGCCAGGTATCGCCGCCGAAGAGAAAGACGAGACCCAGCATGATCAGGCCGGCCAGAATAAGGGCGCGGCCGCGCGTAGAGCGCAGCGACCCACGCGGCGCGGCAGCCTGCGCCGGAGTGGCGACGGGCGCGGACGCACTCATACACGCTCCACCTTTCGTGTGCCGAAGAGCCCGTATGGTCGGACGAGCAGTATAAGAATCATCAAGAGGTAAGGCGCGATCGTGTAGAAGTTGGTGCCCAGGAAGCCAGCGAAACTACTCTGATAGGCTTGCGTGAGCACCTCGGTCAGGCCGATGACGATGCCGCCGACGACCGCGCCGGGTATCGAGTCCAGCCCACCCAGGATGATGGCTGGGAAAGCCGCCAGCGCGATACCGCCGAGCGTGGCGTCAAACGTCGGCTGATTCATCGCAAGAAAGACCCCGCCAATCGTCGCGATGGCCGCGGCAATCCCCCACGCCAGCGCGTAGACGGTGCGGATATTGATGCCTATTGCCAGCGCCGCCTCCTGGTCCAGCGCGGTGGCTCGCATCGCCAGTCCGTAACGAGTGTAGCGAAAGAAGACGTAGAGAATCGCGCAGACTGCGAAAGTGACGGCGATGGTCGCGAGGTCGGTGGCGCCGAAATGAACGCCGCCGATATCAATACCACTCACGAACTGGAACGGGGTGGCCGGCGAACGATTACCTTGCGGCCATTTCACGATGACGCCGTGCAGCAGAATGACATCCAGGCCGATGGTGATCATGACAATGGAGAAGACCGGCCGGCCGATCATGCGGCGCAGGGCGAAGCGCTCAAAGGCCAGCGCAATCAGCACCGTGACGACGATGGCGAGCAGGACCGCGACGAAGAAGTTGAGATGCCAGTCGAAGACGCCGGCGGAGGCGATAAATGCGCCCACCAGCAAAAACTCGCCCTGGGCGAAGTTGATGACCTCGCTGGCCTTGAAGATAATCGTGAAGCCGAGCGCGACCAGCGCGTAGATGCAACCCAGCGAGAGACCAGCAAAGACCAGCTGAATAAAGTTCGCCATGTATCCCTCCCCTCTCAGCTGCCGGCATCTATCGCGGCGATGTCACTCTGGCGTGCTGATTCCGGCGCCGCGCTCCCCGCGTCATCGCCAAGGTAGGCTTTGATGACATCTGGGTTAGCCTGCACCTCGGCGGGTGCGCCCCGCGCAATGACACGCCCAAAATCCAACACGAGCACATGGTCGGCGATGCCCATAACCATGGCCATGTCATGCTCGACAAGAATCTGCGTGATACCGAGCTGCTCTTTGATATCGAGCAGCACGGCGGCGAGGTCCTGCGACTCATCCAGACCCATGCCTGCCACTGGCTCGTCCAACAAAAGTAGGCGTGGCTGCGCCGCGAGGGCGCGGGCCAGATCGGCGCGCTTCTGCAAGCCGAATGGCAGGCTGCCGAGCGGCTGATCGCGGTAACGCGCGAGATCCAGCAGCTCCAGCAGGCGCTGGCAATATGCGCGGTTTTCGCGCTCCTCGGCTCGCGCTGGACCCAAATACACGCCTCCGAGCACGATGCCGCTACGCATGCGGATGTGCCGGCCCAGCAGGAGATAGTCCAGCACGGTCGTATGCGGGAACTGGCCGAGGTTTTGGAACGTTCGCGCGATTCCGACGGCGGCGATCTGATGCGTCTTTAACCGCAGGAGGTCGCGCCCATCGAATGTGATACGCCCTGAAGCTGGCTGATAGACACGAGAGAGCACATTGAAAAGTGAGGTCTTGCCAGCACCGTTGGGACCGATGACCGCGAAAAGCTCGCCAGCCCGCACATCGAACGAGACATCACCCAGCGCCGTGAGGCCCGCGAACCGCACCGTGACATCAGTAACAGATAGAAGCGGATGCGGCTCGGCCTGTGTCGCACTCATATTGTCCACCGCCTCTCCGGTCGCTTCTGGCGCAGCGCGGCGAAATTGGAATGTTCGCCGCCCTCGTGCAGGCCAAGGTAGAATGTGCGGACGGTTTCATCGCGCAACAGCTCGGTGGCAGGCTTGTCCAGCACGACTCTGCCAGTCTCAAGCACGTAGCCGTGCGTCGCGTGGGCAAGCGCCATCTGGGCGTTCTGCTCCACCAGCAGCACCGCGGTGCCGCTCGCACTGATCTCGCCGATGATGGCGCCAATTTGCTGAACCATGAACGGCGCCAGCCCAAGCGATGGTTCGTCAAGCAACAGCAGCCGTGGGCTGGCCATCAGGCCGCGACCAATGGCAACCATCTGCTGCTCGCCGCCGGAGAGGTAGCCGGCGGGGCTATCGCGGCGCTCACGCAGCACGGGGAAGAGGTCCATCACGCGGTCATACGCCCGCCGCACAGCGGCGGCATCGCGGGAGGCAAGCGCCCCGGTTCGCAGATTCTCCTCGACGGTTAGCTGCGCAAAGAGGCGGCGACCTTCAAGCACCTGAGCAATGCCGAGCCGTACGATCCGTGTGGCATCCAACGCGGTAATAGGGTGGCCGTCGAGAAGCACCGCACCGCGTGTGACACGTCCGCCATGGATGCCGAGCATGCCCGAAATGGCGCGCAGGATGGTTGTTTTGCCTGCGCCGTTTGCCCCCAGCAGCGCCACCACGCCGCGATCTGGCACCTCGATGGAGACGCCACGGGCGGCGGTAATGACGCCTTGATACGTGACCTCGATATCCTGGACTGCCAGCATATCGCCTCCTCCTCGCGCCGCGAAAGCCGATAGGTAGGTTACCAGCACTCTTTGGGTGGGAAATATGACTGATTCGTCATGTCCCGTATTGTTTACAGAATCCGATGTACATGTCAAGCAGGCGACAGCGTATGCTAGTCCTCGCCGACTTTCACATGCCCCTTGAGCAGGTTACGGGCAATGATGAAGCGTTGAATCTCGTCGGTACCGTCGAAGATGCGGAAGACGCGCATCTCGCGATACCACCGCTCGATCGGGAGCTCCTTGGTGTAGCCCATGCCACCGTGAATCTGGAGGACGCGATCAACGACCTCGTTCGCCATGTTCGCGCCGTAGAGCTTTGCCATAGACGCTTGATGCCGATTGTCGAGACCCTGATCGGCCATCCACGCCGCCCGCAGCGTAATCCACCGTGTAGCTTCTATCTCGACCGCTGAGTCTGCGATCATCCATTGGATCGCCTGGCGATCCGCGATGGGCTTGCCGAATGTCACGCGGTTTCTGGCATGCTCGATGGCCATATTCAACAGGCGCTCCGCCGCGCCGACCGCACGCGCCGGAATCGCCCAGCGTGCCGCGCCGATCCAGCGCAGGCCGAGGTCGAAGCCGTGTCCAAGCTCGCCGAGAATGTTCGCCTCCGGCACGCGCACATCTTCGAAGATGAGCGTAGCGGGATCCCATTCTCCCATGGTAGAGATACGGTCAGAATGCCATCCCATCTCACGGTCCACCAGGAAACACGTGATGCCGCCGCGCGGTCCCTTCTCTCTGTCGGTGACGGCGAACACCATTGCGAAATCGGCTTCGTTACCGTTGGTAATGAAGATCTTTTCGCCGTTTAGCACCCACTCATTGCCGTCTTTCACCGCTGACATCCGAATATTGCCGGCGTCCGATCCGGCGCCCGGCTCGGTGAGCGCAAAGCACGAGCGGCGTGTGCCCTCAATAGTAGGGAGCAGGTAGCGGTGTTTTTGCTCCTCATTGCAGTGGTAGAGAATGTTATCGGCTGCTCCCCCGAAGCTGAATGGGACGAACGTGCGCCCAAGCTCTATGAGGGCGACACATGTAGCCAGCGATCCCAGGTTCGCGCCGCCGTACTCTTCTGGCGTATTGATGCCCCAAAAGCCGAGTCGCTTCGCCTTCATTTGCAGCTCGTGCGCCTGCTCCGGCACCAGACCTGGGCGTCCCTCGCGCTCGTTACGCAGCACGTCACCTTCCAGCGGAATCAACTCACGCCTCACGAATTCACGCACGGACTGCTGGATCATCTTCTCTTCAGGCGCCAACGTGAAGTCCATCGTGTCCTCCCGCGCGATCAACGCGCTCGTGCTAGCGGGCGCCGCCAGCGGCGCGACGCATTCGTGAGCTCGACTCAAGCCAGGACTGTTCGCTCCGGTCGCTCGCTGCTCCAGCGAGCGGTATATCCGCTCCACTCTGAGAGCTTGCGCGATGTAGCGAGAAGGAGGGAGACAAGCTCGGCAAGCCGGGACTCATCCATTTGCGAGGTGACATACATGCATGCGATGACCAGCTCGATAGCGCCAGTCTTATCGAAGATGGGCACATCTACGGCGGACATGCCCGCGTGGAATTCCCCATGCGAGATGGCGCAGCCACGGCGCCGAACCTCGCGCAGCGTCTCCACGAATCGCTGCGGATCGGTAATGGTATTTGGCGTGAGTGGGCGGATCCCCGCCGCTAGGAGTCGCTGCCACTCCGCCTCGTCGTCGAAGGCGAGAAAGCACCGCCCGTGGGCGCCGCTCGTCAGCGGTATCTGCTGGCCAGCGGAAATGCTGATGCGGGTGAGGCGACTGTCGTCAATTGGTGGCTGGGCTGATGCGATGTAGACGAGCCGGTCATCCCAGCGCTGCACAACGGCGGCGGTGAGCCCAGTCAGCGTCGCGATGCGCTGGATCTCCGCCGAGGCTCGCGCAACCGTGCTGTTGAGCTCGACAGCACGGTTGCCCAGTGGAATGAGATAGGGGCCAAGGCTGTATTTCTTCGTCTCGGCATCACACCGGATGAACTCCTCGCGCTCCAGGGTGCGCAGGACACGCAGACAGGTCGTTGGACTGGCGCCCAGTTTCGCGGCGATGTCTTTGAGCGAGCAGGATTTGTATTTATTCCGGCTCAGAAGCTTGAGAATCTGTGCCGCCAGCTCGACGGATGGAACTTGATAGTCCATGCCGGCCCCCTCGGTTACGCCCCGTCGTCAATTTCATATATGAAATTGACTTTCTGCAATCTCAGGGTACATCATCGCACAAGAACCGTCAATGGGTTGCCACGACAACGCAGCACGTCGGCAGCAACGGCAAAATACCGCCGGCAACGGGTGTATACTACGGTTCCAGTCCAGCCATCCACCGCCGAGCGACCAGTGAACGTATTCGAAGTGGGAAATGCTAGGATGCGGGAGAAACAAGCAATGCAGCGATTTGACGTAGAGTCCTTGAGCGAGAAGACCAGACGGCTGACTCACCCATATCTGGAGTTCTTGCGTGTCCCCACTATGAGTGCTGGCATCTACTATCTCGCCGCCGGTGCCACTGATGGCCAGCAGCCGCATACAGAAGATGAGCTGTATGTCGTTCTTCATGGCAGCGCCACTCTCCGTGTCGGCGACGAAGACACAGTGGTATCCACTGGCAGCGCCGTCTTTGTGCCCGCGCGCGCTTCCCATCATTTCCACTCGGTTGAGGAGGATCTGGCGGTGCTGGTGCTGTTCGCGCCTGCCGAGTATTCGCAAGCCGCCGCGGAGGCGAACACATCAGATGCAAACCAGACAAACCCGCCGGAGTGACGAGGTGATGCGACCTGGACGAACAGGTAGTTGCGAGGCACCAGGTCATGGGCTAGAGTGGTGTGGTGGGGAGATAGCGTCCCGTTCCTGAACGGAGAATCGCATGTCGGATAACACACCAATACCAGAAGCCTCCGCGTCGCGTCCTCGCAACAATGCGGTGACCGCTGCTGCTGTGGCCGTTCTCGACGACTGGGCGCCCGATGCCGGCACGACACCGCCCACGCCATTTGCGGTGAGCGTAGATCAGGCGCTACGTTTGGCAACCGAAGTCGCGCGGAACCTCATCGGAGCGCACCAGGCGGCGGCGGCGCTGATCGTCTCCGACGATTGGAAGCACGCACGCAAGTGGTTCTCGCTCTCGTCGAAATACACCGGCTGGTTTGCGTACCGAGCGCCAGCCGCCGGTTTTGGTATACACGCGCTGGTGGTCACCGAGGGCAAGCCTATGCGGCTCACCCAAGCGGAGCTAGAGACGCATCCCGCCTGGCAGGGCTTCGGGAGCGAAGCTGGGAAGCATCCACCCATGCGGGGCTGGCTGGCCGTCCCGCTGATCGGTCACAATCAACGCCATTACGGGCTGTTGCAGCTCTCAGACAAATACAACGACGCCGACTTCACCGAAGACGACGAGATCCATTTCAGCCAGTTGGCGCAGCTCACGGCCATCGCGCTCGATGCCCTCTGTGAGCTGCACGGAGAGCAGCGTATCGGGCTACAACACTGATACATGGCGGAGCAAGGAGTCATCACATGCGATACATGCTGCGGCGCAAGCTATTCTCGCTCGGCGGCGACTTCACCATCAAAGACGAGAACGAGCAGGACCGCTTTCTCGTGCGCGGCCAGATTTTCTCCTTCGGCCATCACCTCACCTTTGAGGACCTCCAGGGCAACGAGCTTGCTACCATCCAGCAGCGAATGTTGTCCTTTCAGCCGACCTATGAGATTACCCACGCCGGACTTGAGATGGCGGAGGTGCGCAAGCAGCTCTCATTCTTTACGGAGCGCTTCACAGTGGACATCCCTGGTACGGACGATCTGGAGGTGCAGGGCCACGTATGGAACCACGAATATACGTTCATACGCGACGGCCAGCCAGTCGCTAACGTCTCGCAGCAGTGGTTTTCCCTCGCCGATACATATGGCGTTGAGGTGCTGCCCGGCATGGATGATGTCTTGATTCTGGCGTGCGCTGTCGTAATAGATGAAGTGAATGAAGATCGTGAGCACCACTGAGCGCACGGTGCCTGAGCGCGAGGGCATGCGCGAGCGCTGCGTCTGGGCCGGCAATGGCGCGAACCATCTGATGCTGGACTACCACGATACCGAATGGGGTGTGCCCGTTCACGATGACCGCCGCCTTTTCGAGTTTCTGTTGCTCGAAGGCGCGCAGGCCGGCTTGAGCTGGAGCACCATCCTGAACAAGCGCAATACCTATGCGCTGGCCTTTGATAATTTCGACCCCGCGCGCATCGCCCGCTACGATGAATCCCGCTGCCAGGCGCTACTGGCGAATTCAGGCATCATACGCAATCGCGCCAAAATCACCGCCGCCGTCAAGAATGCCCGAGCCTTCCTGGCCGTTCAGGATCGCTACGGCAGCTTTGACGACTTCGTGTGGCGGTTCGTCGGTGGCCGGCCCATACCAAACACATGGGCGAGCGCCGCGCACGTGCCCGCGCGCACGCCGGAGTCTGACGCGCTGAGCCGGGAATTGCGCCGGCTCGATTTCAGCTTCGCCGGCAGCACCATTTGTTACGCCTTCATGCAGGCGGTAGGCATGGTCAACGATCACCTCGTCCAATGCTTCCGCTGGAGTGAGCTTCACCAGTCATGACAGATGCAGCCGGACGGCCAGGTGATTGTCGCCACGAAAAGACCGCTCATTGCTGAGCCTGCGGCGCGATGAAATCCGACATCCGCACGGCGAAAATGCTTGTCACGATATCGTAAACTATGCTACACTCGTGACATCATGTGTCCCAGCATGTAAGCGTCTGCGACAACCTGCACGGCACGTGGGCGGCTATCCGCGTTGCATCGCATCTTCTGGCGAGCGCTTCCACTAGCACGCCGGTCACTCGTTTCAAATCCTGGACTGGCGCGGGATACCTTCCTCCCTGTCCAGCCTGGACCGAGGTGGCGCCGGCCTGTCGTGTGTTCGCGCGGCCCTGCCTCAACGCACAGCAGCGTTGTCTAGCTTCACCTTGACGAGTGAAGGAGGGCAATAATACCCGTGAACATTATGTGGTGGCTGGCGGTACCGATCATTACCAGCCTGCTCGCAATCGGTTTCGCCTTGTACCTGGTCCGCTGGGTGCTGGCGAAGGATACTGGAACGCCCGAGATGCGCAAGGTCTCGGATGCCATCTTTACCGGGGCTCAGGCCTTTCTCCGTCGCCAGTACCGGACAATTACACTGCTGGCAATTCTGGCTGGTATCGCCATCGGTATTCTTCTCGCCCTCATTAGCCCCTCGACTGGCACAGCTTTCGGTGACAGTCGCGTCGCTATCGGGCTGCGCACGGCGGTCTCCTTCTTCATCGGCGCCTTCTGCTCCGGATTGGCCGGCTTTATCGGCATGCAGGTGGCCGTGCGCGCGAACATTCGCGTGGCAAGCGCGGCGCGGCGCAGCCTTGGGGATGCGCTGATGGTATCTCTGCGCGGGGGCGCCGTCTCTGGATTCCTCGTCATCTCGCTAAGTCTGCTCGGTGTGACGATTGTGTACATCATTTTTGGTGGCACCAACACCCCGCTCCTGACTCCCACGAACATCGTTGGCTTCGGCTTCGGAGCCAGCTTTGTCGCCCTCTTCGCTCAGCTCGGTGGTGGCATTTACACGAAGGCCGCCGATGTCGGCGCTGACCTCGTCGGTAAGGTAGAGGCCGGCATCCCCGAAGATGACCCCCGCAATCCCGCCGTCATCGCGGACCTCGTGGGCGACAACGTTGGCGACTGTGCGGGCCGTGGCGCCGACATCTTCGAGTCCACCGCCGCCGAGAATATCGGCGCGATGATTCTTGGCGCCGCCGTCGCCGCCGCCATCGGCGCGAAGGTTGCCAATGCCGCCGCCTGGGTGATCTATCCGCTCGTCGTGGTGGGTGTCGGCATCTTGTGCTCGATGATCGGGCTGCTGGTCGTACGCAAATCCGCCGTGAAGGAGCCTGGCCAAGCCGGCGGTAAAGATCCCGGCGAGATTGCTATGGGCCAGCTCAACGTCGGCTACTACACGACTGCCGTCCTTTCCGTGATTGGCATCGTCGTCGTGTCGTATCTGCTCCTGGGCAACGCCGCGGGCAGCACGCACTGGTGGGTCTACAGCCTCGCCGGTCTCATCGGCATTCTGAATAGCATCGCTTTCGTCTTCATCACGCAGTATTACACCTCGGGCACCCATCGTCCGGTGCGTGAGATTGCCGAAGCGGCCAAGACTGGCCCCGCGACGACTATCATCTCCGGCCTGGCTGTCGGCTTTGAGAATACCGCGTTGCCCGTCATCTCAATTGCTATCTCGCTCATTGCGTCCTACTACCTCGGTGCGCAGGCCGATCCGCACGGCATCGGCACGGCCGTGAACATTTACGGTATCTATGGCACCGCCGCCGCCACGCTTGGCATGCTCATGAGCGCTGGTTACATCCTGGCGATGGATACGTTCGGCCCCATCACCGACAACGCCGGCGGCATCGTTGAGATGAGCGGCGCGGCAGAGTCCGTACGCGAGATCACGGACGCGCTCGACGGCGTGGGCAACACGACGAAGGCATTGACCAAGGGCTACGGCATCGGCTCCGCTGCGCTGGCAGCTTTCTTGCTCTTCAGCGCCTATCTCGACATCGTGCAAAGCCACACCAGCCATCTCGTCGGCGGGGGCTACAACGTCAATCTGGCGAATCCGCCGGTGTTCATTGCCGCACTGCTCGGCGCCATGCTGATTTTCCTCTTCAGCTCGCTCGCCATTCGCGCCGTCGGTAACGCCGCGCAGGGCATGATTCAGGAGGTGCGCCGGCAGTTCAAGGAAAACCCCAAGATCATGGAGGGCACCGCGGAGCCCGACTATGCCCGCTGCGTGGATATCAGTACCGGCGCGGCGCTGCGACAGATGGTGTGGCCAGGCATTCTGGTTGTAGGTATGCCGGTCCTGGTTGGTATGCTCCTTGGCCCCGAAGCGGCCGCCGGCCTGTTGATGGTCGGGACCATCGGCGGTATCATGATGGCCCTCGTCATGAACAATGGCGGTGGCGCCTGGGACAACGCCAAGAAGTACATCGAGGCGGGCTACTTGAAGGATGAGAACGGGAAAGTGCTTGGCAAGCGCACGCCAGCGCACGAGGCGAGTGTCGTCGGCGATACTGTCGGCGATCCCTTCAAGGATACCGCTGGTCCGTCCCTGCACATCGTTATCAAGCTCCTCAGCACGATCACCCTCGTGCTCGCGCCAATCTTCATCGCGCTGCACCCGTAGCTCGCGGGTACTGCTGACTCTCGTGACCGATCCGGTGGATTCCTTCACCGGATCGGTTTTTTGCGCTTGCATCCTGTGGCAAAGCGAGTATACTGCTCACGGGTTATGCGGTGATTGTGGAATGCGGTGCGTGTCGAGGCAGAGACAAATGCGGAGATGGGGGCTTGTAGCGTTGTTCGTCGCTGTAGTCGCTATCAGTGGCTGCTCCGCCGGCACCAGCGCGGCGTGTCGCGATTCGTGTACGGGTGCCGTCGCGACGCTCCCCGCGACGACCCCCTCTGCGCCAGCTATTTGTGTTGCGACCGCATGCGCTGCCAGGGATGTGCAGGTTTTCGTCGAGCCGGATGCTGGTGAGGCGCCCATTCTACATGCCATCCAGTCCGCGAATCGCTCCATCTGGGTTGAAATCTACATGCTTACCGACCACAATGTCATCCATGCTCTTGAAGATGCTGCTCTTCGCGGCGTTGATGTGCGCGTGCTGCTTGAGCCGCACCCTTTCGGTGGCGGCGATGTCTCAGCGCAGCAGGTGATGGATGAGCTGAGCGCCGCGGGAGCTCAGGCACGCCCATCAGATCCGGCATACCACTTCACGCATGAGAAAGCCCTGGTCGTTGACGGCGCGACCGCCTATATTCTGACATGCAATCTGAGTAAGTCCGGTCTGGGTGGTAGTAGAACCGGGGCCAACCGCGACTACGGCGTGATAGACACCAACTCCGCCGATGTGGCCGAGGTCGCCGCCATCTTCCAGGCCGATTGGAATCGCGTGCCGGTCGGCAACACAGATCCTCATCTTGTCGTCAGCCCACTGAATGCCCGAAATTCACTGGTCGCGCTGATCGCCAGCGCTCGCCATACGCTGCTCGTCGAAGACGAAGAGATGTACGACGCTGGCTCGGAGGACGCACTCATCGCGGCCTCACGGCGCGGCGTATCGGTCGAGGTGCTGTTGCCGCCGCCGAGCGGCCCGTCCAGCTACGGGCCAGATGTAACCCGGCTGAAGCAAGCCAGCGTACACGTGCGCTATGTTGTGGTGCCATACATGCATGCCAAGCTGATCGTCGCGGACAGCTCGCTGGCCTTCATCGGCTCAGAAAACTTCTCCAGCACATCGCTGGACGAGAACCGCGAGCTGGGGATCGTGCTGGCCGACCCTGCTGTCCTCGCCACGCTCACCCATACGTTCACGCAAGATTGGGCACTGGCTGTGGATGCATAATTCTACACGGCGAAGGGAGAAACGCATGATCGTCGAAATCGCCGAGTTCAACGCGGTGCCGGGCAAAGCCGAGGAGTTCCTGGCGGGTCTGAAGCGCGGCATGGATATTGCCCGCAAGGCCGAAGGGTGTCGCGCAATCTACATCCGCCGTCAGATCGAGGATCCCAATCACTTTATCGCGCAGCTTGAGTGGGACACGCTGGAGCACCACACGGTCACGTTCCGGGGCAGCCCGCAATTCCAGGAATACCGCGCCCAGATCGCCGGCCTGTTCGTGGACCCCATCGTGGCACGGCACTACGAGACAGTAGAGTGATGAG
>DATGEP010000363.1:0-6005 GCA_035310125.1 Ktedonobacterales bacterium
CTTCGAGAGGCGCTAAACAGATAGCACCATGGTGCTGTCGTGGCGTGGAGTGGACCTGTCCGGCGCCGCGCTTGCCGGGGCCAGCCGCAGGCTATCTCATGGCGCTCGCGTGACTCTGGGCGGGCCGAGTTCCCGGGCCCGAACAGCACGTGGCCTGCCCCGCGGGTTGGCCCCACTTTACGGCACGATCACTTGCGACCAGTCCCATGTTCCAGTATCGTAGTGGAAACGGTTCCAAATGTCTGTGCGCGGCTCACGCGCCGAGGGCGACGGGAGGACAGCGCGTCAGGGCGCTGCGGGCTCTCGACGGCCCGACGCTTCACACGCCTGTGGTGATGGCCGTACGTGGTCTGACGGCCCGGGCACTGGCGGCCATAATCGATGAGTCCACCTTCGGCGAGTCCGACACTGTGTGATGGACCACGAGCTTGCCGGCCAACTCCATGGCCAGGTCCAGCACGGCATTCCGAGAGGCAAGCTGAAAATCGGTTCGACGACCCCCAGCAGCATCTGGCGCGCGAGCGCGCGGACCGACGCAGAACGGGTGCCCCATGACCCCCGCCAACTCCACCCTGGTGGAAGCCTGGCAGCCGCGCACGCTGCTCCGCACTGGCCTCCTCGCCGGTGCGACCGGCGCCGTCACCCTCGGCATCGCGGAGACCGTGTTCACGCTGATGCTGGGCGGCACGCCGGCCGATCCATTCCGGCGGGTGGCCTCCGTGGTACTGGGGCCGCAGGCATTCGCACCGAACTTCTCCCCGGTGCTCATCTGGCTGGCGGCGGCGGCAGTCCACGTTGGATTCTCGCTCCTCTTCGGACTCGTCTTCGTGTGGCTCGTGGCCGTGACCTTTCAGCTCAGCGCGCGCACTCCGCTGCTGCTGGTGTACGGCACGCTCTTCGGCCTCGCCCTGTGGGAGTTGAACATCTTGACCATCCTCCGCCTCGTCCGCCCGGCGGTGGCACCCGAATTCGGGCTCGCCAATCAGGTCTGGAATGGCATCATCGCCTACGCGATCTTCTACGGCCTGGTGCTCGGCGCCTACGTGGCGCGAGCTCGACCCGGCGTTGTGGCGGACTGGAAGCGCTCAGGGCGCCCCGCCATCGCAAAGGGGATGCAGCGTGGACTCTAGTGTCGATTTCGGCTTTCCGGTCTGGATCCGGCTGACTCACCTGTTCAACATCCTGTTCATTACCTTGCTGATCCGGAGTGGAATTGAGATCCTGGCTGCCCACCCGAAGCTGTACCTGAAGGACGACTGCACACCAGGCACCGAGTGGATTCGGTTCACACCGCGGCAAATGGTCGACGACAAGTTCTGGACCGGCAAGGACGAGCAGGAAGCCTATTCGTCATGGGTCTCGCTGCCGGGTGGCAAGCATCTGGGGCTGGGGCGCCAGTGGCATTTCCTGGGTGTCCTGGGGTGGACCCTGACGGGCGTGACCTACGTGGTGCTGCTCTTCGTCACGCCCGAGTGGCGGCGGCTTGTTCCCACCTCCTGGGACATCTTCCCGCAGGCCTGGCAGAGCATCGTGATGTATCTGCGCCTCGAGCTTCCGCCAGCCGGCAACCCGTACAACGCCGCCCAGCAGCTGGCGTACTTCTCGATCATCTTCTTGTTGTCGCCGCTCCAGATCGCCACCGGCCTCGCAATGGCGCCATCCGTTGCCGCGCGCTTTCCCTGGTATCCGTCGCTATTTGGTGGGCGCCAGGCGGCGCGCAACCTCCACTTCATTGGCCTGGTCGCCTTCGTGTCCTTCATCGTGCATCACGTGACTCTCGTCGTCGCGCACGGGCTTGGGGAGGAATTGGCGGCAGTGGTCCTTGGGGTTGAACGGGCCGCTTCACCGACACAGCAGTCGCTCGCGATCGGCATCATGGCGGCGTGGCTGGTCCTGGTGGTCCTGGTGAACGTCTGGGCCACGCGCACTGCACATGGCTCCCCGCGCTCGGTCCAGCACGCACTTCAGCGTGTGCTCGATCCGCTCCAGCGGGTGCTGCTTCACCACCTGGCGTCCCGTCAGCGCTATTCGCCCCAGGTCGTGACCGCCTCTCCGCGTGTCAATGGCTACCCGCCACAGGATGAGACGTATCAGGCGCTGGCCCGCGACGACTTTGGCGGATGGGCGCTCGAGGTGCGCGGGCTGGTCGATCAGCCCCTGCGACTGACGCTCGCTGACTTGCTTGCCATGGAGTCCGAGACGCAGATCACCGAGCACATCTGCATCCAGGGTTGGTCGTTCCTCGCCGAGTGGACCGGAGTGCCACTGCGCGCGGTCCTCGAACAGGGTCGACCTTTGCCAGCGGCACGTTATGTGGTCCTGCACGCGATGGACGACAAGTCGGAGTCAGAGCCCGATCCAGAGGGGCCCGGGTACTTCTACGAGACGCTCGACCTGGAGCTGGCGAGGCATCCTCAAACACTGCTCGCCTACGCGATGAACGGGGAACGGCTATCGATCTTGCATGGTGCGCCGCTGCGGCTGCGGGTCGAAACGCAGCTCGGGTTCAAGAGTGTCAAGTGGCTCCGGGCGATCGAGCTGGTCGAGCAGTACGGGGCCAGTGGCGCAGGCCAGGGCGGCTGGCGCGAGGACTGGCAGCACTACAGCCAGGACGCGTCCATTTAGGAGGTCCGGGCGACGACACCGATCACCAGCAAAGCCGGATCCATTACGCCGACCTTCGGATTATGCCGACCAGCCACGTCCGGCGAACTCAGTTGGCCGCTTAGGAAGTCGGCATAATCAGAGCGACCTGAGCCACGCTTACCTCTTCCGAGGGATCTCGGAGAAGGAGCGAATATGGGTGGTAACCCGTCACGAGTTTGCGTGACCGGGCCGCTTGAGACGTACGTGTCCGGGTTTGCGTCGGAGTTAGTTCGGGTCGGCTACACGCAGAACGTTACGGCCGATCAGTTGCGGCTCTTTGCGCACCTCAGCCGGTGGCTGGCGACTCAGGGTCTCGAGGCAGCGGAGCTCACTGCAACAGTGGGCGATGCGTTCCTCACCGCCAGGCGGGCTGCCGGCTACAGGCTATGGTTGTCGCGCAAGGCGCTGAGGCCCCTGCTGGAGTACCTGCGAGACCTGGGTGCGGCGCCGCCGGAGCCGATCCGTGTGCCGACTCCCACAGAGGTGCTGCTTGAACGATATCGCGAGTATCTCACCTCCGAACGAGGGGTGGCGTGTACGACGGCGAGAGGCTACGTCCATATGGTGCGGCCCTTTTTGCGCACACGCGAGGCGCCGGACGGGACGCTCGAGCTCACGGGTCTGGTCGCAGGCCACATCACGGCTTTTGTGGTGGCCGAAGCCCCTGGACGCCGCGTTGGTTCGGCCAAGCTGCTGGTCTGCGCGCTGCGGTCCTTCCTAGGGTTCCTCCACGTCGACGGAATGTTGGCCCATTCGTTGACCTCAGCGGTGCCAGCGGTGGCTGGTTCTCGGCTCGCCGGCCTCCCGAAAGGACTGACGTCTGGCCAGGTGCGGCAACTGCTGGCCAGCTGTGACCAGCGCACCGCAGTCGGAAGTCGCGACTTCGCGGTCTTGACGATGCTCGTTCGTCTGGGCCTGCGGGCCGGCGAACTCGTTGCACTGGAACTAGCTGACGTCGACTGGCGCGGCGGAGAGATCGTTGTGCGAGGCAAAGGCAACCGGTGCGAACGTCTGCCGCTGCCAGTGGATGTTGGCCAGGCCATCGTCACCTACCTGCAGCATGGTCGTCCTGCCAGTGAATGCCGACGGCTGTTCCTACGCATACGCGCTCCGCGTGGCGCGCTGACCTCGGGCGGCGTGACCAACATCGTGCTCGGCGCCGCGCGTAAGGCCGGCCTTCCGCCAGTGGCAGCCCATCGTCTCCGCCATACGGTGGCATCCGAGATGCTCCGTGCAGGCGCGCCACTCCGGGAGATCGGGCAGGTACTGCGCCACCGCAGCCTGCTATCAACCGCCATCTACGCCAAGGTGGATCACCAGGCGTTGAGGCAGCTGGCACGCCCGTGGCCGGCTGGGGGCGTGGCATGATCGCGCTTCGGCCAGCGCTCAAGGACTACCTGAGCATGCGGCGGGCGCTGGGATACAAGCTCCAGCGTACCGAGAAGTTGCTCGCCGACTTCATCGGCTTTGTCGAAGCCAGCGCCAGCGAGCGAGTCACCATTGACCTGGCGATTGCCTGGGCGACTCTCCCCACCAAGGGAGCTATGAACTGGTGGGCCGGCCGCCTCACGGTCGTCAGGCGCTTCGCCACCTACCTTCACACCCTCGATCCCACCATTGAGGTGCCGCCCACCGACCTGCTGCCACTGCGGTCCCATCGAGCGGTGCCGTATCTGTACTCGGACGGCGACATTGTCGCCTTGATGACGGCCGCGGAAGAGATCCTGCGCTCCCCGCTACGCGTGCTGACCTATCGAACGCTGATTGCCCTGCTCGCGGTGACCGGCATGCGCATCGGCGAAGCCATCCGCCTGAACAGGCACGATCTCGACTCCGAAGCCGGCGTGCTGACGGTGCGGCTCACCAAGTTCGGCAAGTCCCGCGAGTTGCCCCTGCACACTTCCACGCTCGACGCTCTCCACGGGTATCTCCGGCAGCGGGACCAGTTGCTTCAAAGGCCAGCAGCACCGAGCCTGTTCATCTCCACGGCCGGCACTCGGCTGCTGTACTGCAACGTGCATTGGACCTTCCTCCGCCTGGTGCGCCACGTCGGTCTCCAGCCACGCTCGACGGCGTGTCGGCCGCGCCTCCACGATCTGCGTCATAGCTTCGCCGTCCGCACCGTGATTGACGCCTATCGCGCCGATATCGACGTTGCAGCACGCTTGCCGCTCCTATCCACGTACCTCGGCCATGTGCATCCCGCCAATACGTATTGGTATTTGTCCGCCGCGCCAGAGCTGCTAGCCCTGGCTGGCAAACGCCTGGAGCGCAGCCTCGAGGAGCCAATATGAGTGCCCTCGCTCCGACCTTGCAGGCGTTCTTCACCGACCGGCTGGTCCGTCAGCGCCATGCCAGCCCAGAGACGGTGGCCGCCTACCGTGATGCGCTCCGACTTCTGGTCTGCTTCGCGTCGCGCCAACTGCACAAGCTGCCGTCACAGCTCGGCATCGACGACCTGGATGCCAGCCTGATCGCTTGCTTCCTCGATCACCTGGAGCGGGAGCGAGGCAACAGCGTGCGCACCCGCAACGCCCGGTTGGCGGCCGTGCACTCCCTTTTCCGCTATGCCGCCCTCCGCCATCCCGAACACGCCGAGCTTATCCAGCGGGTGCTCGCCATTCCTCCGAAGCGATTTGAGAGAGCGCTGATCAGCTTCCTCAGCCGCCAGGAGGTGGCTGCATTGCTCGCCAGCCCAGACCGCTCCACTTGGACCGGGCGGCGTGACCACGCGCTCCTCCTCCTGGGAATCCAGACCGGTCTGCGTGCCTCCGAACTCATCGGGCTGACCTGCGGCGATCTCCATCTTGGCCGCGGTCCGCACGTGAGCTGCCTCGGGAAGGGCCGGAAGAACCGGATCACTCCCTTGATCGCTGGCACCGTGTCCACTCTGCGCGTCTGGCTGGCCGAACGACGTGGCGGTCCCACGGACCCGCTCTTCCCCACCCGCCGCGGCCGAGCGCTGAGCCGCGACGCCGTCGAACACCGGCTCGCCAAGTACGCGACCTCGGCTGCGATCCGATGCCCGTCCCTGCGGACCAAGCGGATATCGGCCCACGTTCTCCGGCATACGGCTGCCATGCAGTTGCTGCAAGCCGACGTCGACACCTCGGTGATCGCTCTCTGGCTCGGTCACGAGCACGTCGAGACCACGCAGATCTACCTGCACGCCGATCTGAGACTCAAAGAACGCGCACTCGCCCGAACCCAGCCGCCAGCCACTGAGCCGGGCCGCTTCCGTCCCTCCGACTCCCTGATCGCCTTCCTGGAGAGCTTGTGATTATGCCGACTTCTTAAGCGCCAACTGAGTTCGCTGGACGTGGCTGGTCGGCATAATCCGAAGGTCGGC
Source organism: Ktedonobacterales bacterium (assembly GCA_035310125.1). Classification (GTDB taxonomy): domain Bacteria; phylum Chloroflexota; class Ktedonobacteria; order Ktedonobacterales; family JADMIN01; genus DATGEP01. Next base: position 5,996 of record DATGEP010000363.1, read on the forward strand.
GTAATGGACG
>DATGEP010000364.1:0-3349 GCA_035310125.1 Ktedonobacterales bacterium
TTCGCGCCGGGTGAGGATTGAAACCGTGTCATGTGCGGCGTCATTGGGGTGGAGCGCAAGTCGCACCCGGCCTTCGCGCCGGGTGAGGATTGAAACGTGTGGGTGTGGCTATAGAGGACGTGCGCCACCATGTCGCACCCGGCCTTCGCGCCGGGTGAGGATTGAAACACCCTCACACGGGAGCCGCCCTCCGCGCTGATCATGTCGCACCCGGCCTTCGCGCCGGGTGAGGATTGAAACACAGTCCTCTGGCTGATGGCACGCGGCGGCTTCACGTCGCACCCGGCCTTCGCGCCGGGTGAGGATTGAAACCGGCTGGTCCTCCCTCCCGCTCATGCCCTGGCAGCACTATATGCTCCTGGTGAGTCTCGTCCAGCCCGGCGTCCGTCAGATTTCAGCGGGCAACCCAGCTGGGCGGGTCGAGGTGGCCGGTGGCATAGAAGAGACGAAGCGTGCCGGAACCGCCGGTTTGAGCGCCGCCGGGTCGCCAGTCTACGACGCAGATGCTGGCGGGATCGAGCCACATGCGCAAGGCGCCCATAGGTGGCAGGTCGAGCGCGGCGCACACGAAGGTTTTGATGGGGCCAACGTGCGTGACAAGGGCGACTGTCTGGCCGGGATATGTGGCGGCGAGGGCATTGGCACAGCCAACGATGCGCGTACTGACGGCGGCGAGCGTTTCACCGCCTGGTGGGGCTACCTCGGCACTCGTCTCCCAGGCGGCGAGTAGGTCGGGATATTCGGCCAGCACTGCCGCGCGGGTGCGGTTTTCCCAGACGCCAAAGTCCATCTCGCGGAGATCGTCGCGGAGGGTGACGGGCAGGCCGCGATCATCCGCAAGCGTCCGGGCCGTGTCGCGAGCGCGCACGAGTGGGCTGCTAATCACGGCGGCGAGGGTAAATGGACGAACGGCGCCAACGAGCCGGCGCGCCTGTTCGCGGCCCGTTTCCGTAAGCGGGGCGTCCGTAACGCCGAGATAGCGCAGCTCGCGATTGCCTTCGGCCTGTCCGTGGCGCACCAGGATGAAGCGAGTGGGCGAGCGCGGCGAGGACTCACTCATGGCAGCCCCAGCTCATCAATGCGCAGGCTGCGCTGAATGTGCCTGCTTCCAGTTCCAAGCGTCCATGAGCCAGTGTCGTTGTCACGCAAGCGGCGCAGGGCGAGGATCGCGGCGCCAACTTCGGGCGCGTGCAGCGGTGGGCGGAACACCGCGCGCGGTGCGAGCAACCTGATGCCGTGATAGAAGGGGTCCGTCACCCAGGGAGTAGACTTGAAAACGCTGCCGACGGTTGAGATGGGAAAGGCGTCGTCTCCCATATGGAGATGCTGGATGATGGCGCTGGCCTGGTCGCCAAGATCCTGGCCGGCGCGAGCGAGTAGGTCTTGCGCCGTGGAGTCGCCGGCATCGGCGGCACGCGAGACATGGGCGGCAAAGGCGGAGATTTCAACTTTGCCAAAGCTCGTGCTATCCACGAGGCGGCGCATACTTTCGGCGTCGGTCACGCCATACGCATCCCGCAGAGCCAGCGCGAGACGTGTCGGGGCGATGCGACCGTCGAGCGCCTTCATCGCGGTGCGGATGGCCTCGTGCCCAATGGCGTAGGCGCTGCCGTAGTCGCCAAGGATGTAGTCCCAGCCGTCAGTTCTCCAGAGCTGCCCTCTGGCGTTCATGCCGAGACCGGTAGATCCGGTGCCCGCGATGACGACAATACCAGGACCGGCTTCGGTGGCGCCGGACCACGCACCGACCACGTCGTTCTCCATGATTGCGACGCCGTTGTAATTGAGGAGCTGCATGGCACGCTGGGGAACGGGGAGGTCGAGATCGGTATCGAATCCGGCGAGACACATACAGATGGCGCGGACCTCGCTCAGCGTGACATCGGCGGCACGCAGAGCCGCGAGGACGGCATTGGCGATGTTGGCGCTGGCTGCCTCCATGCCGACCGAGCGATAGTTGGCCGGCCCAGTGGTGGCGCTCCCGGCGCGACCAAGGTCTTCGCGAATGACGGCGGCTGTGGTTTTGGTGCCGCCACCGTCAATACCGATCACGTATTCCATCAGGAGCCTCCCGGTGTGCTGGTTCTTGGGCGTTCGAGCGTGGTTTCCGGATGCGAGGATACGCCGAAGGCATCATTCACAACGGCATCAATCGCCGCCTCGCCCGGCGGAACATCTGGTGACGCGGCGCCCCCGCTGTCGCCGGTATTGGTGAGCCACAGCAGGTATTCATGGTTGCCATCGCGCCCGGTGATGGGAGAGGCAACCAGTCCTCTCGCCGTAAGCCATGGGCCGGCGGGACGAACAGGTGTATTGAGCCATGCGAGAAGGTCGCGCAGGACGCGGCGGTGGACGGCGGGATCGCTGATGACACCCGCGCCTCGTGCAACCTCGGCGCGCCCTGCCTCGAACTGCGGCTTGACGAGAGCGACGATCCAGCCGCCAGCACGCAGCAGCCTGGCGGCACCTGGAAGGACGAGCCGGAGCGAGATGAAGGAGACATCTATGACAGCGCAGTCGGCGCTCTCCGGCAGCGCGGTGAGGTGGCGGATGTTGGTACGATCCATAATCACGACACGGGGATCGGTCCGCAGCGCCCACGCGAGCTGCCCATGCCCGACATCAATGGCATAGACGCGTTGGGCGTCGCGTCGAAGCAGCACGTCCGTGAAACCACCAGTGGAGGCGCCGACGTCCAGACAAATGTTGCCAGCGGGATCGAGGACGAAGGCATCGAGGGCGCGTTCAAGCTTAAGGCCGCCGCGGCTGGCATAGCGCAGCTCGGCGGCTGGTCCGACCAGCTCACAGGTCGCGTCGCGCGGGATACGCGTGCCGGCCTTATCCACCATTTGTCCGTTGACACGAACCTCGCGCGCCATGATGAGCGCGCGGGCCCGTTCGCGGCTGGGTGCCAGACCATGCTCGACGAGGAGAACATCCAGACGCTCGCGACCTGGTCTGGCGCGCGCCCGCCCGTCATGCTCGTGCGCCGGAGTAATGTCGTGTGCCGAATTGCCAGTGGACATGACGAAAGTGTGCTCCTTATCGCTGCGGCGTTCCACCGTTCAGTGTAACACGTAGCACCCCGTCATTGTCGCGGCGGACAGGTGTGTCAGTCTCCCTCTCATTACCCGATTGCGTCCACACGCTCATACCGCATAAAGGGGCACGCGCCGTTTGCCGGGCGCTTGCTATTGGCTAAAAGATACGCGGACATCTCATCACGATTGATCAGCGCGCGCGGGGGGAATGACCACCACGACTTCTCCCTATTGCCGGAGTGGCCTCACGTGCCGGATATTACCCACCACTACCCACCTATGCGGAACATTTCAATCTTCGGCTGCGG
>DATGEP010000365.1:0-5488 GCA_035310125.1 Ktedonobacterales bacterium
GATCTCATGCCGCTGCTTGGCTACGACAAGTGGGAGCGGTTCGATGATACGATTGACCGGGCAAAGGCTGCTTGTGTGAATGCTGGCCAAGAAGTGGCGGATCATCTTCCCGGCGCCGGGAAGATGATCACGGTTGGCAAGGGCGGCAAACGTGAAATAAAGGACTATGCGCTCTCACGCTTCGGCGCCTATCTCGTTGCCATGAACGGTGATCCGCGCAAGCCGGAGATCGCGGCGGCGCAAGTGTATTTTGCTGTGCAGACACGGCGAGCCGAGCAATGGGATGAGCTGCGGGAAGAGTTGGGCGAGCGAACACGATGGCGCCAACGCCTGACTGAGGCCAATAAGCAATTCACTGCGACGGCGCAGGAGCATGGCGTCAACAGCCGGTCGTTCGGTCGGCTGCACGACGCGGGCGCGCGGGGTCTCTACGGCGGCATGGGCGTCCAGCAGGTCAAGGAATACAAAGGCATCGGGCCGAAGGAGGATCTGGCCGACCGCATGGGCCGGGCGGAGCTGATCGCCAACGACTTCGTGCGCAGCCAGACAGAGCAGAAGATCCGCAACGAGGAGATTCTTGGGCAGGAGCGGGTGATCGCAGCGCACTTCGAGGTTGGCCGCGAGACACGCAACACCATCGAGCGCATCGGCGGGACTAGGCCCGAAGATTTGCCGCCGGAGCCGTCTATCCGGCCGCTACTGGAGACACGCACGCGCCGGCAAAAGAAGCTGCCATCGCCAGATGCGCCGGCGCTGTTCGACGTGAGCGCAGACACTACTCCTTAGGAGTAGTGGCGACGGGCGAGCGCGCATACAGCGCCACGATCTCCTCGGCGGCGCGAAGCACAAGCGCCCGCCAGGTGGGCGGCGCGACGACCTCGACGGCGGCGCCGAAGCTGAGGACGTATTCGAGGGCACCATGCTCCTCCTCGAGGCGGCGAACTCGCAGCGTCAACAGGATCGAGAGCAGCCGGCCGGCACGCATTGACTGGCTCCGCGCTGCGAGGCAAGCTATGCCGGCGGCTGACCGAGCCGCGCCGTGATCTGCTCCAAGCTTTCCGTAGCCACGTGAGCCAGCACGTCTTGGAGCTGCGCGAGGGCGGCGGAGCTGATGGCATGCACCAGGGAGGGCGCGAGCTCGCCAAAGCGGTTGCGTAGCACCACAAGCACCGCTTCACGCATTCCCTCAGCTTTGCCCTGCTCTCTGCCCTGCTCTATACCTTGCTCCCTGCCCTGCTCCCTGCCCTGCTCTATACCCTGGGCCTTGCCCTCTTCGCGGGCCTTTCCTACCCATTCCTGATAGAGGGGGGAAGTCTCCAGGATGTCGGTGGACATAAACAACCTCCGAATCATGGCCAGCATCGGCGCGGTGCCGACAAACCGGGCGCCGAACACCGCCAGCAGCGTATCTAGCTCCACCGCCTCGGCGTCCGCCAACTGGGCTTTCACCAAATCTGCCGCTCGTTCAATCACGTCCAGTGTACCACCGTCGCGACAAAACGGCACCAGTGGCAACAGCCCGGCGATACCGCGCTCAAGGAGCATCTGGGCCGGCGTGTCGTAGAGCGCTATGCCCGAGAAATACCAATCTACGATGCGCCGCTGACCCACCTGCACCTGGTAGGGCGAGGTGGGCCGCTTTCCACCCGATTGAAGCCAGAGCACGACCGAGATTACTGGCAAATCCATCGTCGTCTGTACCCGCGAGCCATACTCGTAGAGCCGCTTCGCGACGTCCGGCTGGGGGCTGGCCTCGGCCTCCACGTCCACCGCGCACTCGACGCCCTCGATGCGCACTCGCAACAAGCTATCGAGCACGAGCTGCCGTTCGGTCGCGACATCCACCGGCAGCGTACCCAGATACTCCGCCTCCGGCACCACGAAGGCGAGGATGTCTTGTGGATGCGTCTGAATGAGCCGCTTGATGCCCTGGTCCATCTCCGCCATTTGCTAACTCCAATTTGTCATGATGCGCCGGGATTATATCATACGGGCGCCGAAAGCATAATACGCATGTATGTACCACTGTACCGCTCGCTTTGCGTTTGGCCGCGAAGGAGTGCTATACTCTTTGCAGAATTCCTTTAAAGGCCAGTCCAGAGAGGCTGGGAAGGGGGAACGCATGATGCGTGCGCGCGTGGCGCGGCAGCGGCGACAATCAAATACTGGCTCCGAGAGCCTTCACTCCACCGACGGCGGTGGATGTGGAGGTCTTTTTTTGCGCTCCGATAAGGAGAATCCCATGAGCAGCGAGGCGAGCGCCGCCAGCGACGGCGGACCGGACAAAGTGATCTATAACGACGAGGAGATGCGCCGCGCCATCTCGCGAATCGCGCACGAAATCGTCGAGCGCAACGCGGGGGCCGATGATCTCGTGCTGATCGGGCTGCAAACGCGAGGATTACCACTGGCCGAGCGGCTGGCGGCGAAGATCGCGGATCTGGAGCGGGTAACGGTGCCGGTGGCGGCGCTCAACACGACGGACTACCGCGACGACCGGCCGGAGCGTTCGGAGCGGCTGAGCCGGCCGCGCGCGCCGCTGTCGTGCGATGTGGTGGGGCGCGTGGTGGTGTTGGTGGACGATGTGCTCTTCACGGGGCGCACGGCCCGCGCCGCGCTGGAGGCGCTGCTGGACTACGGCCGCCCGCGCAAGGTGCAGCTTGCCGTGCTGGTGGACCGTGGGCACCGCGAACTCCCGATCCGAGCGGACTACGTCGGAAAGAATGTCCCGACGGCCATGACGGAAAGCGTATCCGTGCGTCTGCGCGAGACGGACGGTGTAGACGCGGTGCTGCTGCGCCGCCAGCCGGAATAAAGGAGGCATGCAATGGCGCTAGCGATACGCGACATTACATCCGGCGCACCGGAACTGACAGCCTCCCGGCGTCACCTGCTGGACCTGGACGACTGGCCGCCCGACGAGATCCGTGCCATCCTCACGCGCGCGGAGCGCATGCGTGAGCTCCAGCGCCGCCCGGAAAAGCGGCACGATACACTCGCCGGGCAAGTGATGGTCACGCTCTTTTACGAGAATAGCACGCGCACGCGCGTCTCCTTCGAGCTGGCGGGTAAGCGGCTGGGCGCAAGTGTCACGAGCGTCGCGGCATCGGCCAGCAGCGTCACCAAGGGCGAGTCGCTGATTGATACGGTGCGCACGCTTCAGGCGCTCGGCACGACCATCTTCGCCGTACGCACCAGCCAGTCGGGCGCGCCTGACCTGATCGCGCGGCACATCGAAGGGCATGTGCTGAACGCGGGCGACGGCTGGCACGCGCATCCCTCGCAGGCGTTGCTGGACCTCTTTACGATGGAGCAGCATCTAGGATCGGTCGAAGGGCGGCGCGTGGTCATCCTGGGTGACATCCTGCATAGCCGCGTGGCGCGCTCGAATGTCTGGGCGCTGACGGCGATGGGCGCCGATGTGGTGCTCTGCGGGCCGGGCACACTGCTTCCGGCGACCGCCGCCGCGCTCTACGCATCTCGCCCCGTGCCCGGAACGGGCGCCGCTCGCCGCGTCATGTTGGAGACCGACATCAAACAGGCGCTGGACGGCGCGGACGCGGTGATGGTGCTGCGACTCCAGCGCGAGCGGCAGCAAGCGGGGCTGCTTCCGTCGCTGCGCGAGTACACGCGCGAGTATGGGCTGACGCCGGAGCGGCTGAAGCTGGCGCGTCCGGGGGCGCTGGTGCTGCATCCTGGGCCGATGAACGAAGGCATCGAGATTGATCCAGCGGTGGCGCATGGCGCGGCCTCCATGATTGAGGAGCAGGTGGCGAACGGCGTCGCGGTGCGTATGGCGCTGCTGGACATGCTGGCCGGGAGGCAGGAATGATAGCGGCGCAACAGACCGAAACGCTCCGTCTGCGCGGCGCGCGCGTGGTAGATCCCAGCCAGCAGCTGGACGGGCCAGGCGAGGTGGTGATCGCGGACGGGCGTGTGGCGGCGATCGGTGGCGCGAGCGCGGTGGCCGATACGCTGGCGCGGCTCGATGCGGAAGGCAGAACCGCGCGAATCATTGATGTTCCGGCGGGCTGGGTGCTGGCACCGGGCTTTGTGGACCTGCATGCGCACCTGCGCGAGCCGGGCTTCGAGGCGAAAGAGACGATTGCCACGGGCACGCGGGCGGCGGCGCGCGGTGGCTTCACGACACTCTGCTGCATGCCCAACACGCGGCCCGTGCTGGACTCGCGCGCCGCGCTGGAGCTGGTGCGACGTGCGGCGGAGGGGGCGGTGGCGCGGGTGCGGCCCATCGCGGCAATCACCAAAGGCGAAGACGGCACAGAGCTGAGCGAGATGGCTGAGCTGGTCGAGGCCGGCGCCGTAGCCTTCTCGGATGATGGTCGCCCGGTAAGCAGTAGCCGGCTGCTGCGGCTGGCGCTGGAGTACGCGGCGCCGCTGGGTGTGCCGGTGGTGGAGCACTGCCAGGACGAAGACCTGGTGGGCGACGGCGTGATGCACGAGGGGCAAATTTCCACGCTGCTAGGGCTGAAAGGCTGGCCGGCTGCTGGAGAGGATGTGATGCTGGCCCGCGACCTGGCGCTGGTGCGGCTCACCGGCGCCAGCTATCACGCGGCGCACCTGAGCGCCGCCGGCAGTGTCGAGCTGATCCGCCAGGCCAAGCGCGCCGGCCTGCCCGTCACCGCCGAGGTGACGCCGCACCATCTGCTGCTGACGGACGCCTGGGTGGCGGGCGAGCGAACTGGTCCGCTGGCCGGCGCGCTGGCGCGGATGGGGCTGGATGTGCCGCCGGGCACGCGCTACGACACGAACACGAAGGTGAATCCGCCGTTGCGTACGACGGACGATTGCGCGGCGTTGCTGGCAGGTCTGCTCGACGGCACGATTGACGCCATCGCGACGGACCACGCGCCGCACACGTGGGTGGATAAAGCGTGCGAGTACGGTGAGGCGGCGTTTGGCATCTCCGGGCTGGAGACGGCGCTGGCGAGCCTGCTGGCGCTGGTCCACACCGGGCAGGTGCCGCTCGCGACGCTCATCGCGGCGCTGACGCTGCGGCCGGCGCGGGCCTGGGCGCTGGATGCTGGAACGCTACGCCCTGGCAGTCTCGCGGACATCGTCATCTTCGATCCTGACGAAGAATGGACAGTCGTGCCGGAGCATTTTGCTTCGCTGGGGCGCAACACGCCGCTGGCGGGGCTGACGCTGCGCGGGCGCGTGCGGCAAACATGGCTAGGTGGCGAGCTGGTCTACGAGGCGGAGTAATGGTGGCAGGCGCGGGTGACGCGCATCAGTGGCGAGACGTACAGAGAGCCGGAGGTGAGCAGGTGAACACGGAGCGACACGAACACATCGCGGTGCTGGTGCTCGAAGACGGCACGGTCTTTTTCGGTCGCCCCTTCGGCGCGGTCGAGACGCTGACCCGTGGCGATGGGCGGTGCGGCGAGGTGGTCTTCGCCACCGGCATGACCGGCTACCAGGAGATCTGCACCGATCCCTCCTATCGCGGCCAGATGGTCTGCCTCACCTA
>DATGEP010000366.1:0-8577 GCA_035310125.1 Ktedonobacterales bacterium
TCAATTTTGGCGATGATGCCGAGCATGACTTCGTCGGCGCCGCCGCCGATGGAGAGCAGGCGGGAGTCGCGGAAGGCGCGCGTGATGGGTGTCTCCTCCATGTAGCCCATGCCGCCGTAGTATTGTAGGCAGCTATCGGAGACTTCGCGGGCCAGGCGCCCCGCTTTGAGCTTCGCCATCGAAGCGAGACGTGTGACGTCTTCGCCCGCGATCATCTGCTCGGCAGCGCGGTAGCAGAGCGCCTTGAGCGCTTCGATCTCAGTCAGCAGCTCGCAGAAACGGAAGTGAATGACCTGATTGTTGATGAGCGGCTGGCCGAACGTGGTGCGCTGCTGGGTATAGGCGATGGCATCGCGCACAGTCTTCTCCATGCCCGCATATGAGGTGATGGAGCCGACGAGCCGCTCACGCTGGAATTGTTGCATCTGAAGGATGAAGCCCATGCCCTCGGGGCCGATCGTGTTGGCCTTGGGGACGCGAACGTTGTCGAGGATCAGCTCGGCGGTGTCGCTGGAATAGTTGCCCAGCTTGCGCAGCTTGCGACTGGCGCTGAAGCCAGGGGTCTTCGTCGGCACCATGATAAGGGACATGCCGCGATAGCTGGCGCCTGGCTCGGTGCGGGCGAGAAGGCAGACCCAGTCAGCCTGGGTACCGTTGGTGATGTAGAGCTTGCGACCGTTGATGACCCAGTCGTCGCCGTCGGAGACGGCGCGGGTACGGATGGCGGCGACATCAGAGCCGGCATCCGGCTCAGTGACGCCGATGCAGCCGACGTAGTCGCCGCGAATGCTGGGCTCAAGGAACTGCTGTTTGAGCTCGTGGGAGCCGAAGTGGGCGAGGGCAGGGGTACACATATCAGTATGGACGGTGATGCCCATCGGGACGCCGGAGCAACTGGCACGGCCGAGCTCTTCGCAGAAGACTACAGTGTACGAGAAGTCGAGGCCGAGGCCGCCATACTCTTCGGGATAGGTGAGACCGAGGAAGCCAAGGTCGCCCATTTTCTTGAAGAGGTCGTGCGCGGGGAAGATACCGGCCTCCTCCCATTCATCGGCATGGGGGTTGATCTCTTCTTCGACGAAGCGGCGGACAGACTGGCGAAACATCTCGTGCTCTTGGGTGAATTGCATTGGGGTGGCTCCTGGCTAGAGTGGCTGGCGGGTGCATGAAAGAGTGTCGCGGCCATCAATGGCCGGCGCACGGAACGGAAGCTTGAATGCCTGGCGGCGGGAAGGGGAACCTCACCCCCCTGCCCCCTCTCCGTGCGCGGAGAGGGGAACCCGGCGCACGTCACATATCAGTCAGGGGGCGTTGGCGTCGCTCAGTGGCAGAGTAGGAATCTGGGGGCCGTGGCCGCGTTTGTAGACCATGATGGTGCGCGTGAAGGTGATGACGATCTCGCTACGCTGGTTGAAGCCGGTGGTGCGGACGGTGACGATACCGACGTTGGGGCGCGAGCGGGATACGCGCGTTTCGAGCACTTCGGATTGGGAGTAGATAGTGTCGCCCTCGAAGACGGGATTGGTGAGGCGCACCTCGTCCCAGCCGAGGTTGGCGAAGGCGTTTTGCGAGACATCGGTGACGCTCTGGCCGGTGACGAGGGCGAGCGTGAAGGTGGAGTCCACCAGCGGCTTGCCGAAGGGCGTCTGCGCGGCGTAGTGGGCGTCGAAGTGCAGCGGGTTGGTGTTTTGGGTGAGCAGGGTAAACCAGGCGTCATCGGTGGACGTGATGGTGCGCCCCAGGGGATGCCGGTACACGTCGCCGACCGCAAAGTCTTCGTAGAAGCGGCCCCGCCAGCCTTCTTTGACGGTCATGGGATGCCTCCCGTTCTGCTCTCGCCATCGCGGCTATATCCACTGCTCGCCCGTGACGGTGCGCTCGCTCTGCACATCGCCGGTGTTCACGGTGGTCTTCGGCTCTAGCAAGACGACCTGCACCTCGTCTTCGGCGACGGGCAGGTGCTCGACGCCTTTGGGAATAACCACGAACTCGCCCTCATCGAGATGGATGTCGCGATCACGCAGCTTGATGAGCAGGTGGCCCTTGACCACGAGGAAGAATTCGTCTTCGCGCTCGTGCTGGTGCCAGACGAACTCGCCCTTGAACTTGACGAGCTTGATGTAGGAATCGTTCAGCTCGCCCGCGATCTTGGGACTCCAGTAGTCGCCGAAGCGGCTGAACTTTTCAGCCAGGTTGACCTTGTCCATCGTACGCTCCTCACATGCGAAAGACGCCGTAGCGCGGCGCTCCCTGGCTCACGAAGTCGCGGTTGTAGGCCATCGAGAGGCCGACTGCGAGGGCCGCGCGGGTCTCGCGGGGGTCAAGGATGCCGTCGTCCCAGAGGCGGGCGGTGGCGTAGTAGGCAGAGGCCTCTTCGTCGAACTTCGTCTGCACCATTGTACGTAACATCTCGATCTGCTCCGTGTCCGGCGCGGCGCCGCGCGCGCGGGCGGCGTCGTGCTGGACGATGGCGAGGACACCGGCTGCCTGCTCCGCGCCCATGACGGCGATGTGGCTGTTGGGCCAGGTGAAGAGCAGGGTGGGGTCGAAGGTGCGGCCGCACATGCCGTAGTTGCCCGCACCGAAGCTGCCGCCGACGATGACGGTGAATTGGGGAACGCTGGAGCTGGCGACGGCCTGAATCATCTTCGCGCCGTGCTTGATGATTCCCTCCTCCTCGTACTTGCGGCCAACCATGAAGCCGGTGATGTTCTGGAGGTACAGCAGCGGGGTGCGGGATTGGTTGCAGAGCTGGATGAACTGCGCGGCCTTCATGGCGGAGTCTGAGAAAAGGACGCCATTGTTGCCGAGGATGCCGATGGGATAGCCGTTGATATGGGCGTGACCGGTGACGAGCGTCGGGCCAAAGTCGCGCTTGAACTCGAAGAAGCGTGAGCCGTCCACGAGGCGGGCGATGACCTCGCGAATCTCGAAGGGACGACGCGGGTCAGCCGGAAGCACGCCGAGTAGCTCGTCGGGGTCATGGGCGGGATCTTCAGGGGTGGCGAGCGCGGCGCGAATGTCTTTGCGCCAGTTGAGTGATGCGACGATCTGGCGGCCGATGCGAATGGCGTCGGCGTCGTCGGCAGCAAGATAGTCGCCCAGGCCGGAGATGCGGGTGTGCATCTCGGCGCCACCGAGCGATTCGTCGTCCACCTCTTCGCCAGTGGCCATCTTGACAAGCGGAGGGCCAGCGAGGAAGACTTTGGCCTGGTTTTTCACCATGACGGTGTAATCCGAAAGGCCGGGGACGTAGGCGCCGCCAGCGGTGGAGCTGCCGAAGACGAGGGCGATCTGTGGAATGCCAGCGGCGGACATGCGCGCCTGGTTGGCAAAGGTACGGCCGCCCAGATCGGCGAAGAATTCAGCCTGGAAGAGCAGGTTGGCGCCCGCGGATTCGACCAGATAGACGCAAGGTAGGCGGTTGGTAGCGGCGATCTCCTGGGCGCGCAGGGCCTTCTTGACGGAGATGGGGTAGCTGGCGCCGCCTTTGGCGGTGGCGTCGTTGGCGGAGATCATGCATTCGACGCCGCTGACGATGCCAATGCCGTTGATGCCCGACGCGCCCGGCGACTCGTCGTTGTACATGCCCCAGGCGGCGAGGGTGGAAAGCTCCAGGAAGGGTGTGCCGGGATCGAGGAGCAGCTCGACGCGGTCACGGGGCAGCAGCTTGCCGCGCTCGATGTGGCGCTGGCGGGCGCGCTCGCTGCCGCCCTGGCGCACATGAGCCTGCCGGGCGTGGAACTCCTCGACCAGCCGAAGGTTGGTCGCGTAGTTTTCCTGGTAGTCCGCGCGCTTAGGATTGACGGAGGTTGACAGAACACTCACCGCTGTTGCTCCTCACTCCCCAAGCGGGCTGAAGCATGTACCGAATGTGCAGTATTCGCGAAATCCCAGACGTTGGTAGATGGGCAGACCCATCGCGGAAGATTGCAGCCTGGCGAAATGATAGCCGTCTGCCAGCCCTTCGCGCATGGCGGCGAGCGTGAGCGCGGTGCGAGCTCCCTTTTGGCGCGCGTCGGGGACTGTATGCCCGTGAGATCCATATCTCATTCTTCTCTACCCCATGCGGGCCAGGGGGCATGCTCAGGGATGGTGAAGCTTCCCTGAAGGCGATAGAGGGAGCCGGCGCCATCCAGTTTCAGGGTCTCGCCGGAGATGAAGGCGGCGGCGGGCGAGAGCAGGAATATCACGGCGGCGGCGACCTCACGCTCAGTTCCCAGACGTTGCGCGGGAACTTCCTTGGCGAAGGCGGCGATTTGCGCTTGCACCTCGGCGGGATACGTCTTCAGGCCGCTTGAGTTGATAATGCCCGGTGCGATCGCATTGACGCGAATACCGTACGCTGCCCATTCGAGCGCGAGGGTTTGCGTGAGGTTGACGACGCCGGCACGGGCGGCGGCGCTGTGGGCCATGCCGGGGTAGCCACGCCACATGTCAATGACGATGCTGACGATGGCGCCGCCGTTCTCGCGCAGGCCATGTGTGAAAGCGGCCTGCGACATAAAGAACGTGCCGGTGAGGTTGGTTTCCACGACCGCGTGCCAGCCTTTTGGTGTGATCGTTTCGGCGGGGCTAATAAACTGCCCGCCCGCGTTGTTCACGAGGCCGGAGATTGGGCCGTGGCGCTCGAAGATTGTGGCAAACAAGGCATTGATGGCCTCGGCGTCGCGAATATTGCAGGCGAGCGCGTCGGCGTTACCGCCGGCAGCGATGATCTCGTCGCGGGTTGAGCACAGATGCTCCAGCGACCGGGAGCAGAGGACGACGGTCGCGCCAAGGGAGGCCAGCTCGCGGGAGATGGCGCGCCCGATGCCGGTGCCACCGCCGCTGACGACGTATGTTTGCCCAGCGAAAAGGCCCTCGCGGAAGATCGAGCGTGTCTCCATCTTACTCCTCCCCTCGCGTCAAAATCGTTTCGTCCACCTGCTCCAAGGCATTGCGAAGCTCGTCGCGCAGGTCGGTGAGGTCGCAGAGCTGCCTCTCCACCTGCTCCAGCCGTTCGACAACCATCTGGCGCAGACGCGCACCCTGGCTGCGCTCGTCGTGCGTGGCGTCGTAAATCTCGAATAGCTCACGAATGTCTTCCAGAGCGAAACCCAGGCCGCGAGCGCGCAGTAGCAGCTTGAGGCGGACGCGGTCACGTGGGGTGTAGAGGCGCTGCTGCGTATTGTCGCTGCGCATGGGGCTGAGGAGGCCGCGCTGCTCATAGTAGCGGATGGTGCGAGTGGACACGTCAAGCTCGCGCGCCAGGTCACCGATGGTGTAGACCTTGGCCGGTGTGGCGTCGCGAGTTGTTGTGTCCTGCACGGAGCGCCTCACAATCTACGGAAAGAGCCGCAGCCCGAAGTGGTGTGCTGATGTGACGTAGTATGGAAGATGTTTACGCGCGCGTCAAGTGCCGCGAGCCTGACATCTTCGCGCACAGCATGGTATGCTGTGTTGCGTGCGCGCGGAAAGCGTGGAATTGCGCGTCAGCAATGCATCCGCCGCACGTTGTTGGTAGGAGTAAGTCATGGCGACAACCCAATCGTCTAGTATCGCCGCAGCGCCTGAGTTCACGAACAGTGATACCCGTATCAGTGAGCTACTAACCCTCATGCATACGATTCGGGACCTGGGTGCGCTCGGAGCGCTCGCCGCGTGGGATCAGAATACGGCGCTGCCCGAGGGCGCGGGCGAGATACGCGGCATGCAGATGGCGACGCTTCAGGGAGTGCTGCACGAACACTGGACGGATCCTCGCCTGGGCACGCTCCTGGGCGAGCTTACTGATGTGGTGGAGTCCGCTGATTTCACCGACGCGGATCGTGGGCTGGCCCGCGAGGCCAAGCGCGGGTACGATCAGGCCACCAAGCTGCCGAAGGGGCTGGTGGAAGAGATGGCGCGCGTCGAGGCTGGAAGCTTCGAGGCGTGGCGACGGGCGCGCGAGAATAACGACTTCGCAAGCTTCGCGCCGTGGCTGAGTCGCACGGTAGCGTTGCAACGCGAGGTGGCCGACCGCCTGGGTTATGCGGAGTCCCGCTATGACGCGCTGCTCGATTTGTTTGAGCCAGGATTGACTGCGAGCCAGGTAGATTCGCTCTTCGCGGGCGTGCGCGACGTGAGCCTCGCGACGCTGAAGCGTATCCAGGCGAGTGGCAATACGGTGGATGCGAGCATACTGGAGGGCGATTACGCCTCCGATAAGCAGGTGGCGCTGTCGGAGAAGGTGCTGCGGGCGATGGGCTATGACTTCAACCGCGGTGGCATCGCGGTCTCGCCGCACCCATTCACGACGGAATTTGGGAGTCCTTTCGACGTGCGAGTGACGGTGCATCCCGATCAGCGCTTCCTGCAGGCGGCAGTCATGGCGGCCATTCACGAGGGCGGCCATGCGCTGTATGAGCAGGGCAGTGCGACGGCGCTGGCACGCACGCCGGTGGCTGGCGGCGCCTCGATGGGCGCGCATGAGTCACAGTCGCGGCTCTGGGAGAACGCCATCGGGCGCTCGGAGGCATTCTGGCGCGGGCAGATACACCTCGTACGAGAGACATTCCCGGAGCGGTTCGGCGCGACAGACGCGGCAACGTTCGCACGGGCGCTGAACGCGGTGAAGCCGAGCTTGATCCGGATCGAGGCGGACGAGGTCACGTACAACCTGCACATCATCATCCGTTTTGAGCTCGAGAAGGCGCTGGTGAACGGCGAGGTGAACATCGAGACGTTGCCGAGCCTTTGGAACGCCAAGTACAAGGAGTATCTTGGCATCGAGCCAGAACGCGACGCCGAGGGTATTCTGCAGGACATCCACTGGACAAGCGGTTTCGGGTACTTCCCCACGTATACGCTGGGCAACCTCTATGCGGCGCAGATCTATGTTGCGCTGCGCCGGTCGTTCCCGGACTTTGACGAGCGACTGGCAGCGGGCGATAGCGCGTTCGTTCTGGGCTGGCTGCGCGAGCGGATGTATCAGTATGGCGCGATCTACCTGCCGGCGAAGCTGGTAGAGATGGTGACTGGTGAGCCGCCGAACCCGGCGTATTTCGCCGAATATCTGACGTCCAAATTCGCCGGCGTGTATGGACTGTAGGGACCTCGCGCCTGAAACGGGAGCATGACGAAGCGCGATACAGAGGAATCGGAGTGTACGAAGAGCACGGAGGAGGAAGGAAACTCTTCCCAGTGTTCGGGCAAGCGCGCGCTAGACTAGCTGCCAGCGGAGAAGACGCTGCGCCAGTGACCGCCGGGTCACGTGACGTTCAGCGCGTAATAGCCCACCTCAAGAATGTAGACGAACGAGCCACATTGGAGCACTTGACAGATACCGCCAGCCGTTGCTATTATTACGTCATGCGATATAGCGTCGCGCGTTATATCGCATGACGTACGAGATTGGGAAGGCGGAAGTGCCGCGCATGGAGACTGGTTTAGCGGATCTGGGGCGGTTCTCTGATCCGTCGCTGCTCATTCTGGCCAGTCTGGCCGGCGGCCCGAAGCATGGCTACGCCATGATCGAGGACATCGAGACCATGGCCAGTGTGCGACTGGGGCCGGGTACGCTCTATGGGGCGCTGGCCCGGCTGGAGCAGCGGGGGCTAATCGAGCCGCTGCCGGCGGAGGAGCGGCGGCGTCCATACCGGCTGACGGGCGTGGGCGTGGTGGCGCTCCGCGAACAATTGACCAGCCTGGAGTCATTCGCGACGACAGGGCTACGGCGGCTGGCGGCAAGCTGGGGCTGAGGTGGAGGGGACGAGCATGCACCAGCTACTACATCTCTATCCGCAAAAGTGGCGCACCCGTTATGGTGATGAAATGGCCGCACTGCTGGAAGCTTGCCCGTTCACGCCGTTTGTGTTGCTGGACGTGCTGTTGGGGGCGCTGGATGCGCATCTGCATCCTGATATCTTGCCTGAAGGGGTATTTGGCATGACAAAACGTATTCGCTCGGCGGAGATTGCCATTTTCTGCGGCTTCGTGATCTTTGGAGTAGCGTTTCTGGTGTTGCTACGGCTGCCTGATCCGCTGGCGAGCTGGGATCCAGCAGCAGCGGCGCACCCAGAGCTCAACGTGCTGTACCGCACGGCGCAGTGGGCTGGCTATGCTGGGTTGCTGGCACTGCTTGCGGGCGGAACACCGCTGGTGCTCGTGGCGCTGAAGCGCGCCTACCAGACACGCC
Source organism: Ktedonobacterales bacterium (assembly GCA_035310125.1). Taxonomy (GTDB): domain Bacteria; phylum Chloroflexota; class Ktedonobacteria; order Ktedonobacterales; family JADMIN01; genus DATGEP01. The sequence goes on from DATGEP010000366.1 coordinate 8,159, forward strand.
AGCGAGAGGTCCTGCGGCCATTGGCCGTCGCGACGGGCATAAGTGTGGTGTATGTCGCCTATTCCGTTGTGGTGTTCGTTGTCGTGTCGAGCCGGCCCGGTACGGGAGTCCGGCCATTGCGCCCGATGGATGAATGGCTATCGCTTATCTGGCTGTTGTTTTCGTGCGTTGGGCTGATCGTGGGCACTATCTGCGTCTCACTGGCGGTCGCGCGCGGCGATGTCGGCGCATCACTTATTCGCATGGCACTGATTCCGGCGACTATTACGACGTTTTGCATCGCGGTCGCGCTCGGTGCGACGGCCTCACTTGCCGCGCTCATCGTGAACGAGGCGCCGGGCCTGATGGATAGCCAGGACAGTGGGGGCGTTTTCCTGGTTGCCATCGTGGGCTTTATGGGTATCGCGCTCGCCATCGCG
>DATGEP010000367.1:0-2329 GCA_035310125.1 Ktedonobacterales bacterium
AGCGCCAAAGACACCGGTCTTCTCTGCGCACGGCCAGCCGCTGACGCGGTTCGGCATCTACAAGATCGTGCGGCGCCATGGAGCACGCTTCGATAATGCCCGCACCGCTCGTCGGGTCAGCCCGCACATCTTCCGGCACACGGCCGCGGTTCACCTTCTTGAGGCGGGCGTCGAGGTCAACGTGATCCGCGGGTGGCTCGGCCACACCGATCTGACCACGACCAATCGTTACGCGGAAATCACTACAAAGACGAAGCTAGCGGCACTCCGGGCCACCGAGCTTTCGGATACTACGGAGGCATTCCGCACCAAGCCAATCTGGAGGACCGACGAATCTCTGCTGAATTGGCTGGCATCTCTCTGATTTGTTATGTGGCCGGATTCACCCACCCGCACTGGACTCCAACTCGGAACCGCACACCCGGCCACATAATCCAGTCGGCCACAGAATCCGGATAATTTGAAGTCGGGCGTCACCAAAGCGTGCTGGTATGACCCAGCGCTGAACCGCACCTATGCGGAGCTGGCCGAGCATTTCTCGATGGCCATTTTGCCCGCCAGGCCGTTTCATCCTCGCGATAAGCCGGCGATCGAGGCCGCCGTTCACGTAACGGAAAACTGGATTCTGGCCCCCTTGCGGAAGCGCCAGTTCTTCTCCCTCGCCGAAGGCAACGCGGCCGTCGCCGAGCAGCTGGCGCTGGTCAATGATCGTCCGTTCCGCGGCCAGCCGGTCTCACGTCGGGCGCTGTTCGAGGAGCTCGAACGCGCTGCGCTGCGGCCGCTGCCGACCACGCGCTACGAGCTCGCCGAGTGGAAGTCGGCCAAAGTGAACATTGATTATCACGTGGAGTTCGATACGCGGTACTACTCGGTGCCGTACCAGCTGGCACATGAACCGGTGGAGGTGCGCGCCACGGCCCAGGTGGTGGAGATCCTTCACCGCAATCGGCGGGTCAGCAGCCATGTGCGCGAGTACGGCCGGCGGCGATTCATCACCAAGCCAGAGCACATGCCCGCGTCACATCGGGCGCACCTGGAGTGGACGCCGTCCAAGTTGGTGGCCTGGGGTGCCAGCGTCGGACCACCGGTCGCCGAGCTGATCACCACCATCCTGACGACGCGGCCGCATCCCGAGCAGGGGTATCGGGCGTGCATGGGTCTCCGTCGGCTGGTCAAGCAGTACGGCGGCGAGCGCGTCAGCGCCGCTTGCCAGCGCGCACTTCAGATCAACGGCGCCTCCTACACCAGCGTGCATTCGATTCTGAAGAACGGCCTGGACCGCGTGCCGGTCCTCGTCGAGGCACCCGCGAAGGTCGTGCCCATCCAACACGCCAACCTGCGTGGGCCGGGCTATTACCAGCAGACCCTCGTGCTGCTGGAGGCCTGAGCCATGCTGATCAACCAAACCCTCGACAAGCTCGACGCGCTGGGCCTGTTCGGCATGGGGCTCGGATTGCGCGAGCAACTCGAAAGCAACCAGTACCTCAGCTTGAGTTTTGACGAACGTCTCGGTCTGCTGGTCGATCGTGAAACCGAAGCCCGCGACAGCCGCCGGTTGGCCCTGCGTCTCAAGGCGGCCAAACTGCGCCAGGAGGCGAGCGTGGAGGACATCGATTTCCGGACCCCGCGTGGACTCAACCGATCCGTGATCATGAGCCTGGCCCAGGCCGGCTGGGTGACGGCGCATCACAACGTGCTGGTCACCGGACCCACCGGCGTGGGCAAGTCATTCATCGGGTGTGCCCTGGCCCACGCCGCTATCCGCCGCGGGCACACCGCGCTGTACCTCCGCACGCCGCGGCTCTTGGCAGATCTCGCACTCAGTCGCGGCGACGGGCGCTATGTGCGCCGATTGGCGCACCTGGCCAAGATCGGCGTTCTCGTGTTGGACGACTTTCTGCTCACTCCGCCGAGCATTATCGAGGCCAAGGATTTGCTCGAGGTCATCGACGATCGCAGCCAGGTCCGCTCGACGCTGGTGATCAGCCAACTGCCGGTTGAGGCCTGGCATCCGGCCTTGACCGCCGGTGATCCCACCCTGGCGGACGCCATCCTGGATCGCCTGGTCCACGACGCCCACCGGCTGGCGTTGAAGGGCAACTCGATGCGCCGCCGACAGCCACCAGCGGAGGAACCCCCTGGTGCGTCATGAGCGACCGCGGCGGCTGTGGGCCTTTGATTGACCCTGGCAATCAAACGTGGAGGAGATGCCGATGGCGCGTGGCGGTGCCCGCCCAGGCTCAGGGAGAAAGGCGCTAGACCAGCCTACAGAACCACTGCTGACCTATTCCCTCACGCTGCGGCCAACAGATGTGGGCTACCTCAACCG
>DATGEP010000368.1:0-14838 GCA_035310125.1 Ktedonobacterales bacterium
GGGCTTGGTACCCGGATTCTGCCGCTGAATAATCGCCGACGATCCCTGGAGTTTGGCCAGCGAGTAATCTTGGAGCGCCGCGCGCAGTTGCGATGGCCCATACAGTCTCAGCAGGAGATCGGGATCGGGGGGCGCATAGGGGTCAATAACCGCATCGTCAATGCGGGCAATCGGGACCAGTTTTGTGGCAGGTCGTGCAGCTGGCGCCTGCTTGCGTGCTGGCGCTCCCTTGGCCTTTTGTGCACGTGTGATCTCGCCCCAGGGTCCTGGGTATCCTGTCTCGCGTTCATATCGCCGCGCAAACTGTGGGTGACTCTGCCAATGCTGCGCGACGGCGTTGAGCATGCCTTGATTGGCCGGGTAGCCGAAACGCTTGTCATAATCCGTTTGCTTGATCTTCGCCATCTCATCCAGCCATTGTGTATAGCCAGCCGTCCGCTTGTTTGCGCGGGCTTTCTGCGGCGTCGCTTTCGCCGCCGTCGTGGGTCGGGGGACAGCGGTCACGCGCGGCGGCGTAACCGGCTGCCCGCTGCGCCCCGGCTGCCGGCTGCGCATCTTACGCAGCCATGCCGCCTCGTCAACGGTCAGCAGCTCCTGTTTGCGCGTGTGCATGGCTGAGCCGCCAAAGGATGATATGCGGCGGCCGCGCCAGCCCTTGCGCGCGGCCGCGGCGTGCCCGGCACTATCGCCCTTCCAGCCTCTTGCCATGTTTCACCGCTCCCGTTTCGCGAGTTAGGCGCCGATCGGCGGGATCGGCCGATGACGCGGATACACGCCCGGCTCAGGCGGCAGACGGTGCAGCCCACCACCGCCATACATCGCGTTGGTGCCGACCGACACCGCGCCGCTGGCAGGCGGGGGCGCAATCGGCGGGATCGGCTGCCTGCCCGGCGCGATCGCACTGCTGGCCGTGCCGGCGCCGGGATTATTGCCGACACTCGACGGATTGACCGGCTGGCCGTAGATGTTGGTGATGCTCTCCGTCAACGAGGGCGGATAGGCCGCGGTGAGTCTGCTATCTCCGCCGGCTGTCGTGCCCGCTGTCGTGCTGGCTTTCGTGCTGGCGGCGCTGCTTTTTTGGCGCATGAGCACGATCAGGACGAGCAGGATCACGCCACCTCCCGCCACGGTGAATAGCAGCGCATGGCGCTTAATAACCTCCGGCATTGGTTGGCCCTCCCACGGCGCGCACATAGGCTAGCGCCCGATCCTGCGCCGTGCCGGCCAGGCGTGCCGTCCAAAACTTCCCGGCCGTAATCACCGGCGGCGCGCCCGGCGGCGCGGCGAAATCGAGCAGGCTATTCCCGCGCGTGAGCGGGCGTTCGGGGGGCGTGCGGCTCTGCAAGCGCGTGTGATAGGCCGGCGCCTGGACATGGCCCACCATGCGCTGGAGCGCCTGCGGGCTGAGGGTGCGGGCGTAAGGGGTGACGCGCGGCTGGGGCCGGTAGATCGGCTGCGCCGGTTGCGGCGTCGCGCCGCTATCGATCCAGCGCAGCGCCGCATAGCGTGCGTAGTCGGCGGTGTACTGCGCCGGCACGCCCACGGCGGTTTGATGCGCCATACTCATGAGGGGGCTCCTTACTTCGTCCCGCTGGTGCTCGGATAGCCACGCTGCTGCCCACCCGGCAGGATGCCGCTCGCGCTATTCCAGAGGCCCTGAATGCCGCTGAAAAACGCGGTGGCGTCGGTCTGCACGCCGATGTAGTACACCGCGGCCACGACTACCAAGGTGAGCACAAAAATATAGAACAGAAACTTGTCGACGGTTCCCATAGGTCAACGTCCTTTCCCGGCGGTGCCGGGGTTGCGCAGGTCAGCGCCGAGCTGCGCAACCGACCCGCTGAGCGCGGTAAACGGTGCCAGCGCGCTGGAGAGCCAGCGGTAATTGATCAGCAGCGTACTGATGGTTGCCAGCACGAGCAGGTAATACAGCAGCACGTGCCCGATATGCGTCTTGTTGACCAGCCAGAGCAGTAGCCCCAGGACGGCGAACGCGAGCAGCCACGCCCACGCGGACGTGCCGCTCGTCGCCGGGCTGCTGGTATCCGCGCCAGACGCCACGGCCGCGGCGGCGGTCGAGATCGGGCCGCCCAGGGTGGACTGCGCCGCGCCCGCGCCGCTCTGCGAGAGCTGGAAAGCGTTCTGGCCGGCGGTGATGACCCCTTGTTGCGGCGTCGCACTGCTCATAGTCCGCCTCCTCCTCCGACGACGCGCGGCGTAAAGCCGCCGGGCGCCTCCAGCTTGGGCGGCGGCGGCGTCGTCCCGCCGCCGGGCGTATTGCCCTGGGCGAGATTGCCGCCGGTGCCACTGCCACCGGTGCCCCCGGATGAGCCGCCAAAACCCGAAATCAGGCGCCCCACGGAATCGATCAGGCCCGGCACATGCGCCGCACCCGTCAGGCTCAACCAGATCAGTTGCAGTCGCGTGTAGCCATTGAACGGCACCATGGCGAAAAGGATAAACACCAGCGCCATCAACCACGGCCCCAGATCGCCCGGCGTTGGGATCACCAGCGCCTTGTCATCCAGCTTTTTGAGGTGCTGGACGAGCACCTTGGTTGGTCCCGGCCCCTCCTCGTCTGGCGAGTCGGGCGGCGGGGACAGCGGCGGCGCCGTCGTATCGGGGGGCGGCGATCCCGACGCGGCCAGCGGCGCGGTGGTGGCATCTCCGGCGGCACGCGCGCCGCTGGCGGTACCCGCGGTGCCGGAGGTGCCAGCGGCGCCCGCGCGCCGGGCGGCCAGCGCGTTTTGTGCTACCGGCAGCTGCGGATAGTCATGCGCAAACTGTTCGAGGTCGGCGGTCGAGAGGCCGGGGTTGGCGTCCAGAAACTCCTGCGTGCGGCCCGTGTGCGCGTACTGCCGGATGCTCGCCCATTTATCCGCCATCGCTAGCTCCCCGCCACGACTACCATCTCAGCCGGGGCAAACAGCGCGCCCAGCACACCGCCCAGCCGCCCGGTAAATCCCCCCCAGACGAGGACGAGTGCCAGGATGCCGAATAGCAGCCAGATAGCCGTTCGCTTGCTGATGGGTAGCTTCATGATGGTGCGCCCTGCCAGCGCTGGTAGCACGGCTGGCAGTAAGCCTGCCCGTCGCAGATGTCGCCCTGCGCGTCAACCGCGCAGAACAGGAAAATCGCTTTGGCGCCGCAGGCGTTGCACTCCAGCCGTTCGGGCGAGATGAGCATGATCGGCTGCCAGACGACGCTGTCGGATTCGCGCATCTCGTCCCAGCGCTGTGACGGTTTGCCGTGAATGTCCATCGCACTACACCCTCGCCGGCTCTACGCTCGTTCTACGCTTTGACCAACGCCTCCGGGTTGAGGCTGACGACGTAGGTCTCGACCCGCGGCGTCGCGCCCGCCAGACCGCCGACCGCCGTAAGCTGGTAGGCATGATGCACATCGGTCCAGCCGCCGGGCGTCATATTGAGCACGCGCTTGCCGTTGCGATTGTCGGCGTTGACCGAGCCATACGCCGGCGCCGCCACCCAGGGGATGATGCCCTCGACCGGCATATCCTGGCCGAACGTATTGCGCAGGCGCTCATAGTAGTCGTAGACCGAGATATTGGTCCCGGCCCCAAATTGGGCAAACTTGTTTTGGCCCACACTGTCTTTATCCAGCTCGAAGCCGATCAGGTTGTTCACGGTGCTGAAGCTCTGCGCCTGCTGACCGTCCACCACGATGCTAATCGCATAGTAGTGTTGCTGGAGCGTGGCGATCTTCTGGCGCTGGATGGACCCGGCGGCGAGTGGTTGCAGCGTCTGATCCATGATGTACTGGCAGGTTGGCTCGCCGGCCAGGTCGAGCAGCAGCGGCACCGGCCCGCCGAGATGCGTGCCATCCGTGTAGATGGCTTCGACTTTCACAAATGTCGAGGTGCCCTGGTTGACCGTCACGGCATTGCCGGTGCCCCCCGAGGCATAGACGGTGTTGTAAATCGGGTCGTTGCCCATGAGCGCCTGCGCGCAGTTGATTTTCACAAAACCGGGCGTGACGCTACCCATGCTGGGCAGGATGCCCGCGGGGTCATGCGGGTGCAGGGCGTTGAGGCGCACGCGGAACGTCGCCAGCCAGGTCGTAGTGCCCGCGACGAGAGACATCGCCTTGAGCGCGGCGCCGATGGTGGCGTCGCTATTGCCGGCGTTGACGATCCAGCTCGGCGAGCGTCCGTAGCCCTTCAGCCACTCCAACATGTACGCCAGCATGGGGCGCAGCTTGGCCTGCACGCCGTTGTAATTGACTTCGATGGTGTCAATGCCTTGCGCGGCGCCGGCGATCGCGCCGCCGGCCGTGGCGGCATAGGTGGCGCCGGTACCGGCGGCCAGCGTGACGTTGATGCTGACGCTAATCAGCAGCTCTTTGATCATGCCGCCCTCAGCCGTTGGCAGATTGTAGATCAGCGTCTGACCCGCCACGAAAGGCTGCGAAATGCCGCCGGAGGTCGGCGGGCACGTCGCAATGGTTTCCTCGGCACGCATCAGATAGTCGGCATTGGCCTGCGCACGCGCAGAGGCCACGGCCTGTTGCGCGGCGGCGGCGTCGTTGGGCGAGACGGAAGCGAGATAGTCGCGGCGCTGGCTCGGTGTCATGCCGGCCAGCGTGCCGATGTCCAGCACGCCCACTTGTTGGGGGGCCGCCTGGGCAGGAGTGATAACAGCCATGATGGGGTGTCTCCTTCTGTTTTGCTAGGCTAGGCCGTAGGCGGTTGCAGACCACGCTCAACCAGCGCCGCGGCGTTGGCGATCGGGGCTGGCGTGCGCGTACGCACCGCGTGCAGCACAAAATACAGGAGGATCAGCAGGATAGCGAGGCCGGCGAGTGCCCATAGCAGATTGCCGGCAAAGCGCAGCGCGCGCTTCATAGGGCTGCCCTTTCTCTGGCGGTCACTCACACGGATGTCCCCCATATGGCGACAGGTCAACGGTAGCGGGTCAAACGGGTAACGACGACTAGGCGGATCGTAGCAGCTCCCGGATGGAGCTGTACTCAAAAACGTGGCGCGGATTCGCACTGACGTTGCAGTAGAGGAATCCGTGTTTTTGGATCGGCTCGCGCCGGTCCGTTAACCCCAAATAATCGTGATCGATGGCGTTTGCGTCCCGGGGATGGAGGAGCGCAAAGCGCAGGATATGGACCGCCAGGCCGAGCGTCTGACGCGGAATCCAGTGCGTTTCCTGCGTGCCAATCTCCAGCGTGATACCGAGCGAACGGTTCTGTTTCATCAGCCGCTGGAGGTTTTGCACGGTGCGACCCTGCTTATCGCAGACGCTCGATAACTCATCAATCACGACGAGCGCCCGCCGCTTGCCTTTGAGGATGGACTCGAACCAGCGGTCATACTCGGTGAGATTGTCATAGCCGGGACGCCAGACCACGACCTGACCCGGCGCGGCTGGCTCCGGCGCCTCATCCGAGCCGACGAGGCCGGGCCAGGTGTCGAACCCCTCATCCGGCTTGGGGTCCAAGACATTGACCCCCATATCAGGAAAGAGCCTCAAAAGCTCGCGGGCCAGTTGCTTCTCCGCGAAGGTCTTGCCGCTGCCCTTGGTCCCGGCCAGCGTCCACATGTCCCCCGGCGCTACGGCGATCGCCCGCGGATTGCGCGGGTTGCGATGCTGCGGGAGTGGCGTCAATGCCGGCACGCTCAGGGCCGTTCTCAGGTCCGGCGGCGAGAAAGAGTGATGCGGCCTCAGCTCCTCCCACGGCAGCGGCGGGACGCAGGCCCGTAATGCGGATAGCCCCATTCGGTTGCTCCTCAGTGTCGGCAATAAACGATAACTTTTCTAACTCAGCAATAAGGAAGGCCGCCAGATACGACGCGCCATAGGTGAGCACGTCCGCATCGGCGCGGTCCCGATCGGGCGCCGGCGCCGTGATGTAGCCGCGTATGATCGCCCGCTCGAATTGATCGAGCAGCTCATGCATGAGCACTTTCATGCCGATCCGCACGAGCGTGCGCTTGCCGGGACTGAGCGTTTCATAGTCAAACGCGCCCTGAAGGTGCTTGCCGATCAGGGCATGCCAGCCGCTCGTATCAAACTCAAAGGGCACCTCGCCCATCTGCACGGTGAGCGTCATAACGAGACCCCTCCATGATCGGCGTAGAACCGGAACGTCTTATAGAAACGCGGCCCCAGGATGAGGCCCACCGCGTAGTAGTCCCAGATGTTGGCGATGCCGCGCACGATCTGGGCGGCCGGAGCGCTTTCCAGCGCTTTTGAGAGCAGAAAATCCACCACCAGCTCGGTTTCCTCGCGGTCCACCTGGCGCCAGATATGCGCCTCGGCACGCCGGGCATTCGTCGCGCTGATCCCCTCATCGGCGAGTCGCCAAAATTGCATAAAACTCCTGACGGTGCTCTCACGCAGGCGTTTCGACTCCGCGGCGGTGAGGGGTTTGATGTCCTCCGCAAGCTCTTTCGCGCGCTTGAAAAAGCCGGGCAGCTCGAAGCCGGAGGGCCGGGACGGCTCCGGGTGCGTACCAGGCGCCGCGCCGGCTGCGCTCCGGGCCTGGCCGCCAACCACGTAGAAGCCGCGCGGCCGCGGATCGCGTGCCAGCTCCGGCTCGTCCTCGTCTGGCTCCTCCTCATCCGCTGGCTCGTCCTCGTCTGGCTCATCGTCTTCGTCAGATGCCGGTGAAGCGGGGGCGGTTATCGCCGGGGCAGTGGGGACATCACCGGCCAGACGAGCCGCCGCCCGCTGGAGTTTGCGCAGCATGGCGCTATCGGGCGGGCGCGACGCGCGCGTGCCCGTTATCCAATTGCTGACCCGCCGGGGATCAACACCGAGGACACGCGCAACCTCTGCCTGACTGCCCAGAATCCCGGCGTAGGCGCGCAGCTGCTCAGCGATGCTTAATGCTGCTGTTGCTGGGCCACCACTTCGAGCGCCTCGACGGCCTGGGCCAGCGCCAGTGTCGCGTCCCCCAGCCGCTCGATTTGCTGATCGCTCTCTGACACCACCTGTTGCATCGCGCGCGCCGTCGCCATCAGCTCTTTGCGTTCGTCCGCCGCCGCCTGCCGTTCGTCCGCTGCGAGCTTGATAATCTGCTCCAGACGCTGGATCAGCGTTTGCGTCGTCCGCATCAGATTCTGTACCTGTGCGGCCAGCTCGGAGACGTGCTCGGAGGCTGCGCGCGTCGTGGTCGAGTGCGTCATCTCCGGCTCCGGCGGTAGATCGTCCATTTCCATTGATGTCCTCCACGCGCCACGCTCCTAGCCGTGCTGACTGTCAGAGCAGAGATAGAGCACATTGGCCGCGGTGGCGGCGGTAGATATGGCGGCGCCGTCCGGGTAGTTGAGGATGTTCCAGCCGGCCGTGAGGTTCAGCGTGATGTTGCCAATGCCCGTATCGAGCGTGACGGCGACATTGGCCCCCACCAAGAGGCGTGAAAAACGCCGGTCGAAGCGGTCGAGGCGGTGCGGGGCGCTGGTGAGTTGAAACACCTGGTACACATCCGGCTTGGGGCGCGTCGCGTCGAGCGTCGCATCCATATGCCCCAGCAGGCCGGCCAGCGCGCCGAGCTGCGAGGAGAGGCGGTGCATGTCGTAGGCATGCGGGTTGACATCGGGCGCGGGGACGGCCTGCGCCTCACTGGGCGGGATAGGATGGGCGCCGTAGGTGCCCGGTGTCGTGACGGTACCGGCAGGCGAGATCGCGGGCGTGCTGGCGGGGATCATCGGCGGCCCCGCATTTCGTGGGCCTTTTTGCGCGTGACGCGGTGCGCCATACTCCACAACCCTTCATCCGGCGGCGCGGGCATTGGCCTGCCCATGCGCCCAGAAAAAACCCTCTGCGTCCACAGTGTACCTGAATTGGACGCAGAGGGTGTGTACATTTGGCGTCTAAAATGGGGGGTATTTAGTCCCGTCTGGCCGCGGAGCGCTCAGGTGATCCATCTCCTCGACGATGCGCATGCGCCCGGTTTGATGCGGCGCACGCTGCACGGGCGGCGGGTGTGAGTGCTGCGGGTGCTGCGGGTGCTGCTGCACAGACCGCGGGTCCAGGCGCGCGGTGTCGCAGTCGGGGATGTCGCGGCCCAGGAGCCAGAGCGGCGTATCGCTCAACCGTTTCGTCTCGCGGGCCTGCTGCCGGGCATGCCCGCGGGCCGTATCACGGAGGAGCTGCATCGAGGTGGACGCCCGGCGCGTGCAGAGTTCGGCGTCGGTGGGACGCGCCAGCGCGCCGAATTGATTGCCGTAGGTGGCGGCGATCTCCGCAATGTCAGCCAGCGCGCACCGCAGATGTTGCACGGCGCGGGTGCAGCGTTTGTCGAGCTCGTTCCAGTCCAGACGTTCGGGGAGGGGGGGGATTAGCGCGTATTCCGATGCCATAGTGTGCGTCTCCGTCGCAGACTCGCCGCGCGACTGTGCAGGCGATGGCCTGATCGGAGGCCCGCATAACACTGCGCGTGGTGGCGATATGTCGGTGGCCGCGTGCGCTCAGCAATAGGCATCACCTCCCCGATATGCTGCTCCGGCCAGTCCGCCACCGCGACGAATAGCCTTGACGACGTCGTTGAGTGGCACTGACGGGTCGGTAATCATGCTGCGTGCGGAATCGTGTCGGAGCAACTCCTTGGCGAGCTCGCGCGGCGGAAGATCATCAGAGGGGTCAATATATGTGGTCATGGACTCACCCGCGCTTTCGGCGGTCTCCCACGAGGCTTGACGGGTGCCGCGCATAGGTCCATCGTCCAGATCGGGTTATCGTCCGGCGGGACGAAGCTCTTCATGCGCTCTTTCAGCTCTTGCCAGCGCGCTTCGTCTTCTTCGTCGCGCAGCCTGACCATTGTGCCGTACGCTTCGTCGAGTCGGCGCTGCGCTTCCGGCAAGAGCGGCGAGAGCAACGGCGCCTGCGCACCGAGCCGGTTGCAGTGTATCAGCCAGATCGCGTTGTGAATGGCGTCGTACTCGTCTTTTGCGATCAGCCACGCCTGACGCGCTTGGGTAGCGTTCATGAGGCTACACCTGCGCTTTCTCGCGCCGTCGGCTCCATGGGTTGACGATGATCGCCACAGCCTGAGCACCAGCCATCCTCATCAAGCGGGATATGGCATGTTGCGCAGACGCGCCGCGCCTCTGGCATCCACAGCGTAGGGCCGTCTTGCGCCGGCTTCGGAGGATCCTCGTAGCCGATGTCAATGCGGCCGCCAATCGTCCAGCGACGCCCGCACTCGCAGGAGAATTGCCCCAACCGTTTCGACATGAGATGCCGGCCACAGGGGCATTGCCACGTGAAGCTGGCGCGGAATGTCGTGAGCCAGTTCATGCGATGCCCCCTGTCGTGTCGAAAGTCCACTGGATAGGTGATTTCCCGCTCATGCTTCACCTCACCACTTCCGCAGATTGTGGATACTGACCACACGCGCCCGATTCCGGCTCTCAACGCGGTAGAGCGGTCGTATGACGACCTTGAACGGGTTCGTTGTCGGCTTGACGTAGGTGGCGGATATGGACCGCTCGACCACCACGCCTAATCCACCCGGCTCAGATTCAACGCTCAGGATGTACTGCAACCAATCGCCCCGTTGCAGCGTGGCCGCTTCGTCTTTTGTCATGCGGCATCACCGCCATTCCCGCTCCCCTCACCGCGCCAGGGCAGTGACACCTTCTTGCCGGCGTAGTATTCGCGCAACGAGACGATCTTGCTCGCTTCGTCGGGTGTGAACGCGGCGCCCCACACGTCGCGGCGGCGCAGATGCGTGTAGATCAGGCCCGCCGGATGGGCGTCATGATCGGCATGCGCCACCGCATACCAGATCGCGCTGCAAAATGTGGCCACATGCCGCCACATCTGGACACTGCGAGTGTACATGAGCCGCTGCCTCCTGTCAATCCTCACGGTCAATCACGCTTCACGCAGGCTGAAATCGTTCGTCGGCACCCCATTCGCCCCGGCGTCAATGCTGGCGCCGGGGAAGTTGTAGCCGCTCGGCGCATCCATGACGGCGGCGTTAAAGAGATCGGCCATATCCGCACGATCCTGGCCGTCACCCGTGATCTCCTGTTTGGCCCAGGCCCGCAGAAACGCATCGAGCCACACGCCAGAGAGCAGGGCATTGATGGTGCGCTCGCCCGCCGGTTTGCCGCTCGGATCGAAAATCTCCGCCGTCGTCTTGAGGCGCAGGCCGCGCTGACGCAACCGCTCGACATCCGCGCCGAGTGCCTTCGCAAACGCGGCGTTGCGCAGCTTTTCGCGCGCATCGGGGCTGATGCGGCGGTTGCTCGGCAGTTTGCCGCGGCGCTCGAAATCCAGATAGCGCTGGATGTCGCGTAGGGCATAGGGCTGCTCAGTCCGCGGATTGTTGCCCAGCGTCCGCTGCGCCGCGCGCGTGCCGCCGAGGACGGTCACGATGGCCTCCAGCGACACCAACGGGCCGAGCTTGAGCGCCGTGCCCAACGGCGCCAGCGCCTCCATTTCGCGCTTAATCCCCGTGATCAGATACACGGCTGCTGCCCTCCCGGCGCGCGTTGAGCGCACGCTGCACGAGCTGGAGCGCTCCGTATTGCCCGTGCGCGCCGTCGAGCACCGGCAGAATCTCCGCCAGGGGCAGCGAGTCCTTGACTTTCCAGGCGCCCAGGCCGTCACCCAGGCGCAGCGCGGCGGGGCACGCTTTCACCGGGTCCGGCTCATCCGAGGTAAAATACAGCGCGTCGGTGCCGAGGGCGAAGGCGTGCGCGCCCTCGTCCGCGGCGGCGAGCATCTGGCGATAGATCACGGCGTTGCTTTGCGCAATAAGGAGGGTGCGCCAGTCGGGGCGATAGAGCGTGTCGCCGGCGCGGTCCCAGCCGCGTGAGGCGATGTAGCCCGTGGCGGCGGCGTAACTGAGCTTGAGCGTTTTGAGCGCCACCTCGGCGCCGGGCGCGTTGTGCGTGCACTGCGTCATGAGCTGTGTGCGCCCGTCGCGGAGACGTTTATACCACGGCTCCAGGGCGCGGTGATGCGTGGGCCAGATGTAGGCCTCGGTGACGCAGGTTTCGATGCCGAGGTCATACAGGAGTTGGAGCGTGGGGGTGGTGATCCAGACCTGCGTTTCCGCCGCCTGCGCACCGGTGCTGATGAGCGGCGGCAATTCGGGACGGATGGGCAGCGTCCGCGTCGCGATATGCGCCCGCCAGAAACCGGGCGGATAGGGCAACTGCGCGCCCGTCTTCGCGTCGCGCGGATGCGCCAGCGCGTCATAGCGGCCGTCGCCGGGATAGGTGTGCTCCGGCTGGCCAAATCCGAGCGCCAGGGAGCTACACGCGGCGAGCCAGGCTCCATTTTTGTCATAGCTGTGCAGATACTTCGCGCGGCGTTCGTCGCGCGTCAAGTCGCGCATCCAGATACGCGGAAGCTCAGCATTATTGGTGACGGGGTCCGGCAGCGTGCCCGGCACATCGAGGCGCAACGGCCGGCCGCGGACGCCCCGCTTGCGGGCGCCGGTGCGGTCATAGCCGTGCACATCGCGGATGAGGTCAACGCCGGTGAGGCCGGGGCTGCGCCGGTAGGAGAGGCCAGTGGCGGCGCGGAAGGCGCAGAGCGCGGCGAGCAGCTCCTCGGCGGTGCGCGCCCTCGCCCAGGGCGCACGCGCATCGAGCGCCGGTGAGACAATGATCGTGCCGGCGCTCGTGTAAGTGCCGACCTGGAAACAGACGCGCCAGTGCGGCTGTTTGGCGCCGATGACCCACGCGCCGTACTGTGCGGTGAGATGGCCGGGCACCTCGTCATCGAGCACACCGGGCCAGCTCGGGTGAATCCAGAGCTGCGCAATACCGAGCTGGCAGGCGCGGCGGGCAAGGAGGAAGGTGTAGAGACGGCCATCGCCCAGCGCCAGCGGATTCAGCGCAATGCAGCGGCCATCGGAGAGGCGCAGCGTGTCGGCGTCCATGACGCCGATGATTTCGTCGGCGTCAGGTTCGCCAGCCGCGGCGACAGACGGCGCGGCGAGAGCGGGCGCGAGGTCGGCGGTGTTGCGGTGACGGGCGGGCGTAGCCATTTGGGAGCCTCCTGAGGCAGTGCGAAGGGCACACAGTCATAGCAGAGCGGATGGGCGGGCATGCGCCCGCCGTGGGTGAACGTCGCGCCGGGAGGGATGCGGTGCCCGCAGCGCCCGCAGGGGATCGCCTCCAGCGCGAAATACGCGGTGTGGGGGCCGCTGGCCGTTGAGACGATGAAGATGCGCACGGCGCGGCGTGCGCGAAGCGGGAGCGTGTGCATATGGCGCCTCCTAGTGCGTTTTGCGCCGCCGGCGGCTGCGCGGCGGGCGATAGCTGCCCCACTCGCTGAGTGGGCAATCGGGCGGGCGCGGAATGATCCAGTGATGCGTTTGACCGTGCGAAAATCCGCAGGTGCCATCGCACGCCTGATGCTCGATTTCGTGCGCCAACTCCATCTGTCGTAAAATCTGCTGCATGCGGCGCACGCTGCGGTCCGCGAGGCCCGCAATCGTCGCGACAGCCAGAAACGTCATACCCTGCTCCGCATTCATCACCGTGGCGTAGTGTGCCATTGCAATGAGCGTCAGGCGCACGACATCATGATTGCGCCGCTCCCAGCGCTCCCAGGCGACGCGCTCGTCGGTCATTTCGCGCGTGTACGGCCCGCCGCGTGGCGGGTTAGGGATTTTTGCGATCCAGCTCATGTACCGGCCGGGCTGCCAGTACTTGAGGATCGCCGTTTCGACATCGGCCATGCGTTCGCTCTGGTGTCTAGGCCGCTGACAGTGGGCCCTCATCAACGACGACGCGGTAGGCGTGCGGACATCCGCCGTGGAGGCCGCGAGCGCGTCGCTGCTCCAGATAGCCGCGCTCGACGAGCCAGCGTAACGCCCGGTACACGGTCTGCGGATGCACCGCAAAATACGCCGCGAGTGGGACGGGCGCGACGGGAGTCCAGTCGAGCGCGTCGCCGCGTATGGCGGCGAGCACCTGGAGGCGCAGATACACGCGCCACCGCACCGGGATCGAGTGATCCGCAACCGCGCGGGTCGGGATAATGGCGTTGCTCATTGCTGCCGTCTGTCCTCGTTTCTGGATGTGTTGCGCGCGCAGGCGCGCCCGACAACGTAGGCAGAGGCCGTCAGCGATCCACGCAATCACGGCGGGGGGAGGATCAGGCACGCAGGCGCCACAGGAGGTGCAATGGGTCTGCCAGGAGGCCGGACGTGGGGATAGTAGTCCCTGAAGGTCCGTACGTGTTATAATGGCGGCAGACATTGTGTTACTCCATCATGGACGACAGCGAGAGGAGGCGCCACACTCCACGATCTACACCCATCCCTCTGTGATTGCCTGTGTACTGCCCCACCTCGCTTTGGCCGGAGAGGTGGGGCGTTTCTATGCTGTCTCTGCTGACACGCACTCTACTCATCTGGACGTGTCAGGCTCATCTGGCGCCACACGGACACGTTTTTGGTGCGAGCGAGACGTGCCCGGTGTCGTGATCACATCATACGCCAGGCGGCAAGGGCGCGGGGCTAGTCCTCTTATGCCATCCAGCCCCGTCTGCACACTCTCGCTGGCGACGGCGGGACGGCGTTTGTTCCGCGTGTGTGCAAGCGGGGCATCGCGGTATCACATTTACCAGGGGGCGGAAGCTGCACCACTCGACTACGTTCCCGCACCGCGAACACGTGATGGCGTAAAGTTCTCGCATGGGCTAGTCCTCCCAGCCATGCTGGCGGGCCACATCCCGCGCCGTCTCGGTGTCCACCGCCGGGTCCGATTGCGCCGTGTTGCACTGACCACAAACACAATCGGGGTCCGTGCATTCGCAGAGCACGATACCGCATCGGGCGATGCCACAGTGCTCGCAATAGTGTGGCGCCCCTGGCTCCGGCTCCGGTTCCCGCGCCGGCGTAGTCTGCGCCTGGAGCTGCACCACCCGCTCCATGAGGCGGCGCAGCTCAAAATCGAGATTCCAGAGTTCTTCCGCATGCGTGGGATGTATCCGGCATGCCAGGCCGGCGGCATAGTCCGCCTCGCCGTCCGCGTTGGCCAGCGCGCGGTGGAGGTTTTCGAGCTGCTCGAAGTAGGTGATGCGCATTGTGGTTACTCCCATCATCTGATTGGCCGGATTGGCCGGATTGACCGTAACCGTCACGGTATGGTACAATGATAACACGGCATGGCAATGCATGTCAAGAGGTGACAATAATCATTTCGAGCGGAGGCACAAATGGGCAGCGACGACTACCTAACAGTGAGTGAGGCGGCGCAATTCGCGGAGGTGTCGCCGCGTACCGTCTATCGCTGGATTGACGAGGGCCGGCTCGCGGCATTTCTTCCGCGGCGCGGCCGCGGGCGCCGTGTGCAGCGTGAGGAGCTGGAGCGCCTGGCGACAGATATTGTGCCATTGGCGCGCGGCGATCGGCGGTAAAAATGCCGCGGTAAAAGACATCAAAACCCCCGGCTCCGGCTGGGGGTTTTGATTTGTCCACAAGTTTTCCACACTCCGCACGGCGCGGAGAGGGGGTGGTGCAATGCGCTGCATTGCACCTCTAAGCAGGCTGCGTTGGGGTGCAATGCAGCGCATTGCACCCCACCCCCCCGTTTATTGCACCACCCCCCCTCCGCGTGGCGCCAGATGGCGCCTGGCGCCGAAGCCGTTTTTTGGCGTCGGAACATATCTCTTATATATAGAGAGATAGGGTTTTTTTGGGTGCAGATTCTGCTCTGAGACGTCGTCTGATTTTGATGATGAGGATGAGTGGAGCAGCTGCTCGGATCGGGTCATGTGGTCCCCGGTCATCTCGCCTCGCCGGATGTGATTCTCGCCTGAGTAGAATGTCGGTTAGGTCAATACCCTCCGGCTGCCACGAAGCGAGGAGCGCAGCGACTCTGCCCGTCAGCAC
>DATGEP010000369.1:0-2149 GCA_035310125.1 Ktedonobacterales bacterium
CCAGTGAGCCGCAGGCAGCCAGCGCGGCCGCCGAAAAATAGCGGTCGCCGGTCTGCCGTAACACTTCGAGGCCCAGGGACAGTCTGGTTCGCGCCATCGTCGTGTCGCCGATCTTACCATAGACCGATCCCAATGAGATCAGCGCTGTCGCACCGTTGCGTTTGTCGCCAAGCTCCAACAGCAGCGCCAAGCACTCCTCAAGGGGCGCGGACGCCGCCGAGTAGTCTTGCTGTGCCTGCGCCACGCTGCCCAGATTGCCCAGCAGCAGCGCGATACGCCAGGGATCGTCCAGATCGCGCGCCAGAGCCAGGGCCTCTACATAGAGGGCCCGCGCGGTCGCATAGTCGCCCTGATTGTGGGCTAGTACTACAGTTGTAGTTATGGAGCGCGATTTCGGCGTCTGTTGTAGTGATGGCGCTGCGCCTCCGCTTGGTGCCACCGACGCCATACCGACCACCGCACAGGATGCAGGCGCGGCATAGGACGCCGAGACACCAAGCGCCACAACAAACGACGGATCTCAGGCACCGTCAGGGGCAACAGAGCCCGCGCTTGCGCTTGAAACTCCTCAGGCTCGGGCTGTCCGAGCGATCCATCGCCCCCTTTTTATCCGCAGGGGTCAAGCCCGCCGAGCGTAGCACACAAAGGAAAGCGTGCGCCAGAAGCGAGAGCGTGATATGACGATACCAACCCTGCCAGCTGCGCACTTCGTATTCGTCCAGTCCCACTTCCCCCTTGGCCGCCTCGAAGCCCACTTCAATGCTCCATCGGCAACCCGCAACGCCGACCAACTTCTCCACAGGCGTGCCCCCTGGGGCAAAACACAGGTAGTAAGCAAGCTCGCTGGGATCGCTTATACTACGGCGCACCAGCACCCATCGCTGCCAAGCCGCCCCATACGGGCCGTTGATCGCCTGCACGGCCCAGTCGTAAAGCCGATCGCCCTTGCTGCCCGCTCCACACGACAGCCGCTGCCAGGCCGAAGGCGGCAACCCACTCGCCAGGGCGTCCACGCGCACCTGGGAGTAACCCACCCACGCGTGCTGGTTGCACGCCACCCCCAGGACGTAGGGTTGCTTCCTCTCTTCCAGGAAGAGACGCAGCTTGCTGTCCTTGCCATAAGCCTCGTCGGCCGTCACAAACGAAGCCGACACGCCCGCAACAAAAGTGCGCTCCAGCATCTTCTTGGCCAACTCTGGCTTGGTGGCGAATACGAGATCCTCGGGCACGCTTGCCGCCTCACGCCGCGCTTGATCCTGGGCCCAGACCTCGGGCAGGTAGAGTTCGCGGTCGAGGAAGGCAGAGCCCTTGACCCCGCAATAGCCCAGGAAGACGCCGACCTGACAGTTTTCGATGCGTCCGGCCGTGCCGCTGTATTGTCGGGCGACGCCAACAGACTTGTCGCCTTTCTTGAGGAAGCCCGTCTCATCCAGGACCAGGACGCCGTCTTGTCCCCCCAGATGCTTTAGGACGTAGGCGCGCAGATCATCGCGGACGGCATCGGCGTCCCAGAGGGCTCGCCCCAGCAGATGCTGGACGGCATAGGGGGTCGGGTATCCTGCCTGTTCGGCGAGTTGCCAACCGTTTTTGCGGTCCAGTGGGGCGAGGAGTCCGGCCAGATAAGCGCGGAGGGTGCCTCGCAGGTCGGAGCGCGAAAAGCGTGGTTCCAGACGCTGGAGGAGTTGATCGAAGTCGAGGTGCCAATCTTCGACCTGGTCAAATTGCTCTTCGATCAGACGATCCGAGAGGATCGCATGGAAGGGAGTTGCTTTCATGCTCCCATGATACCACATCTACAACTGTAGTACTAGTGTGCTCGGTGATCGCACTTAGCCTTTATCTGTCACACAAACGTACCACAGCCCCACATAACGCCGCCGCTGCTCCGACTTCACCACCTCCATACTGCCTGAGCACGGAAGAAGCCCAGGCGCTACAAGGATATGGCGACTTCGGAGTCGGTTCGCAGTTCAACGTCAAGCCATACAACTCGCTGACGAGGCATCTAACCGGCGATGTAGTTTTGGACGTAGACATTGAGAGTCAGACGTCACATAAGTGGCTGCGTGGCCGAAAGCTTCGCGTGTCTGTTGACGTAGGTCCACAAGCGACCGGTTCAATATCCGTTGACACGGGTCTTCCGTTCGAC
>DATGEP010000370.1:0-1198 GCA_035310125.1 Ktedonobacterales bacterium
CGGTCGCCCCTTCGGCGCGGTCGAGACGCTGACCCGTGGCGATGGGCGGTGCGGCGAGGTGGTCTTCGCCACCGGCATGACCGGCTACCAGGAGATCTGCACCGATCCCTCCTATCGCGGCCAGATGGTCTGCCTCACCTACCCCCTCATTGGCAACTACGGCGTGGCCGCCGAGGATGGCGAGTCGCGCCGCCCCTGGCTCTCCGCCCTGCTCGTCCGTGACTACTGTGACGAGTTCTCTAACTGGCGGGCGGCGGAGTCGCTGGATGATTACCTGGCACGCAACGGTATCCCCGGCGTGAGCGACTTCGATACACGGGCGCTGACGCGGCATCTGCGCACGAAGGGGACGCTGCGGGGGGTGCTGCGCGCCTATCCCGCCGGAGTCCAGCCCGACCTGGCGGCGCTGGTGGCGGCGGCCCAGCAGGTGGCATCGGTCTCCCAGCTCGATGTGGTCGGCGAGGTGGCGAGTCCGGTAGAGGAAGCATGGGGGGCAATGGCGGCGAGCGACGCAAGATTGATGCGCGGTGTGTCTACTCCACTCCTGAACACGCACTATCAAACACGAGGGCGCGTCCTGCTGGTAGATACGGGTTTCAAGCATACTATTGCGCGCTGCCTGGTCGAGCGGGGGCTGGAGGTGGTGGTCGCTCCGCCTCGCCTGACCCTGGCCGACCTCGCCCGGCTGGCTCCCGACGGCGTGCTGCTGGCCAATGGCCCGGGTGACCCAGAGAGCGTAACGGGATTGGTTGAGCTCACCCACGCGCTCCTCGCACGCCACATTCCCATGATGGGCATTTGTCTGGGCCATCAGATCCTGGGGCTGGCGGCGGGCGCGACGACCAGCCGGTTGCCGTTTGGGCATCACGGTGCCAACCACCCGGTTAAAGAGTTGCGCACGGGGCGGGTGACGATCACCAGCCAGAACCACAATTTCCAGGTCGAGGCGGCCAGTCTCCCGCCAGCTAGTGGGTTCTACGTGAGCCACATCAATCTCTCGGATGGCAGCGTGGAGGGGTTGGCGCATGAGACGCTGCCGGTCTTCTCGGTGCAGTATCACCCGGAGGCGGCACCCGGACCCCAAGACAACCGCGCTCTGTTCGACCGCTTCGCCGTGCTGATTGATGAGGAGCGCGAGCGGAAGCTGCACGAGCGCGCGAAGGGATCCGACGAGGTAGCGGATGTGGCGCTGGTGGTA
>DATGEP010000371.1:0-2386 GCA_035310125.1 Ktedonobacterales bacterium
TTGTGATCGCCCTGGCCTACGATGGCTCTCGGACCCTGACGAGCGACTGGTTTGCACCTGACACTCCGCGGGGGCTACAGCCCCACGGGTTCTCGCGACCGGCGGGGAAGCCGTATCGGTGGCACGGGCACCACGGCTCCCGGAACTGCTTGACGCGACGGCGGTGTCCCCGCCGAACCGTCCTGGCGACAGCGGAACGAGCCGTCTTCCGGTCTACCGGGGAACGTTCCAAAGAGAGACTGCCGCTGGCACCAGGATAGCCCCTGAGCGATGGAGAGGCACGGGCTCAAGCCGCCGCAAGCCCGCCTCACAACTGGGGCGAAAGCCCCGATGCTTGCGGCGGGCTATTTCCGTCAATAGACAGACATCCTAGTATTGTTCCCGCTGAGGGGACCCATACGAGATAGGAGGTGTCTCATGTCCGTGAGCGTCCATGCAAGAGAAGAGACAGGAACGGCACCGAAGCGCCAGCGGGTGCCACCGAGGTTTATCGTGCACATGACGCTGCGCTTGCGCCGCTGCTTATTGGGCATGGCTGACCGCCTCCTACCTCCGCACATCGCGTTGCTGGAACACGCGCATCACTTCACGGTGGTACATCTGCTGTCAGCAATCGCGGAGCTGGGCGTCGCCGACCATCTCGCTGCTGGGCCCAAGACGGCCCAGCAGCTTGCGGACCTGGTGCAGGGCGATGCTGATGCGCTGCACCGTGTCCTGCGGGCGGCGGCTGCGGTAGGCATCGTGCGACTCGACGCCGCGGGCACATTCCACGCCACCCAGCTCATCATGCCGCTGCGCACCCATGATCCGAGCGCGGCGGCCGATTGGTGCCGCTACCTTGGCTCTCCATCGGTTCAAGCGGCGTGGTCGGATCTGGCCCATTCCGTGCGCACGGGCGACAATGCATTTCGCCGGATCAACGGCATGGACACCTTCCGGTGGCTCGATACCCATCCGGATGAGGGCCGCCGATTCAGCGCCGGACTCGGCGGGCTCACGCGCGCCGAGGCGGCCATGATCATCGCCGCCTACCCCTTCCCCGAGCAGGGCGTCATCTGCGACGTTGCCGGCGGAGCGGGGGTCTTGCTCGCAGAGGTCCTCAGGGCGCATCCCGGCCTGCGAGGCATCCTCGTCGAGGCGCCTCTCGTGCTCGTCGAGGCCCGCGCCTACTTGGAATCGATTGGTCTCGCTGACCGGGTCCAGCTGGTCGAAGGCGACATCTTCGAGGCAATTCAGACGACCGCCGATCTTTATCTCCTCAAATGGATCCTGCATGACTGGGATGACCGGACCTGCACAGTCATTCTCAAGCACATCGCCGCGGCCATGTCACAAGCGGCTCGCCTCGTCGTCATCGAGGGGGATCAAGCGCACAATCACGCTCACGCCCGGTACTCGATGCTCGATGTCCAGATGCTGGTTGCCTCGGAGGGAGGCCGAGAGCGCTCGGCAGACGAGATCGCACACCTCCTCGCCGATGCCGGGCTGCGCCCACGGCGAAGGCGACACACCGCCACCGATCTCGTGCTCGTCGAGGCAACCGCCCAGAGCTAAGCGAAACCGGAACCGAAGGCACCCTTAGATGTAGGCAGCTTGCAGCAATGGCTTGCGGCCACGTCGCAGCGGGTCAGACAATTCCATGGTACGAGTCCGAACATGCCGGCTTACCTCTCATCCATGCGCCATTGTAAGGCATTGTTGGCTCTTGCCGCATAGGTATCGTACGGTATCTTTCACTATTATTTGGTATACTGATGCTCAGCGGTTCGATCCGCACATATGGAACTGAGAGGAGGTGACCGCCAATGGCCGAAAGCGAATACATCACCGTCGCTGAGGCTCGCGATATGCTCGGCGTGTCAGACCCCAAGATCGCACGCATGATGAAGGATGGGGTACTGCATGCGGAGGAGAATCCAGTTGACAAGCGCAGCAAGATCATTCCTCGCGCTGAAGTCGTCGCGCTGGCGGCGAAGATTCCAGCAAGGACAAAAAAAGACGCCTCGTAGGTACCGCGACGCGGCCAGAAGATGCGCCTACACGAATGCGGCGCCGGGCGCATCCCACCCAGTCTAACACAGCAGCGCGGAATGCAAACGCCCAAGCGGAGGAGCATTCACATGAGTGATGATGATCGGGCTTTGTTGCCTTTTGCGAGCGATGACGATGCGACCTCCAGCGCTGGCCGCCTTATCCGTCGCCAGTGGCATGGCGGGCGCTGGTTCTTCAGCATTGTGGACGTGGTGGCCGTACTGACCGAGAGCGAAACACCACGCCGCTATTGGACCGACATGAAGCGGCGGATCAAGGACGAGGGCTTCCGCGAGGTGTACGCACAATGCGTACAACTGAAAATGCGCGCGCTCGACGGCAAGAGCTACGCGAC
>DATGEP010000372.1:0-18761 GCA_035310125.1 Ktedonobacterales bacterium
TTACGGCGTAGCCGCATGTCGCCGCACCGGCGAGCGTGAGCACGATCACGTCGGTGACTTTGTATCCGAGCAGGTGCCCGACGGACTGTGGCAGGAGCAGCGCCGGCAGGCCCGTTACGGACGCGGCGACGACGGCGACCCCCTGACGCCGGAATTGTTGGCTGCCCCCGAGGACCGCCCGGAGGCGGACGAGAAGCCAAACGCACACCGCCAGCTCCATCAATGAGTTGAGAACGATCACGGCAACGATGGCTGCGCCGCGCCGGACGTATATGCCACGGCGCACGCAAACAGGGCGCACAGGCTGTACACGAGTGTGGCGATTACGTGAAAGCGCGCCTCAAGCCAGTTGCCGCGCCTGACGCCGAGTGCGAGCGCGGCGGCGTACCCAAGCGTCGCCGCGCCCGCTAACCGCATCAGATATCGATCATCGCCCGAGTAGCCGTTGATCGGGGCGGGTTCGTGGACCAACGTGCGACGCCGTTCACGGAGTCGACCCAGGACCTCGCCAACTGAAATCTGCGCGCGGCGCTACTCGCCGCGTAGCACAGCGTTGACCGCTCTCGCCGCGGCGTCCAGACGCTGTTGAACCTTGTCTGCGCCAATGGGCGTGCCACCGCTCAGACCCACGTCATCCCACAGTGCCTGGAGTTGTTCTTGCAGCACCGGCTCAACCGAGGTCCAGTTGGGAATCGGAGGCGCGGTCTTGCCCGAGTCGGCAGCGGCGATGAAGACGCTGAATAAAGGGTCCGAGGCGAAGCTGAGATCCGACCGAGCGTCGATCTTGGCCGGTAGCATGCCTACCGTCTGACTGTAGCGCGCCTGCGACTCGCGGCTCTGTAGGAATTCGACCCACTCCAGAGCTGCCTGGGGGTTGGGGCAATTGTCGAGAATGGCCAGGTTGCTACCGCCGACGAACGTATATTGACCACCTGGCCCGGCTGGGAATGGCGCAAACGCGACGTTGGCTCGGGTCACATCGTCGGACCACCCGCCGGCATCCTTTGCCGCGCGCGCCGCACTGATAATCCACGGTCCAGTGATGATTGTTGCCGCCTGGCCTGCCCCGAAGCGAACCTCGGCGTCCGTTGAGTTGAGTTTGAGTGTGTCTGGTGCAGTCAGGCCCTCACCGTACAGGTCATAGAAAAACGTGGTTCCAGCAACCGCCTGGAGCGAGTTGAATGCCGCCGTACGTCCATCGGGGGTCAGGATATCGGCGCCGTACGCCCACATAAACATGGCTGCGTTTTGCCAGACAGTCCCATCGTTGCGTCCGGCGTGAACGATCGGCGCGATGTCGGGACTGGTCTGTTTGATCAACTCCAATGTACGTTCAAAGGCATCCATGTTGGCAAACGCCTCTGACTGCGTTAGTCCGGTCTTGAGCAGCACATCACGTCGATACGCGATGGCGCGGACGTCCGAAAACCAGGGCAGCGCGCCGACGACATCTGAACCCAGGACGCCGCGGGTTTGCCACGACGCGTCGCTGAACGCTTTGGCCCCACCAATCGACTCGACTTCAGCAGGCGCATACGCGCGCAGTCCGCCCTGAGCCGTGAAGGTCGGCACCCAGGTCGTCCCAAGTTGAGCAACACACGGTCCGCCGCCGTCTTGAACCGCGCCCTGCAGACGCAGGAACGCGTCCGTCCAACTGACCAGGACGGGCTGCACGCGCACGTCTGGATAAGCGACCCGAAATGCATCGACTTCAATTTGGATCGCGGCCGCGGGGTCCGCGCCGTTCGGCATATACCAGAAAATAATCGGGGCGGCCGGCTGCGCGGAGGCCATCGGCGACAACGTTGCGCAGAGCACGACTGCCGTAGTCACCGTCAGGCAGCGGATGCGCAACCACCACTTCAAGCGGCGGCGGATGACAATTCCCCCCGGCGATGGAGCAGCCAGGCCGTGATCTCGGACTGGGGCGCGGGTCGGGCCAGGAAGAAACCCTGGACGACGTCACAATCGAGGTCCATCAGTAGTTGCCAGGTAGCCTCGTCTTCGACTCCCTCAGCCACGACCGTCAGTCCCAGGTCGTGCGCGAGTCCGATGGTCGAGCGGACAATCGCCGCGTCACTGTCGTCGCGTGCCAGGTGGCGGATAAAGGACTTATCAATCTTGAGCTCGTCGACGGGCAGCCGCTTGAGGTAAGCCAGGGACGAATAACCAGTGCCGAAATCGTCGACGGCGATGCCGATGCCCATGTCGCGCAGGCGCTGCAGCGCTGCGACGGCCTGCGCCGGATCGGTCATCAAGCTGCTCTCGGTCAGCTCGAGCTGGAGTCGATTGGGTGGCACGCCGTTGGTCTCTAGCAGGTGCTGCACGAACTGCGCCAGGTCCGGTTCCGGGAGATTGAGGGCGGACAGATTGACCGCTACGCTGATATCCAGCCCGTCGTCGAGCCAGGTACGGAGTTGGTCGAGTGCAGTTGTTAGCGCCCAACGTGTCAGCAACCCGATCACGCCAGTCTCCTCGGCGAGTGGCACAAACGTATCGGGCGGGATCAGTCCACGTTGCGGATGGTGCCAGCGCGCAAGCGCCTCAACGCCAATTGCCTGACCAGAGATCAAGCTGACTTTGGGCTGATAATGCAACTCGAGCCCGCCGTTGGCAATCGCTTGCTTCAGATCGGCAGCCAGCGCCCGTTTGTCCACCGCCTGGCGGTCCTGGTAGGCGGAATAGACCACCGCCCCGCTGCCTTCACGCTTGGCGACGTACATGGCCACGTCCGCGCAACGCAGCAACTCCGATGGGTCTCGGCTATGGATGGGCGCCGAAGCGATGCCGATGCTTGCATGCGTTTGCAGGGCGTGGCCATCGACCAGCAGCGGTTGTTCGAGCACGGCTGTCAGTGCGTGAGCAATGCACAGGCCCTCCTCGGCATCGGTTGCGGGCAGCACAATCGCAAACTCATCGCCGCCCAGTCGGGCGACCGTATCGGAGACGCGGACGGCTTGTGTCAGCCGCTGGCCGATGACCTCCAGAACCCCGTCGCCGACCTGGTGGCCGAAGCTGTCATTGATTTCCTTGAAACCATCCAGGTCGAGCACCAGCAAGGCGATCGACGCGCTGGCATCCAGTCCCTGGAGAGCCTGGCCGATCCGGTCATGGAACAGGCTACGATTGGGCAGGCGGGTCAGGGCGTCGTACAGTGCGAGTTGAGTCAGTGCGTCGTCAGTAGCCTTGCGCTGGGTAATGTCGCGGCTGTTGATCACCGCGGTGAATCCAAGGCCCGGCGGGGCGGCGGTGGCCACTGCTTCGACCCAGCGCCAGCCGCCGTCCGCGTGAAGCAAGCGAAATTCGAGCGGGCTGCCCACGTTGGTGCCGTTTTCGCGCAGCTTTTCGTACAGGCGACGCTGGACCATGCCGGCGTCGTCCGGATGAATCAACGAAGCTGCGGAGTGGCCCAAGAGCTGGTCAGGCGAGTAGCCGAGCACCGTTTCGTGCGACGGGCTGATATAGCGAATCATCATCTGCGCATCGAGCCCGGTGATCAGGTCCGAGCCATGCTCGATCAGTGCTCGAAAATAACTTTCGCTCGCCTGCAGGGCAGCCGTACGTTGGGCGACCTCCAGCTCGAGCTCTTCGCGGCGAGCGTGCAAGCGGCGCATAATGCCCCCGATTTCGTGGGCCAGGACGGCCATCTCGCGCGGATGC
The DNA here is from genome assembly GCA_035310125.1 of Ktedonobacterales bacterium. Taxonomy (GTDB): domain Bacteria; phylum Chloroflexota; class Ktedonobacteria; order Ktedonobacterales; family JADMIN01; genus DATGEP01. Next base: position 3,661 of record DATGEP010000372.1, read on the forward strand.
CAGCCAGCCGAGCGAGGGGGTTTCTGCTCGAGGTCACCGGCGCCGACCGCGGTCGCGCTGCGCGCAAGCTGGCGCATGGGTGCAGTCAGGAGATGGGCGATGAGCCCTGACAGTAGCACCGCTACCAACAGTGCCGCTGCGCCAAGCATGAACGCCTGGCGTCGGATTGCGCCAACCTGCTCCTGAACGCTGGCCTCAGAAATCGCGACCAGCGCGGTCCATGCCAGCCCGTGGGTGCGCACGGGTGCCGCGGCCGCGCGTACGAGGGCTCCGGTCTTGTCGGCTGAAACGCGGTACTCAATCGCATCGCCGACAGGTGCATACAGCGGTAGGCCACCGACCTGGGACGGGTCGGCGCCGAGCACTGGACTCAGATCGGTCATCACCCGGCCACCATCGTCCAGAATGACGGCTTGCAGGCCGAGCGTCTGATTGGAGAAGGTCCGAGCCAGGGTACTCAGGTCGGCGGGTTCCAGCGCGGCGTCGACAAACCCAGCCAGGGTGCCGCTGCTCGACAACGTTGGGGCCAGGACCTGCAGCGCCGGCCCGCCGGTCACCGGGTCCCAGGCCGGCCAGGCGACGGTATCGGCGCCGGTCCGACGCATGGTCTGGAACGCGTTGAGTGCCCCAAGCGTATGTCCGGCGAACCTGTTGTCAGCCAGATCGGTCAGCGGTTGGGTTGCCAGCCAGGTACCTGTACGGTCACCAAGCGCCAGAAACGCGAGGTGGCCACTGGCCACGCGGTGTCGGATGAGGAGCCCTTCCAGAGCGTTGTCGGTGAAGCCTGGCTGGGCCTCAACCTGTCGGGCAAAGCCATCGATCTCCGCAATACGGAGATCGAGGTATTGCTGGAATGCGTTCGCCAGATCGTACGCCGCGCTCGCTACCTGCTGATCGTCCTGTCTGACCTGGGCATCAGCCAGTTGGGTGCTCTGCAAGATGCCGAGCAGCAGGACTGGTAGTGTGGCCAATAGACTGAAGCCGACGAGGAGGTAGGTACGAATCGTCGGCCGCTGTCGCATCTCATACGACTATCGGCATCCGTTCGGTCGCGCATTACAGATCGGCCGTCTGGCGCGCCTCCTGCAGGCCTATCGCGAGGGCCAGTTCGGCTCGGCGCGCAACCTTCGAGGACCTCGACGCCGCGATCGACGCGCGGCCGCCGGCTGACGCTCGTCGAGAACCTTCAGCGCGAGGACCTGGTGCCGAAAGAAGAGGCCGCGGCGCTCGAGGTTCTGGTCCGCGAGCGTGGCTCGTCGACGCCCCAGGTCGGCGAGGCGATCAACCGCAGCCCGATGTACGTCTCCAATCGGCTACGCGTGTTCGAGGACCTGGTGCTGGCCGCGCCGGTGCTCGGCAACCAGCTGGCTGGCGGTCAGCACCGCGGAGGAACTGCTACGCGTCCCCGTGGAGGACCGCGCGGTGTTTGTCGAGCGGGCGGTCACAGAGCGCTGGGCCAGGCTGAGGCTCGCCAGGCAGTCGAGGACCGTAAAGTTACTTTACGCACGGGCCTGCCATCGCCTCGGCTGCCCAGTCACATCCGCGCGCTGCGTGAGGAGCTCGCAGGTCTCAACCCCAGCACACTGTCAATCCTGGCGCGGCGTGAGCTCAAGCTATTACTCGAGGGCGGGCGGGTCCTCACATCGACCGCTACCCCGCATCGTCGACCGGCAGAACGTAAGTCGACTGGCAGAACCAGTGCAGGTCTGCGAGGCCCCCGGTGAGTGGTTCCGCGGAGAACGGATATTTCGCGGTGATCAACTTGATCACGGCCTCGCCTAGATGATTACGACAGACATCGATGTTGGCGAATTGACGTCCGAGCAGTCGGTCAGTTAGCCCTGCATTCGGGTTCGCGACGCGAATCACTGCGCCTGCACACGCACCGCACATTCCCTTCTGGCCGCTCCGAAAGGGCATATCAGCGTCATTCGTGCGCTTCCGCGTACACGACCCGAACCTCGAGGAGTCCACCTTGCGCTCAGGCGAGGATACGTGGCGTATAGTGGCGGCCCAGGGAGCATGCATCCAACGGAGCTGCGGGACCGCCGTAAGCGCCTGCGCCTCAGCCAGGCGGACCTCGGGCGCGCGCTGGGCGTCGCCCGAAACACTGTGGCGCGCTGGGAACGTGGCGAGCTGGATATTCGCCACCCGGATCTCGTGATCCTGGCGCTCGATCAACTCCAGAACGCAACGAGCAACCAGGCGAACAGCCTCACGATCCGCAATCCGCCGAACAACCTGCCGGCCGAGACAAACAGTTTCATTGGCCGCCAGGACGAGATTGGTGCGGTGTGCAAGCTACTGACCGGTACTCGACTCGTCACCCTGATTGGAACCGGAGGTGTCGGTAAGACCCGCCTGGCCTTACGGGTCGCGCGCCAGAGCCTCGCGGAATTTCCGGAGGGCGTGTGGTGGGTGGACCTCGCACCGCTCTCTGATGCCGCGCTGATCGGACGTACCATCGGTGGTGTCCTGGACATCCGGGAAGATGCAACTCGGCCCACCGCGAAAAGTCTCGCCAGCGGCATCGGCTCACGACGACTGCTGCTCGTGCTCGACAACTGCGAGCACCTGCTCGAAGGCTTTGCTGGGCTGCTCAGAGTGTTGCTCGGCAATTGTCCCAATCTGCGTGCGCTCGCAACCAGCCGTGAGCCGCTGCGGCTCAGCGCCGAAAACGTGTACGCGGTGCTGCCCTTTCCTACACCGCCCCCGCATGCCACGCACTCGCCGCGGGAGCTACTTCAAATGGAGGCCATTCGACTGCTCATCGAGCGGACCGCGGCTCAGGCTGGCGGGCCGCCCGATCCAGACCGAGCGGTGGCATTCGCCGAGATCGCCCTGCGCCTGGACGGCTTGCCACTGGCGCTCGAGTTGGCCGCCGCGCGCCTGCCATCCATCGGGGCGTGGGAGCTGTCGAGACGGCTTACGAACGCGCTCGCCGTGCTCACTTGCGGGCCGCGTGACGCCACCGACCGCCATTCCACCTTGCGGGCGATGCTCGATTGGTCGTACGCGCTGCTGACACCGTCGGAACAGTGCCTGCTCGCGCGGTTGTCCGTCTTCGTCGGCGGCTGGACGCTAGAAGCGTGCGAAGGCGTGTGCGCAGACAACGGTATAGAGGCCTCGAACGTCCTGGATCTGCTCGGCGGGCTTATCGCCAAATCGCTCGTTCATACCGAGGCGGGCCCAGCCGGCACGATTCGCTATCGCATGCTGGAGACGGTCCGCCAGTATGCCGCCGAAAAATTGGACCGATCCCGCGAGCTCGATGCGATTCGAGCGCGCTGCCGTGACTGGTACCTCGACCTGATCGAAAACGCGCCCGAGGATGGTCGTCGGCCACTGGGCAACAACCAGGTCCTGGCACGCCTGGACGCGGACGCCGACAACATTCGCGTGGCGCTGAACTCGTCACTCCAGGATGACCGCGCCCTGGAGCGCGCGATTGGCGCCGCCGGCAAGATCTGGTGGTTCTGGACCGATCGCGGTCGCCCCGTAGAAGGTTGGGAAATGCTCCAGCAATTGCTAGCGCGGGCCGACGCGGTGTGTTCCGAGAGCCGCGCGGAGGGCGTTTACGGGGCCTGCCTGCTGGCATGGGCGATTGGCGGTGAGCGACTCGCCGTGGCCCGCGAGCTCGCCGACCAGGCCGTCGCGATGCGCCGCGAGCTGGGTGGAGTCGCTCGAGTGGCACACGTGCTGTGCGGCGTGTCACGTCCACTGATGGACGTCGGCGAGATGGAGACAGCGCGGCTGTTTCTGCACGAGTCACTCGAGCTTGCGCAGGCCGCGGACAAGCCACAGACGGTGGCGCGCTGCCTGCACGGGCTCGGAACCCTGGCGCATCGGCGGCTTGATCTCGTGCGCGCCGCGGAGTACTACGCGCGCGCTTTCAAGCTCTGTCAACAGATCCAGGACCGCTACGGCATGACGACCGAACTCGGAACCTGGTTACTCCTGGAGTATCAAAGAGGGGATTGGCGGCAGGCCCTCGCCAGAGCTCGACAAGCAATTCTGCTTCGGCGCGAACTGCGTGCGCGCAGCGGACAACACGAGCTCCTCGGCGTTGTAGCGGGCGTGATCGCCGGCCAGCGCCAGCCGGAGCGCGCAGGTCGGTTTTATGGCGCTTCGGAGCAAGTACGGCAGCAATTCGGTATGGAGCGCGAAGTATGGCGGTCTGCTGCGCTTTCGACGCTGTTGACGCGGGACCTGGCATATGCGCGGACCCGAATCGGAGCGGCTGCTTTTGCGCAGTCCGTCGTAACGGGCCGATCCTTGCAGCTGGACCAAGCGCTTGACGAGGCGCTGATGGCGATCGATCTGGCTCTGACCAACGCTCGCGATCGCCGCGCAAATGGACGATTGACGCCGCGCGAGCTAGAGGTCGCCGATCTGGTTGCGCGGGGATGTACGAATCGACAGATCGCGGATCAGCTCGTGGTCACCGAAGCGACAGCCGCCAAGCACGTCGAGCACATTCTCAACCGGCTCGGCTTCAACACCCGCTCCCAGATCGCAGCCTGGGCGGCGAGCCAGGCCAGCGCAGCCGACGAATATTCGTAATTCTCGGAATGACGCGCGGCGTGTCGCGGCCTGAATCTGGCGGGTATCTCGATCACCTACCTGGGCTTCGGCGGTCCACGCGGGGGAAATATGACGTCGTTCTATTCACGGACTCCTCAATCGGAACTGTCGCTGCGGGGCCGCACGCGACGCAGGTTTCTGGTGAATTCCAGCCGGGTGATACTCGGCGCCGCCGGGTTGGCGGCTGGTCTTGGCCGCGTGCGTGTCGCGGGCGCAGCGAGTCAGGTGACCATCGGCGTCGCGGAAACGCCATGCGTAGCGCCCGCGTACGTGGCCGTGTCTCAGGGATTCCTGCGTGACGAGGGTATCAACGCGAGCATCGTGGACATCACGACGCCGGGCAACCTGGGTCTCGCCATAGATGCCGGCAATGCACTCGCCTCTGGTCACGTAGATGTCGCGATGAACGCGGTCTGGGCCGCGGTACCACCGCGAACGCCGTCGGGCCTGAGTCTTGGAGACCTGCACATTACCGCGGCGCTGCAGCGGGGCTGTATGGCGCTCGTGGTGCCGCCAGACTCTACGGTTCACTCGGTCGCCGACCTGCGAAATCAAACCGTCGCCGGCGCGAAATTTGTCTTTGGCGCACCTATGGTTGAGGCCGGGCTCGACCCTGACATGGACGTTGCCTGGGTGCCAGCACCATCGACGGCGAACGCGGTCCCGACACTGCAGAGTGGAGACGTTGCCGCCGTCCAGACCATCGATGCACAGGGGGTGCTCCTGGAGCGGGCGGGACTGGCGCGCATGATCGCCTTCAATGACATGCCGCCGCAGCAGAGCGACGTCTGCTGCGGGTCCATCATGCTGGCAAGTAGCATCCAGCATGATCCTTCCAGAGCGATGGCCATTACCCGAGCGCTGATGCGCGCGGCGGTCTGGACAGAGGCTCACCACGCGCAGGCCGCGCAGCAGATGCTGGACGTCCTGGACACACACCAGAATGAGGTTTCCCTTGCTGACTGGCAAGCAGCCATGGGGGTTCTGGCGTTCGTACCAATGGCGGAAGCGGCCAGACCAATCCTGGTGGATCAGTTTGATCGTTACCTGAAATACGGCATGCCAATGGAAGCACCGATGGATGCAGCAACACTGGTCGACCGCATCTACGCCCCGCTCACGGACGAAGTCGCTGGTACGGACGGCGCGCGGTCGTTTGTATACGCTCCAGCCACCTCAGTTTGACTTGACCACGCGGACACCGTTCGCTCAGGCCCAGCATGCGGCAGACTGCGGTGCGCTCTGCTTGTCAGGCTTCGGGAGCCAGCAGCTCTGCCCGCGGATCACCCCAGCGCTGGCTGCATCGGTGCCGATGCGGTGCGCTCGAGACGATGCAGGAATTCCCAGGCCGCCAGCACGGCCTTGCCGCCAGTAGTGGCGTATGGAGCGAGCGTTGCCAGCAACTACGGCACGAACTGCCGGCGCCGATCAAGCGGCACCAGGAGGCGATTGCACCGGCACGGCTTGGCCCGCCATTTTCCTGATGCAGTTCTGGAAGCTGGCTAGCGCATGATGTGCAGAGCGCCTTTTGCAGGGTTGACTCCGGCAGGGTTCAGCTGCCCGTACAGCCCGTCGGGTCCCATCAATCGCACTCTCGGGTCGAGGGTGGATCGAAGATCTTGCCACAGCTTGCCGGCATTCGACGTGTCGGCGCCGCCCCGAAAGAAGACCAGGTCCGCGCCGCTGTCGCGGACCTTCTGGGCGAGTTCACCACGCCAAGCGCCATATGGATAGCATTGACCATGTCATCGGTGGTGGCCCTGGCTGCGCCGACGCGAGGCAAACTGGACACGATCTTGACGGTACTGGTGAGCTGTCCGTTCAGCGTTTGGGCTGCTGCGGCCTGGTCAGTACCGGTAGTCCAGGAGGCGTTCCGATCGCGCTGCCAGCCAGCATTCCGGCCAGTCCGACGGACATGGCTGCGCGTATGAATGCCGTTGCTCGAGTCATTTCTACAGTCCCTTCTGCGCCAGAACCTCGCCGCAGGCGACCTCGGTGGCGCCCGGGTTGAGCGCGTCTCGGTGTAGTGTTGTCCATTGCTCTGTCATGAGCTCAGCGGCCGCAAGTCTGCTCCGTTCCTCGAACAGGGTGACGACGATGACAGCCTCCGGGCCATCATCGACGATCACCGTAGCCACAAAGCCCGACACGTTAGCGAGCACGCTCCCCAGGCGCCACCCAGCCTCCGCGAGCACGTCTGTGGTGCCGGCCCTTGCACGGTAGCGTCGGATGTTGGCATACATGGCTATCTCTCCGGTTGCACCCAGATGTGCCGTGTCACGGCTGCGCAACGTCCTCATGCCGATCAACGGCGTGCCGATCGGTCACAACTCGCGGCAGCCTCCAGTCATCACGAGCCTGCGCCGACAGCTCGACCACGGGCACGCTGGCGCCGCTCAACCTCCAGTCGTCACGCGCCTGCGCCGACGGGTCAAGCACTGGCGGGTTGGCGCTGGTCAGCCGCCAGTCATCGCGCGCCTGCGCCGACAGGTCGAGCACCGGCACTGTGGCGCTGGTCAGTGAGCCCGATTCGGCCGGAACTACTGGACTGCCGATCTTCAAGGGGTGGGTGGCCACTCCCACCGCGGCGCTCATCGCCACGACTAGTCCAAAACCGGCAATCAACCGCAGGCGTGTGGAGTTCGCTAGTGCGGTACTCCTGGTGGATGGCATGGCATCCTCCGAAAAACGAGATGCCATCAAATTAGGCTGCGCAAACACGCGCGCCACGCGTAGAAATACCTGAACGAGATACCTGGTTTCAGCTGCCGGACGCAGGTCCCGTCGGTCAGGCGGGTCTGCCACCCAAGCCGTGCTCTGTTGCCCAGATCACCACGTGCGCACGGTTCCGGAGCCCGAGCTTGGCCAAGATATTGGCGACGTGGCCATCAGCAGTCCGCTCACTGATGACCAGGTCCTCGGCAATCTGGCGATTGGTGTACCCGCGGGCGATCAACGCTGCTACCTCCCGCTCGCGTTTGCTCAGCGGATCGGACTGCGCCTGCCTGGGCCCGCCCGAGTCGGTGCCAACTCGGCGCATGTGGTCGACCAACTGATCCATGTTCATACGCGCACCCGCGGCCCAAGCTGCGTCGAAGCGGATGGCACCAAGCGCGCCACGGGCTGTGGCCAGGTCCTGCTCAAACCGCGTCCTCAGGATCGGCGGCATCGGCACGCCTATTTTCTCGCGCAGGGATGCCGCGGTCGCAAAGAACATCGTCGCCTGTTCGGGCTGCTTCTGGTCACACGCCAATCCGCCCAGCAACTCGGCAGTCGTAGCGAATTCAGCGGGGATATTCAAGTGGTGCTGATGGAACAAACACTCCGTGGCTTGCTGGGTGGCGAGACCAGGCTCGCGGCGAAGACGACTTACTCCGGCCAGGAAATACAGCGCCTCCGCTGTGCCCTCGAGGCACTCGAGTGTCCGTGATTGCCTGAGGCTTTCCTCGATCTGCTGTTGGGCACCGACCAGATCTCCCCTATCGCGCGCGACTCCGCCCCTGTTCGCGAGGACATGACCATGCAGGTGCTGCTCGCCAATCTGCCGCAGCATGGCCTCCGCCTCGTCGAGGATGCCGGCCGCAGGTTCCAGTTCGGCATACTCCCACCGTGAACTGCCGAGGAACGTCATGGCCAGCCCGGCATACCACAGCTTCTCGGTTTGGCGGCTGAGCGAGATCGCCTCCTCGAGCATCCCCTCGCCGCGCTGGTGTTCGTGAGGAGTGGTTGCGGTGCGCGCCACCAGGCGTCCCAGGAACGTCAGCGTCGCACCCAGGCCAGCGGTGTCGCCAAGCTGCCGACACAACACCGCGGCTCGCTCGAAACGCTCTTTTGCGACGCTGAACTCGCTGACGGAATAGGCCATCAATGCGCTCGCCTGAAGTGCTTTTGCGAGCACCGCGGCAGGGGCATCTGCTCCACTAGCCAGCGCATCCTCAATCCATTGCCGGCCCTCGTTGCGATATCCGGCCGTCCTCCAGAAGTGACGCAAGGCTGAGGCCATCCTCAGCGCGGTCGCGGCCTCGCCCCCGTCCAGGCAGCGACGGAGTGCCGCCCGGAGATTGTCGTGCTCCAACTGCAAACGAGCCACCCAGACCTCCTGGTCTGCGCTCTGGAGGCCCTGCTCTGCCTGCTCGGCTAGACGGAGAAAATAGTCAGCATGCCGCCTTCGAATCTGGTCCCATGCTCCGCGTCTGTTGAGCCGCTCCTCGGCATACTGGCGGACCGGTTCGAGCAGTCGGTAGCGCATGCCGCCGGCTTGCGGCTGTGCGGTGACCAGGGACCGATCCACGAGACCGGTCAGAGCGTCCAGTGTGTTTGTACCGGGTTCGCTGCCCTCATCCCAGATCGTCTGCACTGCGTTGATGTCGAATCCGCCGGCGAACACGGCCAACGTTTCGAAGCAGGTCTGAGCCTCGGCATCGAGCAGCAGATAACTCCAATCGAGTGTGGCGCGCAGCGTCTGTTGGCGTGTCGGGGCGGTGCGACTTCCTCCAACCAGGAGACGGAAGGTGTCGTCAAGACGAGCCAGGATCTGATCCGGAGTCAGCACGCGCGTTCGCGCCGCGGCCAATTCGATCGCCAATGGCAGCCCATCTAGACGGGCGCATACCAGGGCGATTCTACGAACATTGTCTGACCCCAGAGGTAATGCAGGTTGGACCGCGAGCGCCCGCTCGACGAATAAGCGCACGCACGGATTCCTGGTCAGCTGATCGGTGCTCGTGGTGAGGCTCGCGTCCGGGGTCGGTAGTGGAGGTACACGCCACACACGCTCTCCAGGAATGCGGAGTGGCTCGCGACTCGTAGCGAGGATACGCAGCCGTGGACACCGCCGAAGCGCCTCGTCTACCAGCGCCGCGGCCGCATCCACCAGGTGCTCGCAGTTGTCCAGAACCAGGAGCAGCGAGCGCCCCTGCAGTTCGTGTAGCAGTGTGTCACGAATCGGCCGGCCGAGCTGTTCCACGATGCCGATGCTGGTCGCAACGACACCAGGAACAAGCGTCGCCTCCGTCGTCGGCGCCAGCTGCGCCAGCCACACGCCGTTCGGAAAATCGTCCAAAACTTCGTTCGCGATCGCCAGCGCAAGTCGTGTCTTGCCACTGCCCCCGGCGCCGGTCAGGGTGAGCAGCCCGGCATCAGTTTGAAGCACTTGCTGGCGGAGGTGGGCAAGGGCCTCCTCACGCCCGATCAGCGAGGGCAGATGCGCCGGCAGGTTGTGCGGCCGACCAGTCACGATGGCCGACACGGTAGCATCGAGGCCGAGGCGTGCCAAGTGAGCCCGAGACCGTGAGCCGTGACCCATTGGATCCACCCCCGTGGGTGGGGATCGTAGAACACGCAATCTTCGGCGAAGATCTCGTCAATGGCCGCGCGCCGACGCGCGGGGTCCATTTCACCGAAGACGTCAAAGATTGCGGGTCAGCAAGGTCGAGATGGCGGTGCCCACAGAGGATCTCCCTTCTGTTGGATTCGAACAGCACGACGCCGTCGTCGGTGATCAGGAACGCGACTGATAGGCGCCATCGATGACCCAGTAGAAATTCTTCGGCAGCGATGCCATCCGCCCCTGCCGTAGCGTCAGTGCAGTCTCCACCGCCGGACGACGTGGTTCGGGCAGCCTGGCGGATGCTCGAAGCCGCCATTATACCCGCGACGAGCGATATTGTAGAACATGCGTTCCCTAGAAAATTGGCTACCTATCCCCGGCCTTGCGACAGCAGCGCATGCAGACCGATGCCGGACAGCGCCAGACCTATCGCCACCGCGCCAGCCCTCGACTCTATCCCGCGGCGTGCGGCGCTGGCGGCACCGGTCTCGAAGAACCTCTTGATCGCGGGCGGGTTCCCAGCCAAGTGTTGGTTGGGGGGAAGCGTCAGTCAACGGCGACAGCACAAAGCGCAAAGCGCGCGCTGCCCGGCCTTCTGACTGAGACCTGGTGTGCCAACGGAAGCCGTCGAGCGCGTCGCGCCATGCAAGATACATTTGCATCCCCGTCCGATAGCCCGGGTTACCTTCCACGCGGGATCACGGAAGTCTGATCGCCTCCAGCGCGATGCGTCGGATGGCAGCGGCCTCCTCCGCACCGCTGGCGCCGAAGAACGGGCTGCAGCCGAAAACGTTATCGGCCCGACTGGCCGGCCGCCCGGGTGCATTCCACGCGGATCTCGCCAGGCGCGGCTTCAGGGTCGCAGGGCCGTCGGTTCAGTGCTCTGGGGTTCGCCCGGCAGGACAGACGTGCTGCTTATGGTGCGGGCTGGAGTTGGGGCTGGTCTAGCATCCAGCCGTTCGGGCCGCGCACGAGCAACCAATTGCCGATGAAGTGGCGTTGACCGGTCTGGCTGGTGGATTCGACGAGATCGACGGCGACGGTGGCGTGCGTCTGGTCCTCGCTGACGACATCGGTCCGTTGCAGTTGAATATCTCGCGTCTGACTGAAACGCTGGTCAAGGTTCACCTCAGGCGGAAAGGCTGCGCGCATCCGCGGACTCCACAGCTGGACAGCCGAATCGAATTGATGCTGCGAAACAAGCGCGTAGAAGTTTGACACTGCCGCTCCAGGATCCTCCGCAGCCGTTTGGGCCGACGCCAGTGTGTCGGCCGCAGGCACCAACGTCGGTGCTGGTCGGGTCGTCGGCCGGTTCGTCTGAGCAGTAGGGGGCGCACCGATGGTTGGCCTGGGGGTGGGCTGCAGGGTGCTGACCGCGGCCGCCGACGTTGCCGCTGCACCAGCCACCTCCGGGGTCGCGGGAGCCGCGTACGGCCCTGCCACCCAGTTGACAAACATCCGCCAGGCAAAGAGTGCCACAAGTAAGGGGACCGCGACCGCGATCAGGACAACCAGTTTCTCCGATCCTCGCATGCGTGGACACACATGCACACTGCGTTCCTCGCGACCGCGTCCGAGTCCTGCTCAACGCCGGCACGCCGGCTGGCGCCTGCTCGCCACATGCTGTCGATGTAAAACTGCCGGCAGCGGGCTGCGTTCGCGGTCGCGAGGAAGGCGATGACCGGGCTCGTCCTCAGCACACATGCGTGCTCTCGATTCATGATGCGTTCCAGCTCCAGTCCAGTGGCGATATCGAATGGCGACAGCGTCCAGCGCGGTCAGCGGCGATGGAGAGGTGCTCGTGCCACGCTGACAGCGACAGGAGCAGCGCGCTGAGCACGCACCGCGTCAAGCGATCTGGTACCGGGCCGAACTCGCTGAGATAGGCGTCGGTTGCCGCATACACGGCGTGCGCGTAGGTGCGCAGATCCGCGACATTGATTCGTACGCTGTCGACCCAGGGCCGCTGGCTCCAGCACCGACCGAGCGGGGGTAATCGACTCAGGCCGGTCCGGCCACGCCACGTCGAGAGCGCCAGGGGTCTACTTCCGCCAACCATGACGTTCACCGTGATGTCTTCGACCACCACTCCTTCCGCATACAGCGCCGCCGCGACGGTGGTGCTGCTGCTTTCGGACCAGGTATCGAGCAGTCCGTGGACTACTCGGAACTGCCCGCGCAGAGAGTCAGCCGACGACTCCACTATGCTGCCGCGACCGTCTCTGGTAGACCGAAGTCCATCACCAGTTGCCGAGAGACAAAGACCGTCAGCTCTGAAATGGCGCTCCGGTCCAGCGTCAAAACAATCAGCGCGTGCGCCTCGAACCCAGCAGCAGCATGCTCCGCTTGCCACATGTATTGTCCAAACGCCGGTTGACCGTTCGCACGCGTTGCGACCAGCCGGAACCGCCGTCCTTCACGCATCCCCCACTCGAGGAATGTGCGAATCGCCTGCCGACCGCGGTACCACGTCTGCCACGGAGGCATCGACAGCACCGCGTCTGCGCGTAACAACGTCACCAGGCTATCGATGTCGGAAGCTTCCCACGCGGCGATATAGCGCCCGAGCAGATCTTGCTGTTGGGCATCGTTGGCATCGGGCTCCAACGCGTCAGCATGCGGCGCGCGCGCCTCAACAGACGCGCGCGCACGCTGCAGCGCGCTGTTGACAGACGGCACGGTGGAGTCCAGCAACTGAGCCGCCTCATTGGCGGACCAGCCGAGCACATCTCTCAGCAGCAATACCGCGCGCTGGCGTGGCGGAAGCTGCTGGATGGCCGCGACGAACGCTAACTGGACCGACTCACGCATCTCGTACTGCGCTTCGGGACCAGGGGCGCCGTCGGCCACATCGGGCAGCGCTGCATCGGGATACGGTTCCAACCACGCGACTTCGGTCGCGGGCTTTCCAATCGGCAGCCCGCTGGCGGCTGCGGGTGGCCCGTACGCTGCTGGCATGACCCGCGGAGATTTCGCGCCCGTTGCCAGCGCATTCAAGCACGCGTTCGTGGCGATGCGATAGAGCCAGTTACGCAGCGAGGTCCGACCCTGGAAACGGTCCCGCGCACGCCAGGCGCGCAGCAACGTCTCCTGGACCAGGTCCTCGGCTTCGTGAAAGGAGCCCAGCATTCGGTAGCAGTGGACCTGGAGCTGATAACGGTACGGCTCCACCAGGTCCTGAAACGCATCTCGCTCTGCCAGGCGGCCGGGGTCCACCAACACAGTCATAGAGTGGCGGCTCGAGGCGGCACAAGCAAGCCGGCGAGTGCCGCGGCGAATGACAGTAACGCCGACGCGCCAAGTGCACTTGCGTAGCCGGCGGTGAACTGCTGCGGTGACCCGAATCCGCCGCTGGCCGCAAATATGCTGCCGCACAGCGCGATTCCGAAGGCCCCGCCGAGGAAACGCACCATGTTGTATGTCCCCGAGGCCTTGCCGATCTCAGTCGGACCCACGGCGCTCAATACCGCGTTCTGGGCGGCGGGCATTGCCAGGGAAACGCCAGCGCCAGCCAACACCAGCGGCACCGCGAACTCGACAAGCCCCAGCTCTGGAGTCGCGCTGCGCGCCAGCCATGCCAGGCCAGCCGCCTGCATGACCAACCCGACGACGATGAGTGGCCGTTCACCGAGACGGTTTACCAGTCGACCGGCGAGCGGCGCGAAGATGAAGAGCGTCGCGGTCCATGGCAGCAGTCGCAAACCCGCTGCTAGCGGCGTGTAGCCCTGAGCGGTCTGTAGAAACTGGGCGTTGAAGAACAGCGCCCCGTACAGCGCACCTGTAAAGAGAAAGCAGGCCGCGTTCGCCGCGGAAAATGCGCGCGAGCCAAAGAGGCGCATTGGGATCATTGGCTGGCGCGTACGCCGCTGCCAGGCGACAAAGCCGATGCCGAGCATCAGTCCGGTCCCGAAGGCTGCGAGGACCTCGAGGCTGGCCCACCCGGCGACGTTCGCCCTCGACAACCCCCACACGGCCGCGAGCGCTGAGGCGCTGGCCAGCAGCAGACCAGGGCTGTCGAGCGCGGCGGTCGGACCGGAGCTTTCTGGAATGCGCGCCCGCGCCAGGAGGATCGTGACCAGGCCGATTGGTGCGTTGAGCCAGAAGATCCAATGCCAATCGACACTCTGCACGATGGCGCCACCGACGACGGGACCGCCGAGGAGCGCAAGACCCGTCAGGCCGCTGAAGAGACCGAGCGCACGGGCACGCTCTGCGGGCGGATATGCCGCGCTGAGCAGCGCCATCGCCAGGGGCATCACCATGGCGCCGCCGGCGCCCTGCACCGCGCGTGCGGCGATCAGCCAACTTACGCTGGGTGCCAGAGCGCAGGCCACCGACGCGACGGTAAACACGGCCACGCCAACGACGAAAATACGGCGCCGGCCGAACCGGTCGCCCAGCGCGGCGCCGGTCAAGAGCAGCACCGCGAAGCTCAGGTTGTAGGCATTGATCGTCCATTCGAGCGCCTCGATCGTCGTTCCGAAATCAAGGCGGATGGTGCTCAGGGCGGTCGATACGACGAGCGCGTCGAGCGCGACCATGAACGAGGCGACCGCGGTCAGCGCCAGAACCCATGCCTTCGCTCGACTCGCTCGGTTCAAAGATTCTCGGGTGACTTGGGCGGACGCCTGCGGTCGAGCCGCGACAACATTTACGGCCATGGAGCTCATTGCTCTCCTTTCTGCCGTATAAAGACCGCGAAACGCGCGAAACTCATCGGTCGCCACACTCTGCTGTTTGCGCGAAGCGAGCTCTGAGGCGAGACCGCATGCTGTGCTCGATGAAGTCGCCGCAAACAGCGCGTGGGGGATGCGTTACCCTGATGTCTCGGTACGCGCTGGAGGTTTGGAGTGGTCCAGGTGAAGTTGGATGGGCAACGGGCGCTGGCCACCGTGGGTCTTGATGCACTCCGACTCACTGTCAGGGGCGACAGGATTTCCGAGATCGACGTGATCGCCGACCCGCCGCGGCTTCACCAGCTCGACGTGGCGGTCCTCGTGAATTGAAGCACCAAGCTCGAGCGCCGGCCGCCGTGCCATGATCACCAACCTGGCCACGTTCCTGAGCATCTCGATTGTGCTCATCATCATCCCGGGCCAGGACATGGCGCTGACGACGCGCAATACGTTGATCGGCGGCCGCACAAACGGGGTGTTTACCGCTCTCGGCGTGGTCACGGGACTGGCCA
>DATGEP010000373.1:0-30713 GCA_035310125.1 Ktedonobacterales bacterium
GATGGCGAGGGTGTGTGAGTGACGTGCCAAGCCAGCCGCAACGGCGCGTCTCGTGGCTTTCGCAGAGCGGCGATGAAGGGAGACACAGACCAATGTCCACGGAGACCGAAGCGCACAACATGGAGCTGATGCAGACACTGGATGACGCATGGAACGCGCAAGACCTGGAGACGTTTGCGAAGCGCCATAAGTCAGATGTGGTCGTCACCTGGCCCGGCAAGCCACCAACGCACGGCGTTGACAATCATCGCGCAGAATCGATTGAGTTCTTCAAGGCTTTCCCCGATCAGCACCTCGACAACCGGCCCTACCGGGTCTTCTTCGCCTCAGGCGACTGGACCTGCTCGATCGCGCACTTCACTGGCACATTCGCGGGTCCAATGATGGGCGCTGATGGCAAGGAGATCCCACCCACTGGCAAGAAATTCGAAGTGGACTTCTGTACAGTCGCACGCTGGGATAACGAGCAAATCGTCGAAGAGAATCTCTTTTACGACCTCGTGACCTTCATGCGGCAGATCGGCCTGGGTGAGTAGCTGACTGACTCACTAGGTCATTCTGTGACATACCGCGCAGTCCGCAGTGAAGGAGCCACAGCAAGCTCGTATGATGTTCCGGCGACCTGCTATGACTTGTCTAACAGCTCGACGGCGAACGGATACGTGCGCATTGTGGCTCCCATGTGTAGGATTCGTACACTAGAGGGGAGCCAGAATGCGGTCTGTTCATGTCATATCGCGAACCTTCAATGGCGTGCTCTTCCCGCTTCCCGGCACCTATGCGCTGGATTCGACGCATACGTTTGTAGATTTCAGAACGCAGCATCTGGTCATTGGACACGTACGCGGACGCTTCGATGAGGTCACGGGAAAAGCCATCGTTCCCGAAGACCCAACTCAGTCATCCCTCGAAGTCACTATCGCCACCGCGAGTGTGAGCACACACAACGCCAAGCGGGACGAAGACCTGCGTAGCCCGCGGTTCTTTGACGCGGAGCGGTTTCCGACCATGACGTATCGCGGCACGGGTGCGGCGCCAGAGTTTGACGGACGCTGGACGATTGCCGGGATGTTGACGATTGGCGCTGTCACACTTGCTGTTCCTCTCTCGGTGTTTGTTACGGGCATCGTCGAGGATCCGATGGGTAACATCCGGGTCGGTATTCATGCCACCGCGCAAGCCAGCCGCAAATCGTTCGGGTTGCTGGCCGACCTCGAGCGCGAAAGTGGCGGTGCGCTGCTCGGCAAGGATATCTCCATAACGATTGACGCCGAAGCGCTCCTCCAGACGTGACGGCGCCTGTCAGCGAGACGCGTACTGTCTGTGGAGCTATACGAGGGACAACTGTGCAAGGGCAGGAAAGGAGCGTGACGTGTGAGCGCTAAGCCTAGAACCAGGGGGGCGAAGGGATCTATCACTGCTCATCTCAGCGATCTGCTGCCGGAGTTGGAGGCGCTCTACAAAGACATTCATGCGCATCCGGAGCTGTCCATGCATGAGACCCGAACGGCGGATCTCGCGGCGGATTGGCTCCGTGCCGCTGGCTTTGACGTCACCACCGGCGTCGGCAAGACTGGCGTGGTGGGTCTTCTGCACAACGGCGACGGACCAACCGTCATGCTGCGCGCCGATATGGATGCGCTGCCAGTCAAAGAGGCGACCGGCCTCCCCTACGCGAGTGCCGTCACCGCCACCAATGACGCGGGAGAGACTGTGCCCGTGGCGCATGCCTGCGGCCACGACATGCATGTGACCTGCCTGGTGGGCGCGGCCACCTTGCTCGCGCAGGCTCGCGACGCCTGGAGCGGCACGCTGCTGGCGCTGTTCCAGCCAGCGGAGGAGACGGCGGCGGGCGCTCAGGCGATGATTGACGACGGACTCTTCAAACGCTTCCCTAAACCTGCTGTCGTGCTCGGCCAACACGTCATGGTCGGGTCTGCGGGCGACCTTGGGTGGCGTGTCGGCGTTATCACCTCCGCTGCCGATAGCATGCAGATTCAGTTGTTCGGGCGTGGCGCCCACGGCTCGATGCCCCAAGCCAGCATTGACCCTGTCGTGATGGCTGCGGCAACCGTGCTGCGCCTGCAAACCATCGTCTCGCGGGAGGTCGCGCCGACCGAGGCCGCCGTGGTCACCGTTGGGGCGCTGCAAGCTGGAACCAAGGAGAACGTCATCCCCGACGAGGCGGTCATCAAGCTGAACGTCCGTACCTTCGACGCGGGCGTGCGCAAGCGCGTGCTCGCCGCGATCAAGCGCATCGTCAACGCCGAAGCAGAGGCATCGGGTGCGCCGAAGCCGCCCGCATTCACGCCGTTGGACCGCTATGCGCTCGTCACCAACGATGCCAAGGCGACCAAGCGTGTCGTGGACGCCTTTCGCCAGCAGTTCACTGACCATCGCGTGGTGGAGACGGAGCCGACGTCGGCGAGCGAGGACTTCGGCTTGTATGGAACCGAAGGGCACGTCCCATCGGTGTTCTGGTTTGTTGGCTGTACCGACCCCGACCTGTACGCGAAGGCGAAAGCGGCTGGCAAGCTCGACGAGATCCCGACGAATCACAACCCGCATTTCGCGCCTGTCATCCATCCGACCCTGGAGACAGGCGTGGAAGCGTTGATCGTTGCCGCGCAGGCCTGGCTGGCGTCCTGAGACAGCGCTCCGTTCGGGGCGAGGAAAGCGGTTCAACGGCGCATACATCATTACATGCGGCGGCGTGACCCTGGCGTTCGCGATGTGTTCGATCTCGCCAAGGGCTCGCACTGTCCCGCGGGGCTGCCCACTGAGAGGCAGCCCCGTGCGTACAGGAAGGCAACACTCCATGCAAACGTCGCAAGTCGCCGTGAAGGCCACGTACCAGGGCTCCAACAAGCTGCTGCTTGGTATCGTACTCGCCGTCGTGACCTTCTGGTTGTTCGCGGGGTCGCTCGTCAACGTCGTGCCCGCCATGCAGCGTGATCTGCGAATTTCTACGGGTCTCATCGGTGTCGCCATCAGCTTCACAGCGCTTTTTTCTGGCATCTGCATCGTTGTCGCCGGAGGTTTGGCGGATCGCTATGGCCGCATGCGGCTCACCTACATTGGGTTGGGTCTGAGTATTCTTGGGTCGCTCTGCATCGCGCTGACGCCAAGCGGTACCGCGGCGCTCCTGTTAGCGGGCAGAATCATCCAGGGCATGTCAGCCGCCTGCATCATGCCGGCCACACTCTCATTAGTGAAGGCCTATTATGATGGCGCGGCGCGCCAACGCGCGATTAGCTTTTGGTCCATTGGCTCATGGGGTGGCTCAGGCGTTTCCTCATTCGCGGGCGGCGCCATCGCGACTTCCATGGGCTGGCGCTGGATATTTGTGTTTTCCATTGTCGTTGCGTTGATCAGTGTCGCGCTGATCCGGGGAACACCGGAAAGCAAAATGGAATCCCCCGATCGTTCACGTTTCGACTTTGGTGGTCTTACCGCGTTTGTGATTGCGATGGTCGCCATCAATGTGATCATCACCCAGGGCTCATCGCTTGGGTGGCTAAGCTGGCAAATCATCGTGTTAGCCATCGCGTTCGTCATCGCGCTCCCAGCGTTCATCAAGCTTGAGACGACAGAGAGCAACAGCTTCGTTGACTTCACCCTCTTTTACAACAGGGCATACACGGGCGCCACCGTGTCCAACTTCCTGCTGAATGCGTCGGCGGGCGCGCTGATCGTCGTGAACACCTTTGTGCAAACAGCCCGTGGGCTCACGTCCTTCCAATCGGGGCTGCTCACCATCGGCTATCTGGTCTGCGTGGTGGGCATGATTCGTGTCGGCGAAAAGATCATGCAGCGAATTGGCGCCCGCCAACCCATGATCTGGGGGCCGGCCATCACCGCGCTCGGTATCCTCTTGACAGCGTTCACATTCATCCCTGGAACAGGATACCTTGTCATCGTGTTTATCGGTTTCTCGCTGTTTGGGGTTGGCCTCGGAATGTACGCTACTCCGTCCACCGATACCGCGGTAGATAACGCCCCTGCCCACAAGGTGGGTGTCGCGTCAGGCATTTACAAGATGGCCAGCTCGCTCGGTAGCGCGTTTGGTGTCGCGCTCTCGTCCGCGCTCTTTGTGGGCTTGAGCGCTGGCGGATCGGCGGTGACGGCGGCTATGATCGCGCTCCTCTTCAACGTAGCGATCACTGTGGTGGCCATCATTGCTGTCATAGCGACGATGCCCAAAGGGCTCAATACTCAGCCCGGTTGATCGTTTCGCGGATTCAGCCGACCACGATATGCGGACATGGCAGCGTCATCCGCCTTCGTGGCTGGCGCTCGCCGTAGGTCGCATCGCAGTATGCTGGTTGAACACGCAGGAGGGTACACAATTGGGTACGTTCGTGCTCGTCTGTGGCGCTATCTTCGATGGCGTGTCGGACCACCTGACCGGTCCGGCGGAAATCTTGATCGAAGGCGACCAGATCGCCGCGATAGGCTCATCGGTGAGCCGACCGCGAGGAGCGCGTGTGATTGATCTCTCCGGGCGGACCGTCATGCCAGGGTTCATTGACACCCACGTGCATCTGACCTTCGACAATGCGAACGCGGCCCGGCAGACGCTGCAATCAACGGCAAGCAAGGCGCTGCTTGGGCTGCATCGAGCGCAGGGCTACCTCCGGCAAGGCTTCACGACCGTGCGCGACCTGGCTACCATGGATCCCGAGTGGCCGACCGTGGACCTGCGCGACGCCATCGCCGCCGGACAGGTCGCTGGTCCGCGCGTGATTCCCGCCGGGCACCTGCTCAGCTGCACGGGCGCGCACGGCGACCTCAATAGCTTCTATCCCCCCCGCTGGCATCTGGATATTGTCCGTACTGCCGACTCGATCGGGCAGATCCGCGAACTGGTGAGGACCGAGCACAAGCGCGGCGCCGAATGGATCAAGACCGCTAACACTGGCGGCTACGCGACGCCCGGCGACGATCCAGCGCGGGTGACCTGGTTCGATGACGAGATGGAGGCCGTGACCGCCACGGCGGCGCAGCTGGGCTTACCGGTCGCGGTGCATACCGGCGCCGCTGAGGGGTGCAAACAGGCGATCCGGGCAGGCGTACGGAGCCTGGAGCACGCCTACCTCATTGATGACGAGGCGATCCAGATGGCCGAGCGGGCCGGAACCTTCATCGTGCCGACGATGCGAATGAATCAGGAAGACCTCGACGAGCTGAACAAGGGTGCGCTGCCGTCGCAGATGGTGTGGAAGTTCCGCCGCGACGTCGAAGCGATCACGTCCGCCCAGCGACGCATCGCGGCAAGCGACGCCAAGGTCGCCTTCGGCACGGACTGTGGCATGTTCCCATTCAGTCACGGTATTCTGGAGTTCCAGGCGATGGTCAACGCGGGGATGGGCGCCGTACGCGCCCTCCAGGCCGGCACGAGCGTCGCCGCCGAGCTGCTGCAACGCGATGACCTCGGCGCACTCGCCACCGGCAAGCGCGCAGATATCGTCGCCATGCCGGGTGACCCTATTGCTGATATCGGTGTTACGACCAAGGTTGACTTCGTGATGAAAGACGGCGTCATCTATCGCACTCCGGAGTATGATCCACTGCTGTTCGCCACACCGTGACCCGGTCTCGTCGCTCCCGCTTGCGCCGTATCCGCGCGTGAGTGCACCAGCGTACCAAGGTGATCCATTGACCTGGCTGTTGCAGCGCGCGTACGCTTTGTGTGCCAAAATGATGACCGCGGCTGGTGCGCTCCCACGGCGTGTGCGTGTGTTCGCGGTTGTACGGCGCTGCCACTTGCGCGCCCCACTGAGTCAGGCAGGGTGATCCACATGCAGCCGGTCGTCTTCAACGCGGGCTTAGAAGCAGCCCTCAACCTCATTGGCACCTTTGTCTTTGCGATTTCGGGCGCCTTGCTGGCCGTCCACAAGCGCTACGATATCGTCGGCATGACGGTGCTGGCCGAGATCACCGCGATTGGTGGGGGCATCATCCGCGATCTCATTCTCGGTGCGGTTCCTCCGGCTGCCTTCACGGATCACGTCACTTTCCTGATACCGCTCGGCGCCGTGGCGCTCCTCTTCTTCGTGTATCGCTATATGATCCAGAGCCAGGACCAGCGCGGCCCCGCTCTCGTGCAGCGGTATCGGACCCAACTCCAGGCCGCAGTGCTCGTCTTCGACGCGGCAGGACTGGCTGTGTTCTGCGTCGCGGGCACGGCGAAGGCGCTCGCCTTTGGGCTCGGACCGGTCGAAGCCATCGCGCTCGGCACGCTGACGGCCGTGGGTGGCGGCATCCTGCGAGACGTGCTCGCCAACGAGCAGCCCACCGTTTTGCGGGCGGATAGCGAGCTGTACGCCGTCCCTGCGGTGCTCGGGTCAGCGATTATCGTGTTCGTCCAGCACCTACACCTCTACGGTTCGCTTGCGGCCGGCCTTGCCGCAGTCTTCGTGTTCGCCCTGCGGATCGGCGCGCTCCGGTATGGCTGGCGGGCGCCTCGACCGACGCATAGCAGCGACGACAAGCGCGACGGCGCGTAGAAGGCGCTGGAGGTCTCACGTTTGGCAAATACACTCGCGACTACCATCGTGGGACAACTGCGTTCCGTCGAACACCAATTCATCGCTTCGCTATTCAATGAACCGTCGCGTTTCGAGCGCCACACGAACGAGAAAGACACGTCAGGGAAGTAGCTTCCCGACCAGACGGCACATGCCGCAGAAGTGGTGAAGCGCAGCGTCAGTTTCATGCGCAGCGCAAGCTACAAGCAGTTTACATGCGCGCATCGTGCTCCTCCCTCTTTTCCTCGTCCTCCCGCGACGGGAGTGGCAGCCGTCGCAGACGGCGGGCGAGCGCATCGCCCGCCGGGCGATCAGCGACGATGCGCTGGAAGAGCGGCAGCAGGAGCCCGACTTGCTGGTCGGAGACGAGTCTCCTCAGCGTGGCATGCAGCGCCGCTTCGACGACGCGTACGCGCTCGACCATCTCATGGCCTTGTGAGGTGAGGGTCAAGACGACTTTGCGGCGATCGTCGGGCGACGGCGCGCGCGTGACGTAGCCAGCCGCGATCAGGCCCGCCACCAGGCGGCTGGGACTCCCCTGCTCGCACACCAACAGCGATCCCAGCTCGACCAGGGCGAGGGGTTCCCAGTCTTGCAGCACCCGTAGCGCCTCGGCTTGTGAGGGGGTAAGCCCCAGCGGCTGGAGTCCCTCGGAGAATAGACGGTTGCCTTCGCGCTGCGCCGCCAGCACCAGATACCGCATCTCCTCAATCGGCCCCATAGAACCCTCTCTTGACCTTTCTAGCGCCCGATGCACTACCCGAAGAGTACGCTTCGTGACTCCTGTATTCCTGTGATGCCTGTGACAGCAGGATGCCTCTCACACGCATTCGCTCAGCACCGATCAGAGATTCGGGTCAGAGATTCGGGATCAGCACCAGCTTGCCCTGTACCTCGGCATGCTCTACCTGCTCATGGGCGCGCACTACCTCCTCCAAGGGCAGGCGCGCCGCGATCACCGGGTGGAGCTTGCCCGCGGCGAGCAGCGCGAAGAGGGCCGTGAGATCCTCCCGGAACCAGGCTGGATGCTTCTTGGCCAGCGGGCGGATGTCATAGAACGCGACGTGCTTCCGATGGGGTGGGAGCGCCCAGCGCGCCACTTGCGCGTATTGCGCCAGAACGTCAAGCACAACATTGCTGCCACGGTTGGCCGCGGCGTAGAAGCCGTATCCAACTACGGTCCCACCGGTGCGTACGGCTTGCGCTGACTGGCGCAGGTGCGCGGCTCCTATCGGGTCGAATGCAGCATCCACCCTCTTGCCATTGGTCAGGGCGGTCACGCGCGCCACGAAGTCTTCGGACTGGTAATCTATTGGCGTGGCGCCCAGCCGGGCTACGAGATCGTGCTTGGGCTTCGAGGCCGTGCCGTACATCGTCAAGTCCAACATCTGGCCGAGCTCCAGGAAGGCAGTGCCCACCCCGCCCGCCGCGCCATGCACCAGGATGCGCTCGCCGCGCGTCACATGGGCGACGCGGTGTAGCATCTGATACGCCGCCATGTAGCTCAACACCAGGCATACCGCTTCGGCGGGATCAAGTCCCGGTGGCATGGGCACGAGGTCTTGCACGGGCCAGCAGATGTACTGGCTGTAGCTCCCATAGAAGGTCAGCGCGGCGACGGCCTGGCCGACTGCCAGCCCCGTGGTCTCTGGGCCCAATTGGTCCACTACGCCGACCATTGCGTATCCTGGGGTGAAGGGCGGTCGTGGCGCGCCGGGATACCGCCCGCGCCGCAGATTTACATCAGAGAACGACACATCGGCCGCGAGAATCTTCACGCGCGCTTGCCCGGCGCCCGGAGCTGGGAGCTCATCTTCCACAATCCGCAAAACTTCCGGTCCACCAGTGTGCTGGATCACCACGTGACGGTATTTCATAGGAACCTTGCCCTCGCTATTATTGCCATGTTGCTCTTACGTGAGCTGCTGCCACTCACAGGCTCCTCGCGCCTGATTCGTCACCCAGGTGGTCACTGGGTCGCTGGCTGATCAGAGGACTCAGCGTCAGGCCGCCGCCTTTGACACTATAAGTGACGCCGCGACGGCTGCCGCCGGCACGATGCGTCGCTCGGCAAGTCGCTGTGCCGAGTCGGGATCGTGGGTGGGGAGATAGACCATGGGCGCCGACTGCGCAAGCTGGAGGATGTGGCGGTGCGTCGCGCGCTCACGGGCCGCATCCGGACCAACCCCATCTGGAGCCTGCGCAAGCAGCAGCTCCTGCGCGTACGAGGTGTCACCCGCGAGGAAAACGGCGTGAGCACCATCCTGCACCACGACGGATAGATGCCCGCGCGTGTGGCCGGGCGTTGGGACGAGGACGATGTCGCCGGCCTTCGTCAGAGGCAGACTCTGCGCGAAGGGGCCATAGGGACGATCCGCGAAGTCCAGCAGACGCGGCGCAAACCAACCGGGCCAGCGGGTGTTGAGGTAACCGTCCAACTGTCCGTGGAAGCCTTGCGCACCGGCGTACTCGGTGCGCGACACGAGGATGTCGACGCCGGAGAAGTGGGCAAGACCACCGGCGTGGTCGGTGTGCAGGTGGGTCATCACGAGCCAGCGCACGTCGCGCTGTGGGTCTATGCCAAGCGCCCGCAGTTGCGGGCCAATCTCTTGCTCCGGGCGGACCCACTCTCGCACGGCGAAATGAAAGTAGGGATGCCAGCGGGGCAAGTAGCCCGGCTGGCTGGCGCGCGCGGTCTCGCCGGTATCCACGACGAGGACGCCCTCAGGATGCTCAACGACCCATGCATAGATGGGCAGCGGCTCGGTCCACCGGCGGTCGAGCAGAGTGTTGAGCCGGCGGATCGCGCCGGGTCCATTTCCGCGGCGCCAGCTCTGCGTGATGGCGACCGTCCCGGTCTGGATGGCATGAATGCGCATGTGCTGTGCTTCTTTCCGCACCACCAATATAATGACGTGTCACGCATGACACGTTATTGATGATACGTCATGAATATCTCGCGTGTCAACCCCAATCTCGATGGGCGATTTCATCCTCCGTCACGTGCAAGCGCGCATCAGGCGCTTCCCCGGAATGCGCCTATGATGCCGGTTGTCGCGCTACGTTGCCTGTGCGGCTTGCCTATGCGGTTTACCCGCCCATGTATGTACCCAGGTTGCCTAGCACAAACGGTGTACCCTTCCCATTGTTGACACCGGCATGGCACAATGGGGGCACACTGCGTCATGGCACATTGCATAGGTGATCGTGTCCTCGCCACGGATCTTTAGCTACCGCGAGGAGAGGTTAGGATAAGGGCACCAATGAGCCAAACGACCACGAGAGTCATGCGCCTCCTGAGCTGGCTGTGTCTGGTGGTGGTGGCGCTGCTTGCACTCCTTCTCGTGCTTCTGCGCTGGTATCCCTATCCGTCCGCCTTCCCGTCCCTACCACGCATCACGCACACCGCATCGGGAGCGGCAGGTGACCCGCTCAACCTTATCATCGTTGGCAGCCAGCCGCAGATAACGCAGAGCTTTCTGCAAGCCGGATGGCTGATTCCCGATCCCATTACCCCTCAGACCTCCGCGAAGATCGCGGCCGCTAGCCTCGCGCATCGCAGCTATCCCACGGCGCCCGTCAGCAATCTCTATGTCTTCGGGCGTGTCCAGGATCTGGCGTTTGAGAAGCCCACCAATGATGTCGGCAACCGCGGCCATATCCGTCTGTGGCAGACCAGTATGCTCATCGGTGGGCAACCGGCCTGGATCGGGCAAGCCTCCTATGATCACGGGATCGAGCTGAGCGGCACCAGCCATCAGCCCACGCATCACATTGCGCCCACCGTGGATCTGGAACGCAATGCCGTCGGTGCCGACCTGGCCAAAACGGGACTGGTCGTAGCAGAAGGCTACGGAGCATTTACGCCACCCATATTCGCCGCATACAATGGCGGAGGCGATTATTACGCGAGCGATGGCGATGTGCGCATCATCACCTACACGCAGACTCCTCTCCAGCTCGCGCCATCAGATGGGCTGGTAGGGCTGGTCTTGGAGCTGAAACGAGCGGTATTTCTTTTCTACGATGCGATCCTCTCGACGCCGCTCCTCGCGCTGGCCGTCACCCTGCTGGGCCTGTCCATAGTGGTGGGGGGAGTGTGGCCCGCGCTGCGGTGGCTCGTGCGGATACGTGGCGAGCGCCGGGTACGCCCGAAGCGGTCGTAAGCCCGTGGTTCGGGACCAGAGCCGGTGGTGCGCACGATCGAGGGCAAGAGGGAGGGCGTGTACGCGCGGTTTCGCGTCCCGCACGGCCACCATCGAAGACGTCCTCGCCAAAGGCGACCAGGAGATCCGCACCACATGCCGGCGCTCCGGCGACACCAATGCGTGGCGTACCAGCCTCGCCATCAACGCGGCACACACGCCCAGCGCCGTAGCGGCTTCAGTCAGCCATGCCAGACCGTTATCCGATCATGCAGATGCCTCTGCGCTTCCAGTCTCCATGACCGATCCGGGTTCGCTGGCTAGCCTCGCTCGGTCTTGAAGATGATGCGGAAGTGCCTCTCGCCAATTGTTACCGTCAGGTTCTCACTCTGGTAGTTCATGCCTTGCTGCAGCCGTGGCTCCCCAACGATGGCGCCCTTGAGCCCGCCGTCCGCGAGGTCACCGTTCGCGCTCGCCTGCTGGAGCAGCGTATAGACCGCGCTCGCGAGCTCAAACTCGTCGGTCGCTGGCCGTCCTTTGACGGGGACCCTACCGTTGCCAACGCCTATCCCGAAAATGATGCGCTCACTCATTGTGATCCTCCTTTCTCGTCCACTTTTACTCTATCTCGCACGCTCCTGTTCACGCTGCGAGAAACGTCACATAACGACACACAGCCTGACGCATGCGGCGGTCGCATCTGACAGACACACGTGCTCCCCGCGGGCGCCTTCAATCGCGCCTCGCCGTGTGACAAACATCGCTGTCCACAGCGGCCGGTGCTGATACAGTGAGGGATGGATGATGAGGGCGCTGAGGCCTAACATAGTAGATGTAGCAGCGGCAACGCGGATATCGCCCGCCCGCAGTCTATGGCAGCGCATGGAGGAAATTATGAAACCACGAATCGTGTATCGGGAAGTCGCACCAGGCGTCATGGAAGCTCTGAGCGGATTGGAGCGATATCTCGCCAAGTGTGGCCTCGAGCCATCGCTGCTCGAGCTGGTCAAGCTGCGCGCCTCGCAGATCAACGGCTGCGCCTATTGTATTGACATGCATACGAAGGACGCTCGCGCTCGCGGCGAGAGCGAGCAGCGGCTGTACGCACTGAGCGCATGGCGCGAAACGCCGTTCTATTCCGAGCGCGAACGCGCGGCGCTGACATGGACCGAGGCAGTGACGCTGGTCGCGGACGGGCAGGTGCCCGACGAGGTGTTCGAGCGCGTGCGCCAGCAGTTTTCTGAAAAAGAGCTGGTGGACCTGACACTGGCCATTGTCGCCATCAATGGCTGGAATCGCTTTGCGATCAGCTTCCGTACCGTGCCTGGAACGTATCAGCCACAAACACACGCTGCTCACCAGTAGTGTATATTGACGATACGCTCGCCGTTTTCGGGTCGTGGACTCTATCCTGTAAGAAGGGGGTCGGTCATGGCCACGCAAACAAACGTACCGCCTTCTGACGGCACGAGCGTTGCTCCAGCGGACGCGCTGGCAATCCCGCGGGACGTTGCCGAACTTGATGGACCGCTCGTGCTGCGCGATGGCACAGTCTTGCACCAGCGCGCTATCCGCGGCGACGATGCGTTACGCCTACAGGCGTTTCACCAGCGGCTCTCTCGCCAGACCGTCGTCTTCCGCTTCTTTGGGGTGATGCCGGTGTTGAGCAGCGAGCTGGCTGAACGTCTCAGCCACGTGGACTACGGGGATCGCATGGCTGTGGTCGCTACACCGGGAGTGGGCACGGATGAGCCGATCATCGCGGTAGCACGTTATCAGCGTACAACGCCTGAAGCGGCCGAGATTGCGCTGGCAGTCGAAGATCGCTGGCAAGGACACGGCATCGGCCCTCGCCTGCTCCAGACACTGGCCACCTATGCGTGCCGCTGGGGCTTCACCACGTTCGTCGCCGAAGTCATGTATGATAATGACCACATGCTTGCTCTTCTGCGCCGTTCCGGCTTCCCCACAACCTTTCGCTTGCGGGATGGGCGTGTCGAGGCGCGATTGGAAATCTCAGGTGTGGACGCGCGACTGCTGGCTGCTCAGAACACAACACCCAGCGCCGAGCACACGGTCTGAGCGGCAGAGGCGAGAGCCGGATACTTCACGCAATGATAACGAGAGCGCTACGTTCACTGACCCAGGGCGGCGTTGGGCGTCACGCCACGTCACACCGAAACGGGGGCTAAGTGTGTACTGTAGACCGTAGACTGCTTACAGCAAAGGAGGAGACATCATGGCGAGCGAAACGCAATCAGTGTCGCTCAAGCGTGCCTATGAAACGCCGGAAGCGAGCGATGGGACTCGTGTGCTGGTCGAGCGCCTCTGGCCCCGCGGACTCACCAAGGAACGCGCACACATCAGTGTCTGGCTGAAGGACATCGCGCCGAGCCAGGAGCTCCGCAAGTGGTACAATCATGATCCTGCCCGCTTCGCGGAATTCCGCCGCCGTTATGAGGAAGAGCTCGCGACCGAGCCAGCCCGATCCGCGCTGGTAGACTTGCGTGAGCTGACGAAGCGCGATCATGTGACGCTTGTGTTCGCAACGCACGATGTCGAGCTCTCGAATGCCGCAGTGCTGCGGGACCTGCTGGCCGGGGCCGCGCACCAGTAACGCGCGCGACCAGCGAATAACCGCCAAGGGCGGGACGCACACATGTGTGTCGTGAGCCGGCTATCGCGGCTCGCGCCAGCTTCGAGTGCGCAGGCATGCGTAATCACTCGCATCGGTGGTGTTGATTGCCAGCGCCCTCAGGATGTCGTGCGGTAGTGGTCAGCGTTGATCTTGGTGTATTCCTTCCACTGCTCCGGCACGGCGCTCTCCTCAAAGATAGCATTTACCGGGCAGGCTGGCTCGCAGGCGCCACAATCAATACACTCGTCGGGATTGATGTAGAGTTGAGTAAAGTTGTCGTAGTCGGACTCCCCTTCGGCCGGGTGGATGCAGTCAACGGGGCAGACATCCACGCACGACCCGTCTTTGACGCCGATACACGGCTGTGTAATCACGTAAGTCATTCGATTCTCACCGACGCTTTCTCTGAGTACGATACTCCTAAGTGCTCATCGTTTCGGATTAGGAGCCACTCGTGGGTCGCAAGACCTGGACGAGTCGCGCCGTCAGCACGATGTCCACATTGCCACGCAGCGCGTTGGAGATGGGACAAAATAGCTCAGCCGCGTGCGCGGCGTCCGCGAATTGCGCCTCTGTAATATCGGGTACCTCGCCTTCGACGGTCAGCACTGTCCGGCTGACCTTGAAGCCGGTCGCGATCTGCTCGAACGTGCAGTCCACCGCAACGGAAAGATGCGCGGGCGGTGTACCACGCTCTTCGAGGATGTGGGCAAACGCCATCGCATAGCAGCTTGCATGAGCAGCGGCGAGCAGCTCTTCAGGGCTGGTCTTGCCGGTCGTGTGGCCGGTGCGCGATGCCCATGACACCGGGAGCGCGCTCGCGGCTCCGCCACTCAGTGTGATGGTGCCACTCCCCGTCCCCAGAGTGCCATCCCAGCGCGTCGAGGCATGTTGTGTTGCCTGTATCACGTATCCGTCCTCCTTCGCCGATGATGCGGCGCATCTATGGTGGGGTGAGAAGGACGATACCGCTCCGGTGGAGCTCAACATGCGAGTCGCGCGCGCTTGCCAGGGGCGCATAGCACCATCAGCACCATCGCCGCGCATGGCAGCGCTGCGCTCAACTTCACGCGCCAGTGATCACGGATCGTTTGGAGGCACACCGTTGTGCCCACCCCGTAGGCTCATTCGTTGCCATCGCGGGAGCCACCGATCCGGAGCGCCTGCCTGCCAGCGCCATCCCCCACTCCACACATGCGCCCTTCCTGCCCCAAAGAATGGTGCGACTGGCGCACCATTACCGTACCGTATGCTACATCCGTCACGGGGGCGCTACAGCGACCTTTGTCACACCACTGTCACGCCACTGTCATAGCCCAGTCATTCGAGATGGTGCCACACGTGTCTTATTTGTTCCCAGCTTCGCCGGTGGCGTTGGTACCATACGAGCCAGCTAGTGAGCCTATCATTGATGCGCTACAATTTTGTGTGGCCGCTCATCACGCGGAGCGCCCGCCGTCGTGTCTGGCCTGGGGCCGGATGTGGATTAAAACGAACCGAAATACCATCGAAGAGGATGAAGAACCATGCGTAGCAAGATAACCGTCGTCGGAGCCGGCAATGTCGGCGCAACGTTGGGCCAGCGTGCCGCCGAGCGCGATTATGCCGATGTCGTGCTGGTGGATGTCATTCCCGATATGCCGCAGGGCAAGGCGCTGGACATCCTCGAAGCCGGCCCTGTCCTTGGCTACGACTCCCTCGTCATCGGCGCGAACGGCTATGATGAGACGGCCGGCTCCGATATCGTGGTCATCACCTCCGGCATCGCTCGCAAGCCGGGCATGAGCCGCGACGATTTGATCCGCACCAACCAGGGTATCGTGACACAGGTGACGCAGGAGATTGTGCGGCGCTCTCCCAACGCGATTCTGATCTGCGTGACCAACCCGCTCGATGCGATGGTCCAGCTCGCGTACAAAGTCAGCGGTTTCCCGAAGCAGCGTGTCATGGGCATGGCCGGCGTCCTCGATACGGCGCGCTTCCGCACATTTATCGCGCAGGAGCTGCACGTTTCCGTGCGTGATGTGCAGGCGTTTGTGCTCGGCGGCCACGGCGACACGATGGTGCCGCTGGCGCGCCTCTCCACAGTGGCGGGTGTGCCGCTGCCGGAGCTGATCCCGGCGGAGCGGCTGGCGCAGATTGTCCAGCGTGCGCGCGATGGTGGCGCGGAGATCGTGAATCTGTTAAAGCAGGGCAGCGCGTTCTATGCGCCGTCGGCATCCGTGATACAGATGGTGGACTCGATCATTCTGGACAAGAAGATGATCATGCCATGCTCGGTCTATCTTGAAGGCGAGTATGGCATCAACGGGTTGTTTGTCGGTGTGCCGGCGAAGCTGGGATCTAAGGGCGTCGAAGAGGTGATTCAGCTTGACCTGACCGCCGAGGAGAAGGCGCAGCTCCAGAAGTCTGCCGATTCCGTTCGCGAGCTCATCGGCGTCATGGGGATATAAAAACCCTCATCCCCGGCGCTACTTCCGCACTCCCGGCCCGCTCCGTGCTTGGAACGTCGTTTCCTTCGGCGCGGGCCGCTCCACGTGGAACGGGGGTATACGCCACGCCTTGTCACGGGACTGCTATTGGTGGATAATGCAGATGATGTAGCTCTTCGCGGCAGGTTTGGCCGCCAAGTCGCGAGCTCTTGGTGACACGGTCGAGTGAGCGTATCGGTGAGAACAGGAGTCAACATGCCTATTGTGCACATCGAACATCCCATCCCCGACTACGACGGCTGGAAACAAGCCTTCGACAGTGATCCGGCTGGCCGGGAGCGGTCGCACGTCCGCCGCTATCAGATAACACGCCCGATGGATGATCCACACTACGTGATGATTGATCTTGAATTCGATACCAAGGCCGACGCGGAGGCGTTTCTCGTGACGATGCGCGAGGTGTGGCGTCGTGTGGAAGGGCAAGTCATGCAGAATCCGCAGGCGCGAATCGTCGAGATCGTGGAGAGCAAAGCGTACTGACATCTTGGTACGAGGCGCCGCTTCACGTGTCACCTTCTATTGGCGAACGACGAAACGCACGGGAATGATCTGCGAGCCGCCGTTGGTATGCACGGCGATGTGGCAGCTGTAGGGGCCGGGAAGTAGGCCTGTCGTATCAATAGAAACCTGGAGCACTGATACACTGCCGTTTAGCCGCTCCGGCTCGGCGCGCAGGCAGCGCGTGCTGCATTCCACCTTACCCAGCAGCTCGCCCGCGCCCCGATTGGCGATATCGAGCACCATGAGCGCCGTGTCGTTCGCGTCAAGGTAGCCGGCATCCAGTCGCAGTGGCCAAACATGCAGCCGCGCCCGCGCGACCTGCGGACTCGCGCCTGCCGCTGGGCCTGCGGTCGCGGGGCCGATGCGTCCAGAGCGCGGCGCGGGAATCATGGTAGCCCGGCTGGTGCGTGCGGCCCCCGGCTGGTGCACGAGGGTGAGCGCATCGCGCATCGCTGCCGCGTCCTGGAAGCGGTCGCGTGGCTGCAAGGCGAGCGCGCGCTCCACCAGCTGCTCCACGGCCTCTGGCACGCGCGGATTGATGCCGCGAATGGGAATCAGCGCCTGCCCACCAATACGCGACGGCGCCGCCTCCGGTACGCGGCCCGTCAGCAGGTGATAAAGGGAGGCGCCCAGCGCATAGAGGTCCGAGCGAGGCTCCGAGCGCCCACTATATTGCTCCAGCGGCGCGTAGCCATCCGTGCCAAGCTGGGCGGTATCGCGGGCACGATTGGGGTGCAGCCAGCGTGCGATGCCGAAATCCACCAGTTTGATAGTACCGCTCGGTGTGAGCATCACGTTGGCTGGCTTGAGATCGCGATAGATGATCGCGGGGGTCTGCCCGTGCAAGTAGTCCAGCACACCACAGAGCGCGATGCCCCAAACCACCACACGCTCCCACTCCAGCGGGCGGTTCAGCTCCACAAGCTCGTCTTCCAGGTTGTGTCCTTCGACGAACTCCATCACCAGGTAGTGCTTCTGCCCGTCCACAAACGTGCTGTACACTGTGGCGAGCGCGGGATGGCTCAGGCGGGCCAGCATGCTCGCCTCGCGAATGAAATCGTTGATAGCCTTTTCGCGTTCGGCGGGACCAAGGTTTGACTCGCTCATCTCCTTGATGGCGCGCGGCGCGTTACTCTCGAAGGTGTCCCGCGCCAGATATACTGCGCTCTGGCCACCCTGTGCCAGCCGCCGGATGACGAGATAGCGCCGCTGCAGCATCTGATTTGATGGCAGCAAACCCGTCGCGATGCGCGCCCGCGATGAGCTCAGATCCAATCCACAGGCGGAACAGAAGCGGGCTCCTTCCGGCGTTTGCCGGGCGCACCGTGGGCAGTGTGCTGGCGTAGCCATCCCTTCTCCTATTCGATCCGCGTTGCCAACTCACTCCACACGCCACTCTGGAGGCGTCGCCCTTCTGCGTCAGGGTGGCACGCTCGTTGCACGATATCTCAGCGCAATTGTAACACAGCAGCAGCACAACGCAACGCGGCCCATTCGGCCTGCTCCGAATGGGCTACGGCGCGCTGCGATAGCGCTATGGGGAAACGGGCGTGGCGCCTGCTCGAACGGGAGGTAGCCGGGCTGTACCCGTGCGGAAGCAATAGAGCGCACCATCCATATTGCCAATATAGACCGATCCGCTCGCGATGCTCGCGGGGCCGAAGAATGGCTGACCGGCGGGATCAGTGAAGGTGAAGAGCGTGGCGCCGGAGCTGGCCGCCAACGCATAGAAAGCGGTCCCCGCGCCAACGAACACGACTCCAGGCACCGCTGATACCGCGCCGAGGATTGCCCCAGCGAGACATGCCTGCCAGCGTGGGGCGCCAGTGGCGGGATCGAGCGCCTGAACGCTTCCCTGGCACGATTTGTTATTGATAGTAGTGATGCCGCCCGCCACAAAGAGCGTCTGCCCATCCCAGGCGGCTGGCGCAATCGCGGAGGTACCACATTGCGGGCACTCGCTGCCGGGGTCAAGGCGCCGTGACCAGATGGGACCGGCGCCGATATTCGTGCGCTTGAAGGCGTAGTACACACCATTCTTATCCACGATGCCCAGCAGAGGTTGCGCGACTCCGTTGATTGTCGCCGTAAAAAGGGTGGAAGATGATCCGAAATCACCGTCGACGATTTGCTGTGAGGGCGGGATCTGCCAGAATGAGATGAAGGAGAGATCGCTGGCGTGGACCGCTATCAACGATACGGCATATGACTCGTTGGTGGAGCAACCTCCCGCGTTTCCAGTGGCGAAGTAGATGATGCCCGTGCTGACATCCAGGGTTGGTGATCCCCAGACACCGCCGCCCGTACAGCCGTTCGGCACGACGTTAAAGATCTGCTGAATCGCGCCGGTCGTCGCGTTGAGCTTGACCATCTGCCCTTGCACGAGGGGGCAGTCGCCGAAGGAGGACACGCCAATGTACACACTCCCCGCGTAGACCAGGGGCGAGCTCCACATGAACGTGCTGGGTGAAGGGCCGAGGCGTGTTGACCATTTGATGGCGCCAGTTAGCGCGTCGAGCGCGTAGACTTGTCCGTCACCGCCTCCCACGTAGAGCATCGAACGTGTACTGAGCAGGTTTCCCGGAGTGGCCTGCGTGACGAATGGTGTGCTGACGATGCCCGCAAGCGGCGGATCGCAGATGCTATCGCTTGTCTGGCCGAGAAAAGTGGACCACACGACGGTGCCTTGGGTAGTCAGCGCGCGCTCATATCCGTCCCACGATCCCATGTAGACGACCCCGTTGGCCTCGATAGGTTGCGCTGAGACCGGCAAGTTCGTGGCAAAGCTCCACTGACGCGCGAGTGACGTGGCCGTGACGGGCGTGATTTGGGTTTCAGCGCCATTGTATCCAGAGTGTGCGCTGTTTTGCATGTAACTGGGCCACTGGCCGATGGCTTGCGGCAACAGGGTTCTGATCTTGTCATGGCCGGTGGCAGCCTGCGTCGCAGGCGCCCCCACGAGCGTAAGTAACGCCGCCATCGCAGCGCCCAACCAGATACCGCCGTGCATGCGGCGTCGTACGCTTGCCCACAACACACGCGCCGTTGCGTCCAACATATATACGCCCTCATCCTTCGCACCAACAGTGCATTCGCATGCGACACTCGTTGGGAAATGCGTGTCTCAAGAACAAGCGTACACGCAAGCCGCTTCGGAAGGCAGTATGTATCGGGTAATACTCTCATTACGACATAGTAGAGATATCCGCGACTCGCGGAGAGCCCGCGGCGCTGGTGATCGGCTACAGGCTCGCGGCGTCGCTCGCGGCGCACCTGAATGCCGCCGTGTCGCGCGAGTGAGGCGGTTTCACGCCCAGCAAGCTAATCCCAGCTCCTGCGGATTGGCCAGACCGGGATGGTACGGTACCACGCGCACCCCATAGATCAGGCTGCCGCTCGCATCCGTCTCTAACCGGCCCGTGTAACGATGCATGCCATCCCCGGTTTTGGCGGCACGCTCCATCGGCATCACACGCAGGTGTTCCAGCAGGCCGTCTATATCCTGCCCGGAGACCAGCTCCACGCGCACGTCATCCGGGCGCAACGTGCCGAGCTTCACCAACGCTGTCACGTCCACCGGCTGCCCAATCGCGAGCTGCCCCTCGCGCGGCCCCTCGACCTGGAGCGCCACTGACGCCCACTCACGGCGCACTTTGCCTTTCCACTGCGCGAGCTCCCGTGCCAGCTTGTATTCAGCGGCATCCACATGGGCGCCGATGCGCAGCGCGGGAACGTAGAGCTGATTGACGTAATCTTTCAGCATGCGCCGCATGCTGAACGCAGGCGCCACGCTACGGATGGCGTTCTTCATGGTCGCCACCCAACTGTGCGGTACGCCGTCCAGTCCGCGGTCGTAATACGCCGGCACAATCTCGCGTTCGAAAAGGTCGTAGAGCGCGGCGGCGTCGGCGGCGTCGCGGGTATCCTCGTCGGCATAGTCGCGCGGCTCGCCGATGGCCCAGCCATTATGGCCGTTGTATCCCTCTTCCCACCAGCCGTCTATGATACTGCAATTGGGCAGGCCGTTGAGGCTGGCCTTCTGGCCGCTCGTGCCGCTCGCCTCGTGCGGGCGAATGGGGGTATTGAGCCACACATCGCAGCCGGCGACGAGATGGCGCGCCATATCTATGTCGTAATCGTCGAGGAAGATGATGCGCCCGGCAAATTGCGGCTGGAGCGAATATTGATACACCTGGCGAATGAGGTCCTGGCCAGGCTGATCGTTCGGGTGTGCCTTGCCGGCAAAGATAATCTGCACCGGCCGCTTCGGATCATTCAGCAGCTTCGTGAGCCGGGCGGGATCGCGGAAGAGCAGTGTGGCGCGTTTGTAGGTGGCGAAGCGCCGCGCGAAGCCAAGCGTGAGCGCGTCGGGATCGAGCAAGGCGCCGGCGGCTGCGATAGTGCTCGCGGCCTCTCCAGTACGCATGCGCTGGCGGGCAACGCGCTGGCGCGCATATTCAATCAGGTCGCCTTTCAGCGTGCGATGCGCCTCCCACAGCTCATCAGCGGGAATGTCCTCCACGTGCGCCCAGAGGGCCGGATCGTCCAGCGAGTCGTACCACTTCTCGCCGAGATAGCGGCGATACACCGCTGCCAGCCGGGGCGCGAGCCAGGTGGCTGTGTGTATCCCGTTGGTAATCGAGCCAATTGGTACCTCGTCCACCTCGATATCCGGCCAGAGGAAGTGCCACATGCGCCGCGAGACATCGCCGTGCAGCCGGCTGACACCGTTGTGTTGCGCCGAGAGCCGCAGCGCCAGAATGGTCATGCTGAAGCCTGATCCCCAGCTCAGATCCTGCTGGGCGATGCTATGGAACTGTTCGCGGTCCAGGCCAAGCTGCGGCCAGAAGTCTCCGAAGTAGCGGTCAACGAGGTCGTAGTTGAAGACGTCGTTGCCGGCGGCGACGGGCGTGTGCGTGGTGAAGATGGAGTTGGCGGCGGCAATCTCGCGCGCCACAGCGAACGGCACGCCCAGCCCGTTGACCAGCTCGCGGCAGCGTTCCAGATTCAGGAAGGCGGAGTGGCCCTCATTCATGTGCCAGACGAGCGCGTCAATTCTCAGGGCGCGCAGCGCCCGCACGCCGCCGATCCCCAATACAATCTCCTGCGCGATACGCATCTCGTGATCGCCACCATAGAGCCGCGCGGAGAGCGTGCGGTCGGCGAGACCGTTCGGCTCGACATCCGTATCCATGAGGTAGAGCGGGATGCGTCCCACCTGGATGCGCCACACTTTGGCGAAGACCTTGCGCCCCGGCAAATCCACCGAGACGATGACTTCGTTGCCGTCGTGGTCCGTCGCGGGAGTCGCGGCGACCTCTGAGAAGTGGAGCTTCTCGTAGATCGCCTCTTGCTGGCCGTCCCGGCTGATGCGCTGACGAAAGTAGCCTTGCGGATACAGGAATCCAATGCCCACGAATGGCAGCCCCAGATCGCTCGCCTCTTTGCAGTGATCGCCGGAGAGGATGCCCAGGCCACCGGAGTAGATGGGCAGCGACTCGTGCAGGCCAAACTCAGCGGAGAAGTAGGCGATGATCTTTTGGGCGTCGTCGGGGTACGTTCGGCTGTACCACGTGCTCTCCGGTTGCATGTACGTATCGAAGGCGGCGAGCACACGGTCGTAGGCGCTCAGGAACGCGGCGTCGCCGGCGAGCGCGTTGAGGCGCTCAGGCGCGGCTTCGAGCAGCACACGCACAGCGTTATGCTCCGTCCTCGCCCACAGATCATCGTCAATCCAGGTGTAGAGCGCCTGCGCCTCGGCGTTCCACGTCCACCACAGGTTATACGCCAGCTCGTGCAGCCGCCCGATGCGCGGCGGAATTGAAGGAAATACGGCTATGCGGCCAAGAACTTTCACAGAGTCTCCTTTAGAGATGCTCCAGCGCATATGCGGCGGGAATGCGGTTATGCGAATCTCGTTTCGGTTGAAGTCACGGTGGGGATATACACCAACCCGCGAAAAACATGCCAAAGAACGGAGCATCCGCGCAACAAGAAAACGGCGCCCAGGTCGGGCGCCGCACGAGGCAGCATGGTATGCCTGAAGAGGGGCATATTATGCCTGAAGGGTCGCATCGTCCTGGCTAGCGGCCACTGGCGCGGGGATGGGCGCTTCCGCTGCCACTGCTGGCGACGCGGGTGCTTTCGCCGCGCCAGACGGGGCGCCGCGCAGCTCCTGCACGCTGGCCCAGCCGCCAACGACGATACATGCCGCCGCGACGACGCCAAGAATGATTGCGAAGTGTGGCACATTCACATGGAACGCAACATGATTGAGCACGCCCACCAATATGAAGGCGCAACCCAGCGGTAACAACGCTAACTGTGCTCTACTCCCCACTGCTTCCTCCTGCTTACACCGGTGCGAGCCGTCATCCTGTGGCAGCTCACACCCAAAACATCTCGTCGCGGAATGGGTTTGGCGCGAACATCCGCGCGCGGGTGCCAGTATAGCGGGCGTTTCACAGGGTGTCAATGTGCGCGAGCTTCTGGCTACCGGTGCAACCTTGACAGAATGTTATCCGTACAACTATGAAGAAACAGCCTCTATGCTCCAACTTTCTTACAGGAGTCCAGCATGATAACCGCCACTACTCACCGGACCCTCAGCCTCTGGGCACTGATTCTGCATGTACGGAAAACGGTCGCGCTCACCGCGGCGGTGCTCAACGACGCTCGCGTCCACTGGCTCTCCAAGAGTCTGTATATTGGCAGCATCACTGTACTTCTTGCCGCCTTGCTCTTTCCCGAATCAGTTGGCGACCTCATCGCGTTTTTCGGTATACCTGGTGTGGGTGGCATCGCCGACATATTCGGCATTCCCGCCGAGGCCGGGTTCGATTGGGTCGCCTTCGCTGTCGCGGCCTATAACCTCCTGCGCTTGTTCCCCACAGAAATCGTCGGCGAGCACTATGATCGTCTGTTCCGCCCACAGCGAATGGCATAAGCTCCCCCTTCCCAATCTCCTTTCTCGCTGCTAATATGGCTCCCAATCAGGTGGCAGCGACCGGTATCAGACGATGCGCTGCCTCCGCGTAGTGTGAACAGTGCGCCCGGCGCGGCGAGGGAGCAGGTGTGCATTGGTAACGGTTGACACGACCACCACTCTGAATGGCTCAGTATCTCTCATTCTGCTTGGGATTCTTGGCGTCGTCGTGTTGCTCGTGCTCCTGGGGCTGCTGCGTGTCCTGAGCATCCAGCGCAAGCTGCGGCACGCCTCCAGAGCGGGGCGAGCGGCCTCCGCGGCCATCTCGGCGAGCGATACGCCGCTCACGACATTCAACCGTGCCGGCAAGGCGGGTGATCCCATCAATATGCAGATTACCGGCACTAGCGGTCAGGTTGGCGCCGCATTCGCCGCTGCTGGCTGGTATCGCGCCGATGAGATTGATTTCGTTACCTCCCTTCGCATCAGCGTGGACTCCGTCTTTGGCCGTGGCTACACCACCGCGCCGGTCAGCAATCTGTACCTGTATGGTCGCAAGGAAGACCTCGCCTTCGAGCGCCCCGGGCGCAACGTGCGCCAGCGTGACCACATCCGCTTCTGGACCACGGGACGCAACGCCGTTGATGGCCGCCCGATCTGGATTGGCAGCGGCACGAAGGATGTCAAAGTCGAGCTTTCCAAAACGAATCACCTGCCAACGCATGGCATCTCGCCAGACCTGGATGCCGAGCGCGATCTTGTCGTCTCGGAGCTGGCGCAGACCGGCTGGGTCACCGCGGATACGACACGCCCCGGCCTGGGCAAAGAGACGCATGGCTTCAACGGGGGCGGCGACCCCTACTTCACCGACGGCCAGGTGGCAGTGCTGACCCTTGCCAACGTCTGGACGCTCCCGCTCGCCGACAATGTGCGCAGTCCGCTCGGTGGG
This sequence comes from Ktedonobacterales bacterium, assembly GCA_035310125.1. Taxonomy (GTDB): domain Bacteria; phylum Chloroflexota; class Ktedonobacteria; order Ktedonobacterales; family JADMIN01; genus DATGEP01. Next base: position 24,181 of record DATGEP010000373.1, read on the forward strand.
CGTATTACGCGCGGGCTGGCTCGCCTCGTTCGCGGACGGCTGCCCAAAGGGGGCCTGGAACGTGCGGAGCGCGAGGCGCGACGGCTGCGCGAGCGCGATCTCCAGGCGCGGAGTGCGCTTCCGTCGGGCGGCGGGCGCGCTGACGGGTCAGCGTGATACTTTCCATTCCCCCGCTGGATGGCCAGCCGTCCGTACGCTGGCTCGCACGCTCGTGCGTAATGCGCCCGTAGAATGATCGGCACATATCCGATACAAGTGAAGAGCGATACTGGCGCCCGCTACGAAAACAGTTTGCACCTTCCCAATCGTCTCATATAGATGGCGAACACCATGCGTTCCATCACGATGGGAAGTCAGCCCGCGCAGGTGCGGCTCCGTATGGGCGGCCCGCGTGCACCCGTGTGTGATGTCAAATCGCACCATGCGTGCGTCTTGACACCGCGCCGGTTGTCGTCTATTGTCTGAGTGATAGATTTATTGTGGCAGTGATACCAAATCCAGGTGGGACGTTGGCATATCAGCCCGCCGCGTGTCCCGTGCGCCAGCCCTTGAGGGCCGCGAGCGCCTCCCCCAGACGTGGCAGTGATGCACTGCCAGAAGAGCGACCAGGCGCAGCATCGAATAATGTCCGTCAGATGTGAAGTGAAATGTAGACAGGGAGGTGGATCATGACGGTTCTTGAGCGGCGCATGCTCACCATCGCACTGCTGTTCGCCATACTTACGGCGGGCGTCGCCGCCGGCAAAGCGCTCGATAGCGGCGCCTGGCAGCCACCGGCGGCGCAGGCACATTCAGGGAGCTTCTATGGGGCCAACGAGACGTACGTGGCCGCCGCCGCGTGGGAATGGCCGCAGAAGTCCAACAACTGGTGCGGCGTCGCGAATATTGAGGTCGTCGCGAACTATACGTACCAACGTGTCGGCGGCGTTGACGATAGACCGTACATGAGCGGTGGACAGCAGCGAATCGCGGCGCCTTGAATTCCACTGCTGCCGTTAGCGAATGGGGCACCCCATCATGGAACGGCATCGGCCCTGGCTTCCACGCCGATATTGCCCGCGACGGCGGCACCGATCCGCGTTCTATCGCCTGGGGGATCGAATACGAGTCCATCGCCAGATTCTACGGGAACGAACCTACACCAGGATCGAAGGGTCCATGGATTGCACAGCCTAACCTGCTCTTCCCCGCCTACGCTTTCCACGATGTGGTGTATCATGGCACTGTCGCCGCGTCGGTTGCTGGCTTCGCGCGCACACTCGAACGCTTCGGTATGCCCATCAGTGTCACCATGGCACACGGTCTGCACTCGGACATCGTCTCCGGCGTCTACGCCACCAACGATCCCATCAGCGCGTATCCCGCGAATGTGGATGCTGTTAATGTCTGGGATCCCGCCGTCGGAACGTCATTAGGCGGCTACCAATCGGCACGTGAGGTCACCTGGGACAACTACAGCTTCAATACCAATGCCTACATGTGGGGTACCACCTACAATAGCAACAACGGCTACGACCCGGACCCCGCTGTGGGCATCTATACGCCGAACAGCCAGTACCACACGCATTGGATCAACTATCGCACCGACATCGAGCCTGACTGGTACGCCACCACGAACCCGGATTACGCACTGGATGAGACGGGCGCCATCATGACGCACCCCTAGTGGTCACACGGCGGAAAGGAGCTAGCACCGCATGAATGGCAGCACATCTCGCCGGCACGGATACCGGCGCTCGATACAGACACGGCAGCGCATCTGGCGGCGTCTGCGCTACATTCGTACCGCTGGTATAGGTTTACTTTTGGCGGGCATGGTCGTCGCCTTCGCTTTGGTGCTCGCGGCTCAATCGAACGCGCCCGCAGCCGGGCCGCGCCCTGGGATCGCGCAGGGAGGCCCGCAGTGGGTCACGCTGACATTCTACAAGCCCCGCTGCCATTCAGACCGCGGCACGCCAGACACAGGACTTCCAGGACGTGCTCAACTCCCCGCAGACACTGCTTGGACAGGCGCTGCATCACGGCACACTGGGAACGCCAGTGCTTGTCCATCTCTACCGCCCAGCGCCCGGCATGACAGACGTGTGGGTCATTCCCGTCCTGGAAACTACCGCTCCCGGTGCGCACATCGTTGCCCTGCTGGACTTCGCCTACGATGCTCGATACCATCGCATCCATGCGCTGACGTTCGCGGGTCCCTTTGTGCCCACCGATCCCGAATACGGGCAGCCGTTCCCGCGTATCGCACCGGCGCAAGCGAGCGCCCTGCTCGTGCGGACGCACGGGCTGAAACTCGCCATGGGCGGCCAGCCAGAGCTAGTCTATTTCTCCGCCAATCTGGACGCCATCGTCGGCCCGCACGCCACCGTGAAATGGACCGGCGGCGGGCAGTTCCCCGATCTCGCGATCTGGCGCCTGCCCGCCGCTGATGGACACGACTATCTCGCCGGCATAGACAGCCGGGTGTATACTGCGACTCAGTTGCCGTTCGCGCCGGCTGCCGGCGCCTAATCACCGCAATAGGAAGAGACGTCGTTCATGATCATCTACGGCTACCGACGGCGCAACAAAGTCATGGGCCAGGTTCCCTACGTCTGCCCGCAGTGCCAGCGTAACGGTTATCACTCGGTCGTGCGGACATCCCGCTTCTTCACGCTCTTCTGGATTCCCATCATTCCACTGGGTAGCTCCACGACGGCCCGCTGCAATCTCTGTGGCTTTCAGGAGAAGGTGGATAACAAACGCGCCGATGCCATATTGACCCAGGCGCAGGCAGGCGGCCAGCCGCAGGTGCCGGCGCCCGCGCAGCAGTATCCGCAGACACCACAACCGGGCGCGGTGTACCCTCCCGCACAGCAGGCCCCGGCGCAATACCAGCAATATCAGCAATACCAACAGTACCCACAGCAGCAGGACCCTTCACAGGGCCAGCAGGGATGGCGCTAGGCGGGGAATTGACCGGCGCTCAGCCGGCGAGCGAGTCGCTCGCCTCATCATCCGACAGCAGGAGTGGCGCGATCCAGCTCACCGCGTCTTCGACCTGCTCCTGCGTTACGGTGTGCGTATGGGCGTAGAGCCGTAGCGCCAGCCGGTCGGGGTGCTCGGCGTAGGCGGGCGTCGCCGCTTCGTAGAGTCGAAGCGCCCCGGCGACCGGCACCATGTCATCGGCTCGCCCATGGGAGATAAGCAGTGGCTTCGGCGCCAAACTGGTGACGTGGGCCGCGGCGTCGTGTTCTCGTGCCCAATCGCGCAGCTCCGCGCACGGAGTAGTGCCGCCGAACAGCGAATTGCCCAGCAGATCTGGCAGCGGCGACCCGGCGAGCGCTCCCACCGCCGCCACTCGCTCATCCTCCGTTCCAAGAATCAGCGCCAGCATAGCACCCATCGAGAAGCCCCCGGCCAGCATCCGGTCCGCATCCACCTCTGGCCGGTCTGCCAGCACGCCCAGCGCATCGCGCAGATCGTCCAGCGTATGCCGAATGACGGTCAGGAAGTAGTCAGAGGACTGTTCCGTCTTCCAGGTCGGCCCCGTCGCGGGCAGCCGCTCGCCATGCGCCCACCCATCCGGCAGAAGCGACACGAAGCCGTAGGCCGCCAGAAACACGCCCAGTGGCAAGAGATCGGTCTTTTCGGCGCCATAACCATGCTGGATCAACGCGCCGGGATGGGGTCCGGGAGCGTCGGGGCGAACGAGCAAGGCCGGCACAGCATGTGGACCTACCTCCACGCGTTCGGGAGTACAGACGGCATAGCGAGGCAGAAAGTCGAAGGCCACGAGCATCAAATCCTTTCCGGTGCGTGCCCAGCGTGTGTGACGGGGACCGCGCGAGAATGCGCCGCCTGCGTGCGGCAAGAGATGTTACGGAACGGTGTACGCATGTTGTATGCCAGACGCTCAGATATCGAAGAAACCAGCCAGATCCGGGTGCTGCTCTACCGACCGCCGCTGGTATTCGGGCGGCAATGGCAAAAACGTACCTTCTGCTGACGCGATGATCGTCTCCGGCTCATTCGCCAGGCGAATCTCGGCTGTCGCCTGAAGCATGCGGGCACGCGATGAAAGGGCGCGAGCGGATATGCGCAGCCGCTGTCCCACCGGCGCGGCGGCGCGGAAGCGAATCTCCAGCTTGCCCGTCATCATCCAGCGGCCCTCAGCCATCGCCGTCCGGCTCATTGCCTCGTCGAGCAGTGTTGTTAAAACGCCGCCGTGCAGCACACCCGGAAAGCCTTGAAAGCGCACCTCTGGGGTGTACTCGGTGATAATCTCGTCCCCCTCCTGGCGAAATACGAGCTTTAGCCCCATTTGGTTGCGCATGCCACAGGCAAAGCAGCCCTGGTACGTGCTCGTATCGTTCAACCTGTCGCCACCGCTTGCCATCTGCTTCTGCTCCTCGATTTTGTTATTCCCATTTCTTTTGTGGAATGTCGAAACAGGAAGATACATCATGGTATGTGGTAGGGATGGCATTCCTGCCGGCCGGCGCGGACAGAAATGTCCGTGCCACCTTCAGCCTCATATGCCGCATCCGCATGAGGGTACACCCTACGTGCTGGGTTCCTTGCGCGAGCGACCGGACTTCGCGGGCGGCTTCTCGACAGCGGAGACATGGGAGGGCGGCGCACCTTCGACGGCGTCTGGTATTGGTCGCGTCTTGACACGTAGCTGCCGCGCCAGCGTATTGCGATAATGATAGAGCGCCGCATACCCCGGCTGCGACTCCGTGTAGATCTGGTACGCCGCGCGTACGGGATCCGCTTCGCCCGCCACCGGCTCGCGCACGGTCTCTGCTAAACCCGCGCCATGCAGCGCACCGGCCAGCCGTGCCGCCACCTCGTGCGCCGCGATGGCATCGTCCAGCGCCCACAGCAGATAGCGCAGCCGCTCAGTCTCCGTCGCGCCCGCGAAGGCGCTGGCCACCGCTTCGGCAGCCGGCAATCGTTCCGTGCGCGCTGCCAGCGGATCGGCTTCCACGATAGCCAGACGCAATTGCGCCATTTGTGCGGTGAACGCCGCGACCATCTCTCCGCCCATCGTCGCTACTCCTCTCCGCTCTCCTCATTCCAACTTCGCGCTGGCCGCCGTCAATCTCTTCCGCAGAATCGAAACACGACCGCGTCTGGCTCACTTCACGGTGTCCCATCTCCAGCGTCCGCGTCATGCGGCACCCGACCGCGCACCTTCGCCAGCACCGCCGCCAGCGCCCCCTCGGCATCAAGCTCCAGGCTGTTCGCCAGCACGAGCAGCATATACAGCGTGTCGCCCAGCTCCTCACGCGCGGCGGCCTGTGTCTCGCCCGTCTTGACCTGCTTCGGTCCGTGGGTCTGGTTGACGGCCCGCGCCAGCTCGCCGCACTCCTCGAAGAGCCGCGCGAGATTGGCGAGCGGCGGCCAGTAACCACCCAGCGCGCGAATGGTCGCGTCCACCTCCGCCTGCGCCGCGTGCAGCGTTAGCTGCGGCAGGCGTGCCGCCTCGGATGTCGTTGTCTCGCTCATGCGCGGTTCCTCTCCATTTATGGCAGCGCCACCCGCTCATCATCCGCCGATTCGCCGCCATCATTATCTGGAAGCACGCGCGCCAGGCCGTCGCGGGCAAGACCGGCGACGACGCCGCGCAGCCACGGGAGATCATCCGGCGCGTACGCTGGCTTGACACGCGGCCCAAGCTCGGCGAGTGTCAGCGCCTCACCCGGCGCCAGCCCACGCAGCGCCTCAACCACACGTCCACGGAAGTAGCGCGAGGACGAGGTGAACGGCTCGGCGGGAGGACGCTGCGCGCGGCGCACCGGCTTGCCGCCGGCGGTTGCATAGCCGGCGCGCGCTTCGGCCACACGCTGGCTGGCAGCGTCACTCGCATCGGCGGCGCGCTCGTCGCGCAACCGGGCCAGCGCCTCACCGGAGGGAAACAGCGTCACCCGCGCCGTCTCGGCATAGGCCGCGCAGCAGATGGTGAGCGGGCAGCGCTCGCAGGCGGGACGGCGGCTGACGCAGACGGTCGCGCCAAGGTCCATCAGCGCCTGCTGCCAGTCATACGCATGATCTGGTGGCAGCGCCGCCTCCGCGAGCGCCAGCGCGTCGCGGGTTTCGCGCTGGCCGGATGGCCACGACACCGGCTCGATGCCCCGAAAGACGCGCCAGAGCACGCGCCGGATGTTGGTATCAACGGTTGCGACCGGCAGCCCGAAAGCGAAACAGGCCACCGCGCCCGCCGTATAGCGCCCGATACCCTTCAGCGCCAGCAGCCCATCCAGCGTAGCGGGCAGCTCGCCGCCATATGCGCTGATCGCCTGTCGCGCGATATCCCAGAGCCGCACCGCGCGTGAGTTGTAGCCGAGTCCCGCCCAGGCTTTGATGACCTCAGCCGCCGGTGCTTCCGCCAGCGCCGCCAGCGTCGGAAAGCGCGCCAGAAACACGTGATACTTTGGCAGCACGCGCTCCACCTGCGTCTGCTGGAGCATCACCTCAGAGACAAGAATCGCGTAGGGGTCGCGCGTATGGCGCCAGGGCAGGTGTCCGCGACCTTCCCGCGCGTACCA
>DATGEP010000374.1:0-22777 GCA_035310125.1 Ktedonobacterales bacterium
GGTGGCACTACACCATCTTTGGCGACGCCGAGTAATCCGCACCGAGGAGTCCGTAAGTGCATGTCGAGGACCTCGCGATCCGCCTTGCCACCTCCGACGACGCCGCGATCATCGCCGAGCACCGTGCCCGCATTTTTCAAGACACCGGCCGGTTCGACGCCAAGCGCTCCGCCGCCATGATGGCACAGATCCAGCCCATCCCGCGGCCAATGCTCGCCAGCGACGAGTACGTGGGATGGCTCGTTGTCGCCGTGGGCGGGGCTGTCGTCGCCGGGGCTGGCGTTCAGAATCGCAGACTCCTCCATTTCGACCGGCCAGCGCGAGCGCATTGTCCGGGTGGGGGCATGCTGCAGGTTACAGCGGTGCGCAGCGCAGCCTGATGGGGGGAAAGGAGCTACGCACCAATGAACCCACCTCAAGTTGGACTCGCAGTCATCATTGCGCACGATGGGCGGGTGCTAGTGCTCAAGCGAAAAGGCGCGCACGGAGCGGGTACCTGGGCGCCACCAGGTGGCCACCTTGAGTTTGGCGAATCGCTCGAAGAGTGTGCTATTCGCGAGACGCTCGAGGAGACTGGAGTCGTGATCAGCGCTGTCCAATTCGTTGCGATCACCAATGATGTATTTGAGTCAGAGCAGAAGCACTACGTGACGGTTTGGGTCGAGGGCAAGTACGAATCGGGGCAAGCGACCATCGCCTATCCAGACAAAGTCCAAGAAGTGGCGTGGGTCTCGTGGAATGCACTGCCACAGCCACTCTTCATTCCGTTCCAGAATCTGATGAGCGGCAGGCAGTATCCAAGGGCCGCCCGCTTCAGTAACCAGCCTCCCGTGTGAACGATACTCTGTACATGCTGCTCACTGGCCGCCAGTGATACGAGCACAAGACGTTCGGGCGCGAGAAGTATGGGCAGCCCTTCATCCCGCGCCAGCAGCAGCGGCCCATTCATCCCACCTCAGCTCGGCGAGTGGCATCACCCACCGCTTAGACGCCGCGCCATCGTCTCGCCCGCGCGTTTGCCCAGCACCACGCCGGGCAGCACACCGAGCGCGCCCAGGCCCTCGATTGCCACGCCCGGAATGCTCTCATCGAGGTCACGAATATGTGGCACCATGCCGGCGGCCACCGCCAGATCCACCGCCCAGGTATGGGTTGGCTGGCTCTGCGCAAGCTCCGGGAGCCAGCGGCGCGCGGCGTCGGCGAGGCGGCGATAGTAGTTGGCGGCGCGCGGCGACCCGCCCGCGCGCCCGTAGCGCCCGCCGCTGGCCGTCAGGCGCCCGTTACCAGGGCGGAAGTCGCAATACGTGTAGGGAGCAGCGTCCCAGAACAGGGGGAAATCATCCGGCAAAACGAAATCGAACGCGAGCGCATAGATCCGCGCCGTGGCGGCGCGAATTGGACCTGTGGCGAGAATCAATCCGCGCGCTGTGAGTGTGATGCCATCAGCGGTATGCAGGTGCCAGTGCCGGACACCGCCGCTACCCGCAGCCGTCTCGAATGCGGTAACCTCGGCCTGCCCCGCAAGCGTCGCACCCCTTGCACGCGCCTGCCCCGCCAGATGGGCCAGCAGCGTCAGCGGCTGAATGCGTCCTTCATCCGGCAGCCAGAGCGCCGCGACCACCGAGTGTGTATCCAGTCGCTCGCCCGCCTTCTCCGCAATCTGACGAGGAGTCCACATCTCCGCCCGCAGCCCCAGCGCGTTCCGCGCCTTTCCCTCACGCTCGAGATGCCGCGCCGCGCCAGGTGTCTCGGCCAAACTCAACGCGCCGGTCAGCGACGCGGAGAGCAACGCGCCGGGGCGAGCGGCCTCGCCGGTAAAATCGAGCAGCACGCGGGTCGTCTCCGGCCACATCTGACGCTCAGGGCTTTCCGGGGGCAGGTCCGCCAACGCCATGTTGATACCGGCACTGAGAATCCCCGCGTTCTGACCCGTTGCGCCCTGACCAATCGTCGGTGCGCTGTCGAGGACCAACACCCTCGCACCGGTCCGCGCACTGGCGAGCGCCGCGCTCAGGCCCGCCACGCCCGCGCCAGCGACAATAACGTCCACGGTCCGCGCCGTCACATCTCGCAGCGCATCGAGTCGCAGCTGCGCACGCACGGAGGGCGTGAGGTCATCCATCCACGGCGCGACCGAGCGCGGCGCGATACGTTCGAGGTTGCGTCCAGTCGTTTCCTGGGCAATCGTGCCTCGCATGATGCCTTCTTTCTCCTAACTCGTCGTATCGTGACTCTAACATGCCTCTTGGCTCTTCGCCGTGCTGCTGTATGCTACAGCGTGGCCAGCAGTTGTTGGCGCCTCTGGTGAACGGCTGCCTCTTGCGAAAAGTCGGCGTGTCGGATACACTGCGGTTAGGCGGTGCTTCCATTGCTTGGAGGACGTTATGCAACCCGTGGAGCCTTCATTACCGACGCGAACAGCGCGCACAGGCTTCCTGCGACAGTACATGCCCTACAAGGGCTATCACATGGCAACCTGCTACCCCTGACTTCCCTCATCTTCTAGCTGCTGGGATATCGTTTGCCGCCTGATGTGTCTGTGGGTCTGAAACAGGCGTGCCCCCACGCAGCTAACCTCCCCGTCCATGACGCCGCGCTGTCCTTTGGTCAATTCCCTCACTACGGTGAGATGTATACGGAAGCTCCCGCCGGATAGCCACCTGACAGCCAGCGTACCTTCAGACTCCGCCGGTCGTGCGCTCCGCGATTATGCCCGTCATGCGGGACGGGCGCGGAAGCCAGACTCTTTTGTATTGACTCGAGTGTTTTCCCGAAAGCCATGCGCGATTCGTCTGGCGTGATGCCATCTACATCACGTCTACAACGCGCTACCGGCTGACGGCGTCGCGTATACCACGCGGCACGCGAGACACCTGCGCCGTACCGGCCTGTTACACCCGCCACCATGGGAAGTTATGAGTACCAGTCACAAACCGAATCGCGACAATGCTGTCGCCACCTCACGCAAATACCTGGAGTTCATCAAGTCGGAGACCCTAACGCGCGAGCAGGGTGAAGAGCTGACGCGCCTGACCGTCAACAACTTCGCCAATCACTACAACCCCGGCTTCCTCGAGTACCGTAAATCCGTCACCGAGGGAGGTGATTTCGCGGCCGTCGAGTGGAGTGGGCACGGCGCCACCTTCATAGACGCGCTGGGGCGCTCCTACATTGACTGTCTCGGCGGCTATGGGCTGCTGAGCCTGGGGTGGTCACACCAGAAAGTCATCGCGGCGGTAAAGGCGCAAATCGAGCGCGCTCCTATGCCGACGCAGGAGCTGCTGGATCCGCCACGCGGCATGCTGGCGCATCTGCTGTCTCAGATCACGCCGGGCGACCTCCAATACGCCTTCTTCGTCTCCAGTGGCACGGAGTCCGTTGAGGGCGCGATGAAGTTTGCCAAGGCGGCGACGGGGAAATCCGGCTTCATTGCCGCCGTCCGTGGCTTCCACGGCAAAACGGCGGGCAGCCTGAGTTTGATGGGCAAGGCGAAGTTCCGTAAGCCCGCGATGCCACTGCTCCCGAACGTATTCCACGTCCCATTTGGGGATGCGGATGCCGTCGAGCAGCAATTGCGCATCGCGCGAGAAGTTGGCAACGACATTGCCGCCGTCGTCATGGAGCCGGTGCAAGGCGAAGCCGGCGCCATCGTGCCGCCAGACGACTTCTGGCCCCGTCTGCGCAAACTCTGCGATGAGTACGAGGTATTGTTGATCGCCGACGAGGTACAGACCGGGCTAGGCCGCACGGGCGCGCTGTGGGGCGTCAATCACTGGAACGTCGCACCAGACATCATCTGCTCGGCCAAGGCGCTCGGCGGTGGCGTCATGCCCATCGGTGCGTTTATCGCCTCGGCAAAAGTGTGGCAGCCGTTTATTGACGATCCGTTCTTCCACACGACGACCACTGGCGGAAATCCCATCGCGTGCGCCGCCGCCATTGCGACGATCAACGTCGTGCTGGAAGAGGATCTGCCACGCCAGGCCGCCGAAAAGGGCGTGTACTTTATGGAGCGGCTCCAGCCGCTGGCCGCGAAGTACGACGGCATCTATCAAAAAATCACGGGCAAGGGGCTGCTGATTGGGCAGCACTTCCATGACAGTCACGTTGGCTATCAGGTGGCGGCGGGCCTGTTCCGTCGGGGTGTGTTGATCTCCGGCACGCTGACCAATGCGCAAACCATACGCATCGAGCCGCCACTGGTAATCGAGTACGACGAGATTGACGAGATGCTAAACCGGCTGGAGGACACGCTGAAAGCTGTTTCAGGCGCGCCCGCCAGCGGCGATGTGCTCACATTCCCGGCAGCGGCGCCCGATGTCGTGAAGGCGACACACAAGGTCGCCGCCGCTAACACAGGATCAACCGCACTGGCGGGAACCGAGGTGGCAACAGCATAAGCTGACAACCACCTTGTGTCCTGGTCCTCGAAGGCCGCGAGTGCCGTGTTCCTCGCGGCCTTCATCATATCAACGTAGCGCTTCATGGAAATGAGGGATTGCGGTGCATCTGGTCGTAGTAGGTGGCGGCGGCGCGATGGGGCGCATCACTGTGCGGGCGCTCGCTGAGGACCCACGTGTCACGCGCATCACCATAGCGGATGCGCGGCTCACGGCGGCGGAGCGTACGCGCGAGTGGCTGGTGCAGGGACGCGACAAAGCTCATCCAGTAGACTGCGATGTACGCGACGAGCCGGCGCTGGCGGGGATACTCGCCGGCGCTGGCGCGGTGCTGAACGCCACCGATTATCCCTTCAATATGGAGGTGATGCGGGCAGCGCTCGCCGCGCGCGTACCATACGCCGATCTGGGCGGACTGTTCCACATGACGCGGCGGCAGTACGAGCTTGATGCCGCCTTCCGCGAGGCCGGCATCACCGGTGTGCTGGGCATTGGCAGCACGCCGGGCATCACAAACCTGCTGGCCCGCGTCGCGGCGGACCAGCTCGATACCATCGAACGGCTGGACGTGCGCATCGGCAGCGGAGATTTACGCCCCGCCAGCGCGCCGTTCATCCCTCCCTATTCGATCCGTACCATCTTCGACGAATGCACATTGCCGCCTATGGTCTATCGAGATGGCGAGTGGTCCGCCGTCCCGCCGATGAGCGGCCAGGAGCCGATAGAATTCCCCGCGCCCATCGGTCGCGTCACCGCCATGTACACGCTACATTCCGAGGTTGCGCTGTTCCCTGTCTCGTTCCGAGATAAGGGGCTCCGCCATGCGTCATTCAAGATTGCTTTCCCTGAGTCGTTCCTGACGCAGCTTAGGCTGCTCGTTGACCTCGGTCTGGCAGGGACCGAGCCTGTGGACGTGCGCGGCGCGGAATCTGGCATGGTGGTGCGAGCCGCCCCACGGGAGATGCTCGTCGCGCTGCTCTCCGCTCGCCAGGGAGCGAGCGGAACGGCGAGCGATCCCGATGATTGTGACGTGCTGCGCGTTGTGGCGGAAGGCACACGCCACGAACAGCCCGCGCAGCTGATCGAAGAGGTAGTGGTTCTGCCATACAAGCCGTGGGGTGTCGGCGCGGGCGACATTGACACTGGTGTCCCACTGGCCATCGCGGGCATTCTCCTGGCGAGTGGAAAAGCGACGGCGGCCGGCGTTTTTGGCGCGGAAATGGTCTTCGATCCGCGCGAGTTTCTGCGCGAGCTGGCGCCCTACGGCATGCGGCCTACTGAGACGACGATTCGCCAGCTGGATTAAACGTCGCACGAATGATATAACAAGCGTTATATGCGCGAAGCTGGCCGTGCGTTTCGCCTTCAGTATCGCCGCTCACTCGCGGAGCGGCTAACGAATACTGGACAGCGTGGCCTAATCTACGGTATTTTCACGTCCGGGTAGCCTGTGTATACTGTGCGCACTGCTGTACCGTGAGTTGCACCATTCCGGGGACGTAGTATTCGGCAGTGAGTGGCCCACCTCCTACGTTACCACTCCACAGGGTACGTCCAGACACACCGCCTTTGCCGGTGCATGAGGAGTACAGAATGGCCAGTACGGACTTTCCCGCTCCCGCGAATATTTCAGCGATGCCGCCCGAACCGGCCAGCGAATCCATCATGATCCACGCGCTCAACCTGAATAAATACTTCGGTGAGCGCCATGTCCTTTGCGACGTTGATTTTTCGGTGAAGCGCGGCGAATGCGTCGCCGTGATTGGTCCCAGCGGTTCAGGCAAGAGCACCCTGATTCGCTGCCTCAATTACCTCGAGACGCCGACGAGCGGCTCCATCGTCGTGGATGGCAAGGAGCTGCACGGGCGACTTTCCCCCCAGGAGCTAAGCATGGTGCGGCGCGAGCTGGGGATGGTCTTTTATAACTTCAACCTCTTCCCTCATATGAGCGTCCTTGACAACATCACGCTCGCGCCGCGCCACGTCCGCAATATAGACCCCACACGCGCGGAGGAGACGGCTCGCACACTGCTGGCGAAAGTTGGGCTGGCCGAAAAAGCGGACGCCTACCCTGGGCAGCTTTCGGGCGGCCAGAAGCAGCGCGTCGCCATCGCGCGGGCGCTGGCAATGAGCCCAAAGGCGTTACTTTTCGATGAGCCGACCTCCGCGCTCGATCCCGAGCTTGTCGGCGAAGTATTGCGTGTCATGCGTGAGCTTGCGGAGGAAGGACGAACCATGGTGGTGGTTACTCACGAGATGGGTTTCGCCCGCTCTGTGGCCGATCGCGTCGTTTTTCTGGATCAGGGGCGCATCGTAGAGGAAGGTGATCCAGAGGAGGTATTCGCACAGGCAAAGCACGAGCGTACCCGTACGTTCCTCGACCGCGTGCTGCACGCGGTCTAGCATGCCCGCCTATGGCTCCTACATTCGCGAGCCACCGCGGCACGCCCTCCCGTGTGTCAACAGAAAGGGCAGATCATGATCAGCGCAGCTCGTCATCAATCGGATCGAACGCATCCCTGGACCCTTCGTACATGCGCCGTATTCATCGCTATGTTCGTTCTCGTGTTGAGCGCCTGCGGGTCGGGCAACGTCTCCACACCGAAATCCACGCCGGGCGCCGTCCACATTGGCAACGCGGGCACGCTCATTCCTGGCATGATCAAGTGGGGCGAAGACTCGACCGGCGGCATGCCATACATCGTGCCGAAGGACGCCAACAACCCGAACGCGGCGTATTATGGCTTCGAGTACGACATCGCGAACGCGATGGCCAAGCTTATGAATGTCCAGCAGCAGCCCACCCAGATCACGTGGTCCAACTGGCCGCAAGGTCTGTCCTCCCAACAGTTCGACTTCTTCATGAACGGGCTTGAGATCTCGCCCGATACCTTGAAGTCGGCGAAGTTCAGCATCCCGTACTACGTCTACACTCAGTCCATCGTCGTGCTTACCACCAACACCACGATCAACAGCTTCAATGATCTGGCTGGCAAGACGGTAGAGACCGGAACCGGCTACCAGGCTGAGACGGTCATGGACAACTGGAACTCCCAGAATCCGAGCAACAAGATCAACATCAAGACCACGGACAACCCGACACCATTCAGCGACCTGCTCTCCAATCGCGTGGACGCGATGTTCATTGACACCCCCATCGCCGAGTGGTATGGCGGCAATGATCCGAGTGGCAAATTCAAGGTGGTCGGCGGAGCGCTCGATCCTGGTTACTACGCCATCGGTTTCAACCCGGCGAGCGCCAACACTCCGACGCTGATGAAAGAAGTCAACCTGGCCATCGAGCAAATGTATCGCGACGGCACCCTCCAGAAGATCTATGGGAGTGGCGGCGCGTACAACGTTGGTCCAAATAACCAGCCCGTGCTGGAAAAGTACGGCATGTGGAACGACTCGCAGGCGTGCATCGGCAACTTCCTGCCTGATAATCCAACGAACGTGCCCAATTGCCCAGCAATGCCAACCGCTGCGCCATAGGCCGTTCAGTAAGCCGCGCCACGACTGAATACGGTCGTGGCGCCGATTCACTTCGCTGACCGGAGCGGCACGTGGTGTCTCCGCTCCGGTTGCCGTCCATACAGGACCCCAAAGATAGACCTCCAAACATAGGGCAAGCGCGCATGCGAAACTCCGCGACCCTCCGCTTTCTGGCTTTGGTTGCCGCGCTCGTGCTGGTCTTTGGCACATGTGGCTCTTTGACGCTCGGCGCCTTCGATAAAGCGCAGTCGCTTTCGAGCGCGCCGCTTTTCAATCTGGGCAATCTCTTTCACTTTGTCACGCATTTCTTGCAGCAACTGGTGACGGTCATTACGATCGGCCACGACAATGCCGGCACCCCATTCCACAACTACTTTCTGGCAGGCGTTGCCGTCACCATTCAATTCTGCTTTATCTCTATGCCGCTGGCGCTCCTGATTGGCTTCGTTCTGGCGCTGATGTCGCGCTCGCGGCTGCGCATCGTGCGTGTGCCCGCTCGAACCTATGTCGAATGTTTCCGCAATACTCCGCTCATCGTCCAGCTTCTTGCGATTTATACAGGGCTGCTATTCCTACCCAATTGGTTTCTCAGCGCTTTCACGGCGGGTATCGCGACGCTGGTCATGAACTACGCGGCGTACGAATGTGAGAACATTCGTGCGGGCATCGAAGCCCTGGATCGTGGCCAGGCAGAAGGGGCGGCAGCGTTGGGCCTCAACTATTGGCAGACGCTAAGACTCATCACCGTACCGCAAATAATCGCGGTTGTGCTACCGCCGGTCATCAACGATCTCATCTATATGTACAAGGATTCGACCATCCTCGAGTTGATTACCATTTCCGAGCTGACGGTGCAGGCGAGCGACCTGGGAAGGCGCTTTCCCTACCTCTTCTGGCAGTTCTACCTCGTCGCCGCGCTCATTTATCTGGTACTCAGTCTGCCACTCGGACGCCTCGCGCGCTGGGTGGAGGGCAAGCTGAGAGTCGGCACGCTCGCTCCCAAGCGCGACTTGACGGTGATTGCGGTGCAGGTGCTCGCCGGATCACTCGCTTTCGGCTGGATCTGCGGTGTGCTGGTGCAGAATGCCACTGGGCACGCCCTTGGCCGTATCGCCGGTGAAAATATCGGGTCACTCATTGCCGCGATCCTGTTGACGCTTAGTCTTATTGCGATTGTGCTTGTCACTCTCGGTGGCCTCGTTTACCTCATCGGCACACCGGGCAATCTACTTCGACGAAGGCGGCACATTGCCGCACGGCAAGCGGAAAACAAGCCAGCGGCGCACATTGTCGTGGTCAAATAGCTCGGGAGGTAGCACGTGGACCTGCTCGTACGTTCGTTCACTACGGCGATTCCCGGGATTCTCGTCGGTACCGTGGTAACAGTTGTCGCATCTTTTTTCGGGATCATTCTTGCGATGGTATTCGCGATTCCAACTGCGTTCGCCCGGCTCTCCAAAGTCACGCTCATCCGGAGCATCGCCACCTTCTATGTCGAAACCATTCGTGGAACGCCGCTGCTCCTACAGCTACTGGTATGGTTTTATGGCGCGCGTTTTCTGCTGTTTTTCCTGTTCAACCTGAATTTGGATACCCAGTTCTTCAATCTGTTGACCGCGTTCAACTCCAACAACCTGAACGACCCTATAACCAGGGCAACGGGCGGAGTCAGCGGACTGCTCTTCGCCATTTTTGGGCTTTCGTTCAACTATGGAGCGTATCTCGCGGAAGTCATACGTGGCGGTATCCAGGCAGTACCTCCCGGCCAGCTCGAAGCCGCCGAGTCGCTCGGTTTGAGCCGTTTGCAGACAGCGCGGCATATCGTGCTGCCGCAAGCGCTGCGCATCATGATCCCACCACTGACCAACAACTTCATCACGCTCATTCAGGACACGGCATTTTTCCTGGTCCTCGGTGTCACCGAGCTGTCGCTGACGACGCAATCGTCCGCCGTAGGTACGTCAAATATTCCCGTGCGCTGGGAATTCTATATCATCGAGCTCGTGATCTACTTCATCCTCTGTTACGGACTGGCGCTGGTGTCGCGAAGCACCGAGCGGCGCCAGGCCCACATGGCGCTTGGCGCCCAGTAGCCGCGCTTCTCCTATCGCTGGCCGGGCGAGAGCACACCGTCGCTGATGTCGTACACGGCATCGGCTGCGTGCGAAGCTTGCGGATCATGCGTGGTGATAATGAAGGCGATTCCAGCCCGGTGCGCGACATTGAGCATCAAATCGAGGATGGCGAGGCCGGTGTGGGAGTCGAGGTTGCCGGTCGGCTCGTCAGCCAGCACGACACGCGGGGCATGCACCAGAGCGCGGGCGATGGCCACTCTCTGCTGCTCGCCACCAGATAGCTCCGGGGCGCGGTGCTGTTCCCGCTCGGCCAGCCCGACGAGCGTAAGCGCTTCGTGCGAGCGGCGCCCCCGCTCGCCGCGCGCTGTCTTGACCAGACGCAGCGGAATCTCCACATTCTCGCGTGCGGTAAGCGCGGGAAACAAGTGCGCGGACTGAAAGACGAAACCGATCTCGTGGCGGCGCAGCTCGGTACGCTGCCGCTCGGTGAGCTGTGAGAGGTCGCGACCCAGCAGATTGACATGTCCGCTCGTCGGATCGTCCAGCCCGGCGATGAGGTTGAGCAGCGTCGTCTTGCCGGCGCCGGAGCGGCCACGGATGGCGATGAATTGTCCCTCGCGCACCATCAGGTTCACATGCCGAAGCGCCATGACATCGCCGCCCCCGGCGTGGTATCGCTTGACGAGGTCACGTACAAGCAGCACGGTATCTCGCGCCGGCATCATGTCGCTCGCCGCCACTGCGGGCCGGGGCTCAAAACGCGGACCATCTGCATTCTCCAGGCGTATCCCGTGCATTCCGTCTTCTCCGCTATTCGCTTACATCTCGCCGCGCGACCAATCCCCACCGGACGCTCCGCTGCGAAACAGCGCCCTCTCACATACTACAACGCGCGATCGGCATATCTTTCTTGATTATGCGCATGCCGCATGGTGAAAGCACCTTCCAATGAAATACCCCCTCTCCTTGCGAAGAGAGGGGGCAGGGAGTGAAGTTCCCTTACTCGCGGAAGGGGCGCGCCGGCAGCGGCCGTACAACCGGGTTCGTGCCAAGCGGACCATCCTCTTTGCGGCGCGGCACCCGCTGGCGCACGAGGTACGAGGGTGCGCGGGCCAGCTCGTCCATCGGCAGGTTCACGTCGCGGCCAAAGCGGTTGTAGAACGACAGCTCGAAGTTGGGCGTCTCGCCAAGGGCGCCGTGGGGGCAGACCTCCACGCAGTCGCCGCAGAAGATGCAGCGATCCAGGGCGAAATCCCAGCGCACTAGCTCGCGCTCCGCCATCATCAGCGAGCCGGTGGGGCAGACCTGCACGCAGGCACCACAGGACACGCAGTCCGTCGAGAAGAGCGAAACGTTGAACGGCGTCTCGACAATCGTATCGAAGCCGCGCCCGAACATCCCGTAGCAGTTGGGGCCGATCACATCGTGGCAGACGCGCACGCACTGCGTGCAATTGATGCACTTGTTCGGGTCGCGCAGTATGAAGCTGTGCGACAAATCAACGTTGTAATCATGGTAGTCGCTCGGCTCGCCGTCGTGGAAACGATTGTCTGTCAGACTGTATTCGATGCTGTACTTTTGCAGGTCGCACTGCCCGGTGGCAGGGCACGCGCACTGTAAGCACCGACTCGCTTCGCGCTCTGCCTGTTGCTGCGTGTAGCCCATCTCGATGATGCGGAAGTTGCGCTTGCGCTCCTCGTAGGGCAGCATCGGCATCTTGACCTTCGGCTCGACGGGCTTGTATGGCACGATGTCGAAAAGATCCGGCTTGCGTTCCTGCGCCTCGATCGTGCGGGAGACCTGCCCCATATCTTCGCCGTTCAGGTAGGCGTCAATGGCGCGGGCGGCCAGCTTGCCCTGCGCGACGCCCTCAATGATGGTCGCCGCGCCAAGCTGGCAGTCACCGCCAGCGAAAACTCCCTTGCGAGCCGTCATGAAGTTGAAGGGATCCGTCTCAATCGTGGTCCGCTTCGTCCATTTCACGCCGGACTCCGGAGGAAGCACCGCCTGATCGGGCTTCTGTCCATAAGCCGGGATGATCGTGTCGCAAGGGACGACATACTCGCTGCCAGGGATCGGCACCGGGCGGCGGCGACCGGAGGCGTCCGGCTCGCCCAGCTGCATGCGCTGGAACTCCAGGCCGGTAACTTTGTCGCCATCGAAAACGATACGGGTGGCAGCGGCGAATAGCTGGAGGTCAGTGCCTTCGTTCTCGCCGTCTTCCACTTCCTCGAAGGTCGCGCTCATCTCGCCACGGCCACGGCGGTACACCGTATGCACCTTCGCGCCCAGGCGTAGCGACGTGCGCGTGCAGTCGAACGTGGTGAACCCGCCGCCCAGCACGCAGACTTCACGCGTGTCGTCCACTGGCTGCGGCAGGCCCTGTGTCTTGTCCATCAAGTACCTGATGGCGTTGATGACGTTGGGGTTATCCTGACCCTCCAGACCCAACTCGTTGGAGGTCCACGCGCCGATGGCGAGGAACACTGCCTCGAAACCCTCTTTGAAGAGATCGTCAATGGTGAAGTCTTCGCCAAGCTTGACGTTGTACTGCACGTCTACGCCCAGCTTCCAAACTCCGTCGAACTCCTTATCCATCATGTCTTTTTGGA
The DNA here is from genome assembly GCA_035310125.1 of Ktedonobacterales bacterium. Classification (GTDB taxonomy): domain Bacteria; phylum Chloroflexota; class Ktedonobacteria; order Ktedonobacterales; family JADMIN01; genus DATGEP01. The sequence goes on from DATGEP010000374.1 coordinate 12,583, forward strand.
GACGGTATTCGGGAATGCCGTAGCGAAGCATGCCGCCTGCCTGGGGCATCATATCGAAAACTTTGCAGTAGTGGCCCTTCAGTGCGAGATAATAGGCGGCGGTGAGGCCAGTCGGGCCGGCGCCCACGACAGCCACTTTGCGACCGGTCGGCGCTTCCTGCACCCACGGAACTGGGGGATCGTCCATACACTGCTCGGCAGCGAAGCCGTGCATGCGGCATATGGCAATCTCCTCTTCCACCAGGGCGCGGCGACAGACATCCTGGCAGGGCGCGGGACAAGTCAGGCCAAGAATGTACGGGAACGGCAGCACCTCTTTGACAAGGCGGGCCGCCTCACGATTCTGCCCCTTCGCAATCAGCTCCAGGTAGCCTGGAATATCAATGTGCGTCGGACAGCCGACCTGGCAGGGCGGCTGGCAGTAGGCATTGTGGTCCGACAGCATCATCTCCAGATTAGTGCGGCGGATGTGTGTGAGCCGGTCCGATTTGGTGCGCACAACCATGCCGGGTGCGGCCGGCGTGTTGCATGACGGCAACGGTCGTTCCGCGCCCTCGATCTCTACCAGGCACATACGGCAGGCGGAAGTCGGCTCCAGCTTGTCATCGTTGCAGAGGTTGGGAATATCCAGGATCCCATTATCCACAGCGATACTCAGGACCGTCTGGCCCTCATACGCCTGCATTGTCCGCCCGTCAATCGTGATGTCGAATGACGGCTGGCCGGACTCGTTGCGCTTCAATGGCTTGCCGTTGGCGGCGGCCATGTCATCACGAATTGTGACAGCCATATGTTCCTCTGTTTTCCAGGACCGAATAGAGGTGGCGACGATAAATGGTCGGCGGCCGCGGCCCTAACGGGCTTTAGTCCTCCCGCACGTGCGCCGGCCTTGCAAGGCCGAGAGCAGCATATCCATTTAGAGCACGTGTTTGGTCGCGTAACGATGTGTACGCACCGGCAGGCAGGTGCCCATTGGGCAGCGACCTTCCAGGTGCGCGGTGAAATCATCCGCGAAGTATTGCATGGCGGTAACCACCGGATGGACCGCATTGACGCCGAAGCCGCAGAGCGAGCCATCCGGGACGTACCGGGAAAACTCTTCGAGCAGCGCCAGATCGCCCGTGGCCCCAAGCCCGCTGGCAATCCCTTCGAGCGTCCCGGCGATGCGCTTCACGCCGACACGACATGGGACGCACTTGCCGCACGATTCCGCCGCGAGGTAGTCGCTCTGCCGCATGGCCCACGCCACCATGCACGTATTCACTGGCAGCGCTTGAATGATGCTGGAGCCGATGATGGCGCCAGTATCCTCCAGACTTTCGTAGTCCAGCGGCGTTGAGAGCCGCGACAGCGGAAGCACGCCGCCCTCTTTGCCGCCGAGGACGACGGCACGAGCATTGGTTTCATTTACGGAAATACCGGCCAAACGCAACGCATCCTGAATGGTCGCGCCGAAAGGCACTTCGACGAGGACGCCAGCGTCTTCCGGGGTATCTGCTCCGATGACCGTAAACAGCTTCGTGCCAGGTGTAGCCTTTGTGCCAACCGCGCGGAAAGCCTCGCCGCCGCGCACCACAATATCAGGCAGATTCGCCAGTGTTTCGGCATTCTGCACGATAGTGGGGCGATTGAAAAGGCCGTATTCGGTAGGATAAGGCGGGCGCTGCTGCGCTTTGGCCGGGCGACCTTTGAGAACCTGAATGAGCGTGGACTCTTCGCCACCCATAAAACCGATCTCGACACCGACGAGGTTGATGGTGAGATTGAAGCGCGTCCCGAAGACACCGGAACCGAGAATGCCGTTCTCCTGCGCCTCGCGCAGCGCACGGTTGACTGTGGCCGCCAGGTCAGGATCACCACCGCGCATGTAGAGGAAGCCTTCGCTTGCGCCGACGGCATACGCCGCCAGCGCCATGCCCTCGACGATGCGGTGCGGAGCGCGGGCCAGCAGCGTCCGGCTTATTCGTGAGCGCGGATCGGCATCGTAGGCGTTCGCAATGATGTACTTTGGGGCGGTGTCGGAGCGCGCCGCGAGCGTCAGCTTCTCGGCGGTGAGCACGCCCGCGCCGCCACGCCCGCGCAAACCAGCGGAGCGCACTTCGGCGATGACCTGCTCAGGCGTCATAGTGGTGAGGGCCTGTCTCAGCGCAGAGTAGCCGCCTTCCTGGCGGTAGGCGTCGTAAGTGACGAGCGCTGGGGCATCCGACCTCACAAGCAGCCGAAATGGTGTATCAGGCACTCACGCCCCTCCTGTGGTTGATATTACCGTATTTGCCACGTGTCGCTGGCGAAGGCCCGCTCTCCACCTGATCTTCTCGCAAGGTGGCGGCATTCTTCGGTTTCCAGGGCTTGAAGTAGGGGCTAGCCGTCGCAATCCCAAAGACATCGCTCATATCCACACCGCGTCGCTCGACAACCCGCCAGGCCACCGCCAGCGGCAAGCCATCGTACAGCATCATCAGCTCATTGATCAAGCTCGTGAGATCCCAGGCTTCGAACGACGCCCGATCCAACAGCTCGTCCGCGCGGGCGAGATCCACTGGCGCCTCCAGGTCAATCGTAACGGGCGTATCTGCGGGTGGCGAGAGCGGTGGGTTAGGATAGCGTACGGCGTACTCGGAGTAGCGTGGCGTGTAAAAGCCAGCTACAGAGGTCTCGGAAAAATATGGTCGTCGGCGGAAGCGCAGCGTCGGGCGCGCCTCGATGGTGATGGCGCGCGGTGGGCAGACCTTTTCGCAGAGCAGACACGCTTCACACTTGAGGTTGAACGGCGTATCCTGTCCCGCCTCTTGAATCAATTGAATGAGGCCGCGACTGCGGTCGGGCAGCCTGCGTTTTTCATACGGATACAGACGAGTCGGCTTGGGCCTGCTCAGGTGGCTGAGAGTCAGACCGAGTCCCTGAAGGATTCCACGCATCGGCTCCTACTCCTCGCCCTTGATTTTCAAACCTTGCTTTTCGATCTTCTCACGCAGCTTGAGGATACCCTCGACCAGCGCCTCCGGGCGAGGCGGGCAGCCAGGCACATACACGTCCACGGGGACGATGGTATCAACACCCTGCACGGTGTAGTAACTATCGTAAAACTCGCCGCCCGACGTAGCGCACTGTCCCATAGACAGTACCCATTTGGGATCAGCCATCTGTTCCCAGAGGCGGACGAGACGCGGGCCCATTTTCGTGCAGACCGTGCCAGCGACGATCATGAGATCGGCCTGACGGGGACTGGAACGGAACACCTCTGAGCCAAAGCGAGCTAGATCATGTTGTGGGGCGGAAGCGGTAGCCATCATCTCGATGGCACAGCAAGCCAGACCATAACCCAGCGGCCAGATGGAGCGACTTCGCGCATAGTTTTGCGCCCACGTGACCATATCCGCCAGACTTGTAATGACGACGTTCGCCTCTTGCTGGCCCGCAATGTATTCAGCCGGCGTTCGCGGCGGCAGCATCGGTACGTCTTTTCCACGTTTCCCGATAGTTGTGCTCATGGAGAACTAGTCCCTTCGCGCGGGCCTGAGGATAACGGCGCGGACGTGGCGCGGCAACGCACTTGAGCATACGCGCGGCTGGAGTCCGCGGGCGATATTCGAGGCTCGCGATGCTGTGCTGTATCTCGAAGATACACTCACTGAAGGATTATATCATGGTGCCTGCCACCCGGCCATTGGGACATTCGGGCCTGGGCGCGGTCGAGGGGCTTTGCTATACTCTCTAGTGTGCCAGGCCGCATACTCTCGCGGCAAGGCGGTATACGCGATCCAGACGATCCGCGTGATCGGCGCGTGACGTGGAAAAGGTTGCGAGCGTGGCAGCAGCTTCGACGAGCGAGACTCACGAAACACAGGTCGCCCCGATGCGAACAGGCAAGCGAAACGTGCCGCTGGTGATCGGCTCGCGCGGGTCAGCGCTGGCGCTCTGGCAGACGAACTGGGTACTGGATCGGATACGAGAGCAGGCGCCTCACGCGCGATTTCGCGTCGAGGAAATCAAGACTCAGGGCGACCGGACGCAACATTCCAACGTGCCGCTGACGCTGCTTGGCGACAAGTCCATATTCGTCGCGGAGCTGGAGCGAGCGCTGCTGGCGGGCGAGCTCGACGTTGCGGTGCAACCGCTGAACGATCTGGCGCTGGTGGAGGTTGAGCGCGGGCGCGACCATTCAGTGCCGGCGCGTGGGACCGGAGATCCGGCGGCTGCGAGCGAAGTTGCGATTGACGCAGCGGTGCATAGCCTGAAGGATCTCCCGGGGAAGCTGGATGGCCGCCTGACGCTGGCGGCGATTCCGGAGCGTGAAGATCCACGCGACGCGCTGGTGTCACGCTCGGGCGTGGGGCTGCTGCAATTGCCGGCTGGGGCAACAGTGGCAACGAGCAGCCTGCGGCGCAAAGCGCAGGTGCTGCACGCGCGGCCTGATTTGCGAGTAGTGGATATTCGCGGCAATGTGGACACGCGGCTCCGTAAAGCGCTGGCTCTGGACGGTCCGGACGCGACAATCCTCGCGGTAGCGGGACTGCGGCGGCTGGGGTTGGAGCACAACATCACCGAGCTGCTGCCCGTGGATGTCATCGTGCCAGCAGTCGGGCAGGGTGCGCTGGCCGTCGAGGTGCGAGCTTCGGACCGGCGACTGCGACATCTGCTGCGTCTGATCAACCACGCGCCCACCCACACGGCTGTGGCGGCTGAGCGAGCGGTGCTGGCGGCGCTTGGCGGTGGCTGCCAGGTGCCGCTGGGTGCGCACGCCTCCGTCCTGCCCGGCGGTGCCACACTGCGATTGATCGCGGTGGTGGCGAGCGTGGACGGGCGGCGCTTGGTGCGGGTTGAGCGGCAAGGTCCGATTGGCCGACCCGTGGCGCTCGGTCGCGGTGTCGCGCGTGAGCTGCTACGCGGCGGCGCGGGCGAGATACTCCGGGAAATTCTAAGCCGGTAGCTTGCGCCTGCCATATGCGCCGCTGTCGCAACCGGTGGCGAGCGGCACGCTCACGAGCGCTCCAATCGCTGGCGGGTCCAAACCCAGTGGCCGGGAGCAATGCGGGTGGCATGGAGCAGAGGAAGAGACGTTCATCATGAATACTGGCACACAGGTTCCGCGGATGCTGTCGGGCAAGCATCTGGTGATTACGCGCCCAGCCGATGCGGCGGCGGAGTTCGCGGAGCAGCTTGCGGCGACGGGCGCGCGGGTGACGGCGCTGCCGGCAATCGCCGTCGTGCCGCTTGAGGACACCACGGCGCTAGATGCCGCGCTGGACGAGCTGGCAAGCTATGACTGGATCGTGCTAACCAGCGCCAATGGAGTGCGTGCGGTGGCTGAGCGGCTGGCGGTCACCGGCCACTCGTGGGCGGAGCGGGGGCGCGCGAGGATCGCGGTGATAGGGCCGGCGACGGCACGGGCGTTGGCGGGACACGGTGTGTCGTCCGCCGCGATGCCCGAACAGTACGTGGCGGAAGCCATCGTCGAGACGCTTGGAAACGTCGCGGGGCAGCGCATCCTGCTGCTGCGAGCGGATATCGCACGACAGGCGCTGGCGGACGAGTTGCGCGTTCGCGGAGCGGATGTTGACGAAATCGCGGCGTACCGGACGGTGATTCAGCCAGTGCCGGAAGAGAAGCTGCGCGCGGTGTTCGACGAAGGGTCGGTTGATGCGATCACGTTCACCAGCTCGTCCACCGTGCATGGCCTGATGCGCGGCTTGATGGCGATGGGACGCGACCCCGCCGCTACGCTTCGCGGAATTGCGCTGGCGGCCATCGGACCGATTACTGCAAGCACACTTCGCGAGTATGGCCTGGAGCCGGCGGTCGTCGCCGAGGAATATACGACACAGGGGATCGTGCGGGCCTTGGAGGCATATTTCGCTTCCGGCGGCGTGGCCGGACAAGGAGTCTGAGCTATGGGAGCCACCGCGATTATCGAGCTGCTCGCCGCGGTCGCGGCGCTGGTCGCCGCTGTTTTCATCTTCGACCAACATCTTCTCCGGCCCCGGCCCTATAAATTGATGTGGTCGCTGGGACTGCTCTTCTATAGCCTCGGCGCGGGGGCGGCGTTTGCTGGTAGCGCTTCGCACTGGACTGTCGGCGAGTACAAGGCATGGTATTTCTTTGGCGGCACCGTCACCGCCGTGTTCCTGGGACTCGGCTCGCTCTACCTGCTCGGTCCGCGTCGTGTTGCGCACGCTGTCACCGCCATCGTCGCCGTCCTCTCACTCTATGTTGCCTTTCGCTTCTTGACGGATTCAGTGTCGAATGCACTCGCCACATACATCGCTATGCATGGTACGGACACTCAGGCAGTAACGGGAAAAACAGCGCTGGATATGTTGCCCGCAGACGTGCGCGCCATCGCCATTCCCCTCAATATCCTCGGCGGCCTATTCCTCTTCGGCGGCGCGGCATGGAGCGCCTGGACATTCTGGCGTAAACGAGCGCCCGGCTACCGGCTGGTTTCAATGGCGCTCCTCGCGCTCGGCGCGATCTTTCCGGGCATCCTGACGGGAGTACAGGCGCTTGGCAACAGCGGCGGCGCGGCGCTGGGCGAGCTGCTTGGCGCGCTCTGCCTGTTGGGTGGTCTGCTCATTAGCCTGGACGTTTTCACCGTCTTCCGTGTGCCATTTACCAACATCGTCGTGCGCGAGCGCCATCCGGTAGAGGCAAAGCCCGCGCGGACCTGAGCGTGTGGGGCAGCAGCCTCACTGCCGCGCGCGCAAATCACTTGCCCACTTGTCAGCTCACAGCCATCTCGCTATACTGGGCGCCAGAAAAGGAGCCGGCGCGCATGATGCTGTGAACGACGAGGCTATACCGTATGAGAGCAACGGGTGGCGGATTCTTCGGGCGCATGTTTGGTTCGCGATGGTACACGCTGGTTTCACTGGCGGTTTCGTGCGCCCTCTTGGCAGCTATCACGATCAGCGTACTGGTTCGCATGGGAAATTGGCCGCCACAATTGGCGCTAGCACGATCTCCAGTCACGATCAGCGGTCCAGGGGTCAGCCCCAACGAGACGATCCAGGCGTACGTGCTGGGAGCTGTGCGGACCCCCGGCGTCTACGCGCTTGTGCAAGGTGCCCGCGTACATGACTTGATCACGGCGGCAGGTGGTGTTCTCCCAACGGCAGATCTGACGCGGGTGAATCTGGCGTCGCCGGTCGGTGATGGGCAATCCATCTACGTGCCGCGGGTGGGTGAGCAGGTTCCGCTGGAGTTGGGCGGGAAAGTTGACATCAACCTGGCGACAGCGCAGCAGATGCACGACGCGCTGAGCATCACGTTGACAACTGCCCGGCGCATTGTGACATATCGGGTGAAGCACGGCAATTTCACCGCCGTGAGCCAACTGCTGCTGGTGCCGATCAGCAAGACAATCTATGACCGCATCAAAGATCTCGTGACCGTCTGAAGTGAGGACGGATTTCCCCATTCACCTGCTCCGCAGTTTCATCAGCCAGGCGAACAAATGCGACGGACCAGCAATGGCTGGCACATGATAGGATGGAGGAAGGCTTACACGACGGTCCAGGACGCCATCAATCGCCTTGAGGCCGATGGCTGGTATCTTGCTACGATGCGCGGCAGCCAAACGGTTTGATACGCTAGCATCTCCATAGGACTCCAGACCGGCGCAGGAATGGGGATGGGTGACATGACGACGGACACTGCGGAGCAGCAGCGGCGCACCCAGGCGACGGGAGTGGTGCTGGCGGGCGGACGCAGCACGCGCATGGGGCAGGACAAGGCGGCGCTGCTGCTGGGCGGCGAGCCGCTGCTGCGGCGCGCGGTGCGTCGACTTCACTGCGCGCTGGCCGAGGTGATCGTCGCGGGGCCGGCTGAGCTTGCCGCGCTCGTTCCGGGCGTGCGCATCGTCGCAGACACGCAGCCGGGGCAGGGACCGCTGGCAGGCATCGGCAGCGCATTGCGGGCAACCACAACTTCCTGGATATTCGCCGTCGCGTGCGATATGCCGTTCGTCGCGCCCGATCTCGTGCGAGCAATGGTAGATCTGGCGCTGACATCACCAGACGTAGACGCCGTGGTACTGCGAGCAGCGCACGGGACGGAGCAACTGCACGCCGTGTACAGTACGTCATGCTTACCAGCGCTGGAGGCGCAGCTCGCCGCGGGTGACCGGGCGCTTCACCATCTGTTTAGCACGATTCGCGTGCGCGAGGTGCCGCAGGCCGTCGCGGCGCACTACGACCCAGATGGGCTATCAGTTTTCAACGCGAATGCGCCCAAGGACTGGGCACGCGCGCAAGTGATTTTTCAGCAGCTTCCCACGAATTTCTAAGTCTCCATCTCTTGACCGCTCGTGTAAGGGCATGCTAATATCCGACTGGCGCAGTAGGATTTGACCTCGGAGCTCGCCGCGCCGGTTTCAGTTCGGCAATACGTCAGCGCATGCATAACAGGAAAGAGCATATACATGGTCGCCGCCTTTATCCTCTTCCTCCGGGAAGGATTGGAAGCCAGCCTGGTCGTGAGCATCCTGTTCGCGGTGCTGCGCCAGCTCGGAATGGCGCAATATATCCGTGCCGTGTGGATCGGTGTGGGAGTCGCGATTGCGGGATCACTGGTGGGCGGCGTCGCGCTCTATGCGACCGTGCGCGAGTACAGCGGAACTACCTTCCAGACGGTCTTCGAAACCGCTACCTACCTCGCGGCGGTTGTGCTGCTCACGACCATGACCTTCTGGATGCAGTCACATAGCCGAACGATGAAACAGGAAATCGCGGAGAAGGCAAGCAACGCCGGCTCGGGATTTGCGCTGGGTTTGCTGGCCTTCACGACGGTCGGGCGCGAAGGGCTCGAGTCGGCGGTCTTCACGCTGGCATTCGCCTTCCAGACAAACGCCATGCTGCTCCTGCTTGGCGCGACACTAGGCATCGCGGCGTCGGTGGCTTTGAGCTTCATGATCTACCGGCTTGGCTACCGGCTGGATTACCGCGTCTTCTTCCGCGTCATGGGCATCATTTTGCTCATCTTCGCGGCGGGCCTGCTAGGTGACGCCGTGCAGAATATGCAGCAGCTCGGCTGGATTTCGTTCGCCGCAACACCGCTCTGGAGCACCGCGCAGGTGCTGAGCGAAAACAGCACCGTCGGCGATCTGTTGCATTCCTTTGTCGGCTACGCTGAGGCACCGACGATATTGCAGATGACGCTCTATGTTGCCTTCCTCGCCGTGAGCGGAACACTTTTCTGGCGGCTCACCCGCAAGCCGGGCGCCGCTCGACCACTCACTCCGCCCGCGACGCCCTCGAACGCCGCCGCGCGGCGCGCGTGATCGCTGGTAAAAACGTGAAGCCCCGATTGCCTGATCTGGCGGTCGGGGCGTTTATGTATGGAGTCGCGCCTTGTGCGCCAGCGGTGTCGGCTGCCATAATCAAGGCAAAGACCTTCCGCAGTGACACGAAGAACGATAGAGGAGGCGATGACGATGTCAATAGCACTGACGACGGAAGAATTGCTGATCGGCGGTAAGCGCATGCCAGCGGCGGACGGCAAGACGTTTTCAACCGTCAATCCTGCGACGGGGGAAACGCTGGCGCAAGTTGCCGAGGCGGGCGTGGAGGATGTGAACCGCGCGGTGGCCGCCGCGCGTAAAGCCTTCGATGAGGGACCGTGGCCGAATTGGCCGGCGTGGCGCCGCGCCAAGGTGTTGAATAAAATCGCCGCGATCATTTCGGAGCGCGTCAACGAGCTGGCGACCCTGGAGAGCAAAAACTGCGGCAAGACGATTACCTACGCCACCGCCGAGGTGAAGGGCATCGCGCTCTGCTTCGAGTATTACGCGGGCGCTGCCACAAAGCTGATGGGCGAAACCATTCCGGCTGGCACAGGGTTTGATTTTACGCGGCGCGAGCCGGTGGGAGTAGCGGGGCAGATCATCCCCTGGAACTATCCCATCGTCATGGCGGCCTGGAAGCTGGCACCCGCACTGGCGGTCGGCTGCTGCGCCATCCTCAAGCCGGCGGAGCTGACGCCGCTGACTGCGCTCGCGCTCGGCCAGATTTGCGTGGAAGCAGGTGTACCAGAGGGCGTAGTAAGTGTATTGCCAGGTCATGGCTCGGTGGTGGGTGCGGCGCTGGTGAAACATCCTCACGTTGATAAGATTGCTTTCACCGGCTCGACGGAAGTTGGCCGCACGCTGATGCGTCAGGCGGCGGACCAGATCAAGCGTATCTCCCTGGAATTGGGCGGC
>DATGEP010000375.1:0-3646 GCA_035310125.1 Ktedonobacterales bacterium
CCCGGGTTGGTGGTGTACTCACAACCCAGATGCGGTGGAGATGAGCCGGGGGTCTTCAGCCCCCGCAGCCGCACGACGCCACCCTCCCAAATCACTGTGGCATCATCCTACATCTGGTTGGGACGCTGGCCGTCGCCACACGCGTGTAGGGGCGCTGTCTCCCGCACCCGCCTCCCGTACGTCCGTTTGTCCGCCTGGCCTGCTGCGCCCGTCCTGGCCCGCCACGCACCGGTCGTGTCCGTCGTACCTGGTACATGTGCATCACGACCGCGCCCGTCCCTCGCGCGTCCGTCTGTCCGCCACTGTAGGGGCGCTGCCTGCTGCGCCCGCCTCCCGCACACCCGCCACTGTAGGGGCGCTGCCTGCTGCGCCCCTCCTGGCCCGTCATGTCCATCACGTCCGCGCGCACCCCCGCAGACGCGGGATCAAACAGTTGCCTCGGCGTTTCGACAAGCGCACCGTCTTCAGTTCTACGCAACCCACTTTCATAGTCTACGGCTATAGGAAAGTCAGCCGCCCGCGCGATTTATCCCTAGACGCGGATACTCTATTGCTGGGCAGTGATCTTGCACTACATACAGCCCAGCCGCGCTCGCCCGCTCCGCCGCCACGTCGTCGCGCACGCCAAGCTGCGTCCACAGCACCTTCGCGCCGCGTGTCATGGCCTCCTCGGCAATTTCTGCCACAAACTCTGACCGCCGAAACACATCCACTATCTCCGGCGCATCTGGTAAGTCGCGCAGACTCCCATACACCCGGCGGCCTAATACCATTTGGCCCGCCAGATTCGGATTTATCGGCCAGATATCATACCCTTGCCGCTGGAGAAAGGCCGCAACGCCGTAACTCGGCCGCATTGACTTATCGGAGAGCCCGAGGACCGCGATGCGCCGGAAGCGCGTCAGGATTTCGCGAAGCTGCTCGTCCGTAGTAACGATAGGCATTGATCGCACACCCCCGCTTCTGGCGCACACGCATGGAATGATGAGACTGAGGAGATTCTACGGCATTCGCATCCGTAGCTGCCCGCTCATGGCAGCCCTCTGACCGTCGCGCCGCGCTCCCGCGCATGCGACATTACCGTCCAGGCTGCTGAGTCCGTCCGTCTCATGCCACCAGGAGCAATGGTATGTACCCTCAAATTCCGGCAGAATCGGCAACCTCGCCTGTCACTGTCTCATCATGCCGCGCCGCCAAGGGGACACCGCCTGCCGCTCCCGTCCTGAGCAGTACGCGATCACGATTTCCGGCAGAATCGGCAACCTCCCCGCTCGTCGCTGCCTCTTCTGCGTTGCTTTCCCCTCCTACCTCAACTGTAAATTCTGAAATTCCGGCAGAATCGGCAACTCCCCTCCCTTCCTCGGTGCCCCTCCGCTCTCTCCGTGATCTCCGTCATCTCCGTGATAAAATCTCGTCTCCCGGCGCCCTACACCGCAGGTATCTCTACATGTTAAAATGGCGCAGCGACGGTTGGAGTCTTCGCGCAGCATCTGCATCCTTACCGCCCAGTGCCCAGATTCATAGGATCACCATGACTACGCCCGCACGCCGCCAGTACCTCGACATCAAAGCCCAGCATCAGGACGCCATTCTTCTCTATCAAATAGGCGACTTCTTCGAGACGTTCGACGAGGACGCCCGCATCGCGGCGCGCGAGCTACAGATCGTGCTCACCCGCCGCAGCTACGGCCCCGACGAAACCGTCCCGCTGGCCGGCGTGCCCATTCACGCGCTGGACACCTACGCCGCTCGGCTCGTCGCTCGTGGATACAAGGTCGCAATCTGCGAACAAGTCAGCCCACCTGGGCGGGGCCTCGTCCGGCGCGAAGTCACTCGCATCCTGACGCCTGGCACCGTCGTGGAACCCAATATGGTGCCTGCGACGCGGGATAACTACCTTGTGGCAGTAGCCCTGGCCCCATCCGGCTCCAGGCGGCGCCGACAGATGGGTGCTGGCCTCGCCTGCGTGGACGCCAGCACCGGCGCCTTCACCTGCACACAGTGGTCCGCTGGCTCCCTCCCAGATGCCCTGCACGCCGAGATTCAGCGTCTCGGTCCGGCGGAGCTGCTCGTGGAAGAGCCAGCGACCCCTGGCAACGTGCGGGACGGCGAACCCATCAACGACTGGTGGGCGCAGTACGGCTCAACTCCCTGCCCGTCGCACTACTTCGACGCCGAAGCCGCTCGCGTGCGCCTCTGCCACCACTTCAAGGTCGCGACGCTGGAGGCCTTTGGGTGTGACGATGCTCCGCTCGCCGTGGCTGCTGCGGGCGCGGTCGTGGCGTACCTTGAGCGTATGAATCCCGCGTTGCTGCGACTCCTCACCAGTTTGCAGCGCTACGATACAAACGGATTCGTTGAGATAGATGGGCGCACATGGCGCGCCTTGGAAGTCATCGAGCCTGCGTACACCAATCGCGCTGCCGTCGCAATCAACCGTGATAGCGCCACTTTGCTGGGTTTACTGGACGCCACCCGGACGGCCATGGGCGCGCGCCTGTTACGCCGCACACTGCTTCAGCCGCTGAAAGACCGCTCGCTGATCGAGCAGCGCCTCGACGCCATAGCCGATCTGCACGAACGGCCCGCGCTCCGAGCGCAGGTTGCCGCCGCGCTCGATGGCCTCGCTGATCTCGAACGACTCACCGCCCGCATCGTACACGGCACCGCACTACCACGCGAGCTGCATGCGCTCGTGCTGGGGCTCACGCGCGTGCCCCTGCTAGCCGCCGCGCTCGGCGAGGCTGAATCCGCCGCTCTCCTGGCCCTGCGCCTGACCCTCGATGACTGCGCGGAAGTGCGCCAGTTGATCGAATCGGCGGTTGCCGATCCCAATTGTGACGATGAGCGGATCATTCGCCGTGGCTACAGCCCGGATCTCGACTCACTCAACGCCTCCATTGCCTCCGCGCGCGCCTGGATCGCCACGCTCGAAGCGCAGGAACGGCAGCGAACCGGCATAAAATCCCTGAAAGTTGGCTTCACCAAAGTCTTCGGGTACTACCTTGAGGTGTCGCGCCCCAATATGGACCGCGTGCCTGCTGAATATCAGCGCCGGCAGTCCCTCGCCCACGCCGAGCGCTTTGTGACCGCCGAGCTCAAGGAGCAGGAGGCCGTAGTCCTTCATGGCGAGGAGCAGATCGAAGCGGTTGAGCGTGACCTCTACGTGGATGTGCTGCGCAAGCTTGCCGCGTTCCAGTCGCGTCTACGGCTCACTGCGGCGGCGCTGGCGCAGGCGGATGTCTGGCTGTCACTCGCCGCCGTTGCCCTGGCTCGCGGATATGTTCGACCCGTCATAGCGGATGACGGCAGGCTAGAAATCACCGGTGGGCGTCACCCCATTGTTGAGGCCACGCTGGACGGCAGAGAGTTTACCACCAACGATCTCCGGCTTTCTGGCGCCGGAGAGTCACCGAGCGGCGCCCGCGTCATATTGCTCACTGGCCCCAATATGGCCGGCAAGTCCACTTATTTGCGCCAGGTAGCCTCCATCGTGCTGCTCGCTCAGATTGGCGCGTTCGTTCCCGCCGAGAAGGCGACGATCGGCCTGGTTGATCGTATCTTCCTGCGTGTCGGCGCGGAAGACGACCTTGCTCGCGGCCTCAGCACCTTCATGCTTGAGATGGTTGAAACAGCCTACATTCTG